>JANPOW010000424.1:0-24684 GCA_031428185.1 Betaproteobacteria bacterium | reverse complement strand
TGTGGAGGTGGTCGCCTGGGCCGACCCGGCGCCCGATCTGGCCCCCGGCCCGGTGGTGATCGAGGCCTTTGGCTGCGCACCGCCGGATGCGTTTGTGGCACGCATGGCGCGGCTGCGTGCGCAAGGCCGGGCCGCAGCACTGTGGATCAACCTCGAATACCTCAGCGCCGAGCCGTATGTGCAGCGCTCACACCGCTTGCGCTCACCCCAGTTCAGCGGCCCCGGGCGTGGCCTGGACATCTGGTTTTTTTACCCTGGTTTCACCCCTGGCACCGGTGGCCTGGTGGCCGGGCTGATCAACGGCCAGGCGCCCGATGCAGCTGCCGCACAAGCCTGGGCCACAGCCCAAGGCTGGGGCGCGGCCCCGGGTGAGCAGGCGCTGACCGTGTTTTGTTATGCCAACCCGGCCCTGCCCGCCCTGCTGCAGGCACTGGCCGGCCCGCCCACCCTGCTGCGCGTGCCACCCGGGCCGGTGCTGGCGCAGCTGCAGGCGCTGCAGCAGGCCGCGGCGCTGCCCGCCGGCATGCGCCTGCAGGCCCTGCCCTACCTGGCGCAATGCGACTTTGACCGCCTGCTGGCCGCCGCTGACGTCAACCTGGTGCGGGGCGAAGACTCCTTCGTGCGGGCGCAGCGCATCAGCAATGCGCCGTTTGTGTGGCAGGCCTACCCCCAAGCTGACGGCGCCCACGCCGCCAAGATCGCCGCGTTTCTGGGCCTGTATCTGGCGGGCGCGCCGGCGGCGGTGGCCACGCCGCTGCGCACCGCCTTTTTAGCCTTCAACGGTTTGTCAGACCACCTGCAAGCCGCCGTGCCGCCCCAGCTGCTGGCGCTGCCAGAGCCGGCCGCCTGGCGCGCCCAGCACACCCGGTGGCGCCAGCAACTGGCCGCGCAAACCGACCTGTGCAGCCAGTTGCTGGGCTTTGTGCGCGGCCACCAAAGCCAGGCGCCGGCCAACGGCGGCTAGAATCTCGGGCTTTGCCCCAAGCTGGTGACCCCGGTCGATTGACGACCCGAGCGCTGGCCACGACTACGGAATCTCCCATGAAAATCGCTCAAGAAATCCGCGCCGGCAACGTGATCATGCAGGACAAGAACCCGTGGGTTGTGCTCAAAACCGAATACTCACGCGGTGGCCGCAACGCCGCCACCGTGCGCATGAAGCTCAAAAGCCTGCTCAACAACCAGGCCACCGAGCTGGTGTTCAAGGCCGACGACAAGATGGACCAGGTGATCCTGGACAAAAAAGACTGCACCTACACCTACTTCGCTGACCCGATGTATGTGTTTATGGACGAGGACTACAACCAGTTCGAGGTCGAGTCCGAAAACATGGGCGACGCGATCCACTACCTGGAAGACGCGATGCCGGTGGAAGTGGTGTTTTACGACGGCAAGGCCATCTCGGTGGAGCTGCCCACGTCGCTGGTGCGTGAAGTGACCTGGACCGAGCCGGCCGTCAAGGGTGACACCTCGGGCAAGGTGCTCAAGCCGGCCAAGATCGCCACCGGTTTCGAGGTCCCGGTGCCGATCTTCGTGGCCCAGGGCGACAAGATCGAGATCGACACCCGCACCCACGAATACCGCAAGCGAGTCTGAGGCTTGCTTCAACCACGCCTGGCTGCGCGTTTGGTGGCAGGTTTGGTGGCAGGTTTGGCGGCAGGTTTGGCAGCAGATGACCAGGGCACTTCGGTGCCCTTTTTCATGCCCGGTGCGGCGGTGGCCGACCTGCCACCGCCCGGTGATAGCCTGCCGCCGATGAGCTTCGACTTTGCCGCCGCTGTCAGCAGCCCACACCGCATGCAACCCGGCCTGCGCCGGCTGGCCGCTGGTGCAAAGCAACTGACACCGGCCGTGGTGCCGCACCGGGGTGTGGCGCGCCACCTGCGTGAAAAACTGGCAGTGTTGTGGGCCTACCGCGAGCAAGCCCTGTTGTGCCAGCCGGGGTTCGATGTCGGCCCAGCGCTGGCCGCCCTGCAAGCCCATGCCGCTGCCGAGCATCCCCAAGCCATCCGACTTGACGCTGCACAACTGGCTGCACCCTGGCTGGGTTGGGCGCTGGATGCGGACGACCAGCCGCACAACATCGGCACCGACTGGCCCGAGATCGGCACCCTGCTGCGCAGCCTGCCCCCGGCCTGGCGACGCACCGCCTTGTTGTGCTTGGCCTTTGCCGAGGATTTTGCGGTGCTCGACAGCGCCACGGGCACCCTGCCCTGGCTGGCGGTGGCGCTGCCGTCACTGTGGGCGCCCGAGCACAAGCTGGGCCGCCACTTCACCGAGGTGCATGCACCGGTGGCCGACAACCGGCTGATCACCGGCGCCGCGCCACAACTGATCCAACTGGTGACCGGCCCGCAGCGCTGGGAGCGTTTTGTCTGGACCTTGACGGCCCACCCGCGTCTGCATGCCCACCCGGACCGGGTGGACCCGGCGCGCTGGCCGGCCGGGCTGGATGGGCGCAGCATCGCCGCCCACACCTGGTGGCGCACCGAGCGCCAGACCTTCATCCCCGTGCCTGGCTTGCCAGCCGGCGCGGCGCAGGCGGTCTTCACCATCCTCGTGGACAGCACGCCGCTGGCGCTGGCCTTTGCGCAGGCCGCACAAGCGGCCCAGGTGCACGGCGCACTGGCGTCCATGAGCAACGCGGTGCTGGCCTACCGGGGCTTGAGCGCCGTGCACGCGCCGCTGCTGCAATGGTTGGCCTGGCGTGCGGTTCAGCCGGACCTGCAGCCGGACACCCAGCCGGACATCCAGCCTGACATCCAGCCGGACATCCAGCCAGACGCGCAGCCCGACGCGCAGCCAGCGATCCAGCCTGACCGCCGGCCCGGCCCCGGCAGCCCGTGAGCGCCGACCCACTGGCCCGGGCGCAGCAGGTGTTTCTGGCCGGCAATCAACTGCCGGCGCGCTGGGCCGGGCGGCCCCGTTTTGTGGTGCTGGAGACCGGCTTTGGCCTGGGCCATAACTTTTTGGCCACCTGGGCCGCCTGGCGCCAGGACAGCCAGCGTTGCACCCAGCTGCACTACCTGGCCATCAGCCACCAGCCACCGCAGCGCAGCGCCCTGCGGCAAGCCCATGCGCTGTCGCCGCTGCAGGGCCTGGCCACCACCCTGGCCGACCAGTGGCCCCCGCTGACCCCCGACCTGCACCTGATCACACTGGACGGCGGCCGGGTGCGGCTGCTGCTGGCCGTCGGTGACATTGGCCAGCTGCTGCCCGACCTGGTGGCCAGCGCCGACGCGCTGTACATCGACAGCTTTGTCAACGCCCGAGAAAACCGCAACCCACCCGGTGCGCCGCCCAGCTGGGACACCTACCCGCTGCGCCTGCTCAAACGCCTGGCCGCACCCGGCGCCACCGTGGCCACCTGGGCCACCCACAGCGCGGTATTGGACGGCTTGCGCAGCGCGGGTTTCACACTGCAGCAGGCTGCCGGTGCAGCCAGCGCGGCCGGCACTGCGGGCGGGGCTGCCGGCATCACTGCAGGCATCACTGCAGGCATCAGTGCGGGCATCACGGTAGGCCAGTTTGCGCCCCGCTTCAGTGCCCCACCGCCGCCCGGCCGCCGGCCCCTGGCCGGGCTGGCCGCAGGCGGCAACCAGGTGGCCGTGGTCGGCGCCGGGCTGGCCGGCGCGGCGGTAGCGCGGGCCTTGGCCGCCCAGGGCATCAGCGTGCTGGTGGTTGACCGCCAGCCCGGCTGCGCGCATGAGACCTCAGGCAACAGGGGTGGTTTGTTTCACGGTGTGGTGCATGGCCATGACGGCCACCACGCCCGCTGGCTGCGTGCTGCGGCCCTGCACACCCAGCAGGTGCTGCGGCCGCTGCTGGGCGGCAGCGTGCAGACAACGCCGGTGGCCGGTGCGTTGCGTGGCCTGCTGCGGGGTGAGCAAACCCTGGCTGCCGCGCAGATGCAGGCCCTGGTGCAACGCCTGGGCTTGCCGGCCGACTATGTGCAGGTGCTGGCCCACGCCCTGCCCGGTGAGCAACCGGCCTGGCTGTACCCCGGTGGTGGCTGGGTGGCACCGGCCGACTTGTGCCGCGCCTGGCTGGCCGCCCCCAACATCAGCCTCCGCTACAACGGCGCCGTGGACCAGTTGCAGCCCTGCGCCACCGGCTGGCGCCTGCTTGGCCCCGGCGGTCGGCCCATCACCGACGTGCAGGCCGTGGTGCTGTGCAATGCCAGCGATGCAACCCGCCTGCTGGGGTGGTCAGGCCAGCCCACGCCGCCACATTGGCCACTGCAACGCCAGCGTGGCCAGACCACCCTGCTGCCGGCCAGCACCCCAGGCCTGCCCGCACTGCCGCTGCCATTGGCCGATGGGGGCTATGCGCTGCGTCTGGCCGATGGCGGCGTGCTGTGTGGTGGCAGCACGGCCGCCAGGCGGGACACGACAGAACACACCGACAGCACCCTGCTGCGCGACACCGACCACCTGCAGCACCTGGCAAGCCTGCGCCGCCTCACCGGCTGGGCCGGCACGGTGGATCTGGCCACGCTGGGTGGCCGGGTGGGCTGGCGCTTGCAGACGGACGACCGCCTGCCGCTGCTTGGCCCGCTGCCCACCGCCGACGCGCTGGCCACCGGCGCGGCCATCGACGCAGCCACCGACGCGGTCACCACCGACGGCAGCCCAGCCGGCGCCGCTGGCGCCGCCGCCAGGCACTTGCGGCTGGACCAGCCCCGCTTCGCCCCGCGCATCACCGGGCTGTACGTGTTCACCGCGCTGGGCTCACGCGGCATCACCCAGGCCGCGCTGGGTGGTGAGGTGCTGGCCTGCTGGTTGACCGGTGCGCCGATGCCGCTGGCGTCCAGCCTGCTGGACGCGCTGGACCCGGCGCGTTTTGGGGCCAGGGCAGCGCGCCTGAACAGGCCACGCCCGCGCTGACGGGTTGGCGTGGTCAGCCCGGTCAGTCGAAGGTCAGCGTGCGCACACCCTGCGCCGTGCCCAGCAAGCAGACCCGCGCACGGTGGCGCGCAAACAAGCCCACCGTCACCACACCGGGCCACTGGTTGACCTCGCATTCCATCAACAGCGGGTCGGCAATCGTCAGGCCACGCACATCCAGAATCTGCTGGCCGTTGTCCGTCACCACCCCGGGCCGCAGCGTGGCCACACCACCGTAGGCTGCCGCAAAGCGCCTTGCGATCTGCACCGCCGCCATCGGGATCACCTCCACCGGCAGCGGGAAGCGGCCCAGCTGGCCCACCAGCTTGGAGTCATCGGCGATGCAGACAAAGCGCTCGGCCAGGTCGGCAACGATTTTTTCGCGTGTCAGCGCCGCACCACCACCCTTGATCATGTGGCCCCGGTGGTCAATCTCGTCTGCGCCGTCGATGTAGACCGGGATGCTGGCCACCGCATTGGCGTCAAACACCCGGATGCCATGTGCCAGCAAGCGCGCCGTGCTCTGCGCTGAGCTGGACACCGCGCCGGCAATCTGGCCCTTGATGCTGGCCAGCGCGTCAATGAAGTGGTTGACGGTAGACCCGGTGCCCACCCCCACCAGGGTGCCCGGCAGCACCAGGTCCAGGGCGGCGCGGCCAACCAGGGCTTTGAGTTGATCGGCGGTCATGGCGGGCGGTGGGCTGTCAGTCACGTTGTTGTGCATCTCATCAATACCAGTCATCAAGCGTCAAATCGGGCACCCGTGAAAACGCACGGGTGTTGTGGGTCACCAGCGTGCAGCCTTGTTGCTGTCGAGCGCGAACTGCACGCGGGCAGTCAAAACGGCTTGCGCGGGCTGTCGGGTGGCAGGCTAGCCCGCAACGGCTCCGCCAACGGAAAGTCCGGCACGGCGCCAAACAGCGCCAGTACCTCCGGCGGCCACTCGGGCATGGTGGCCTTGCGGATCAGCCGCGCCACAAACTGGCTTTGCGACACCTGACGCAGCGCCGCCGCAGCACGCAGGCGCTGCTGGGTGGCAGCGTCGATGTAGAGGGTGATCTGGGCCATGGTTGCGCTCCTCGGTCAGGCACTGACACAGGCAAGTGTAAAAGTCGCAGACGGCGGGCTGGGACAATCCCGTCCATGCCACTCGTGCCCTACGCCCTGACCCGCCCCTTCCTGTTCGGCCTTGACCCCGAGCGTGCCCATGACTTGACGCTGGACGCGATTGCCGCGCTGCAGGGCACCCCGGCGCAGTGCTTGTGGGCGCAGGCCCGCACAGCCGACCCGGTGACGGTGGCGGGGCTCAAGTTCCCCAACCGGATCGGTTTGGCGGCCGGGCTGGACAAAAACGGCCGCTGCATCGACGGCCTGGGGGCGATGGGTTTTGGGTTTATCGAGGTTGGAACCGTCACGCCGCTGGGCCAGCCGGGCAACCCCAAACCGCGCATGTTCCGGCTGCCGGCCAGGGACGCGCTGATCAACCGGCTGGGCTTCAACAACTTGGGGCTGGCGGCGTTTGTGGCCAACGTGAAACGGGCGCACAGCTTTCGCGCCGGCGGTGGGGTGCTGGGCTTGAACATCGGCAAAAACGCCGCCACACCGATAGCGGACGCCACCAGTGACTACCTGCTGGGCCTGGACGGTGTCTACCCGCATGCCGACTTCGTGACCGTCAACATCTCCAGCCCCAACACCAAAAACCTGCGTGAATTGCAGAGCGACGCAGCGCTGGACGCGCTGCTGGGTGCGCTGCAAATCCGCAAGGCCCGGTTGGCCCAGCAGCACGGCCGCACAGTGCCGCTGTTTGTCAAGATTGCGCCCGACCTGGACGAGACCCAAGTTGCGCTGATTGCCAGCACGCTGCAAAACAACGGTATTGACGGCGTGGTGGCCACCAACACCACCATCAACCGCGACGCTGTGGCCGGCCTGCCGCATGCCGAAGAGGCCGGTGGCCTGAGCGGCCGCCCCGTGCTGGAGGCCAGCAACCGGGTGATCAGGCAACTGCGTGCCGCGCTGGGCACGGCCTACCCCATCATCGGCGTGGGTGGCGTGTTGAGCGGCCAGGACGCGCTGGCCAAACGGTCTGCCGGGGCCGACCTGGTGCAGATCTACACCGGCTTGATCTACAAAGGCCCGGCGCTGGTGGCCGAGTGCGGCAAGGCGCTGGCGCGGCGCTGACGCAACCCCAAGCGGGCAAGCTCAGCCGGCAACATCAGCCCGGCAACATCGGCGCGGCAACATCAGCCCGGCAACAGGTGCCGCTCCAGCGCCGCCAGCACATCGGCCAAAGCCGGCACCTGGCCCCGCCCACCCAGGCTGGCCACCGGCCCCGGCCCGGTGATGCCGGCCAGGCCGGGCGCGTGGTCGCAGTAGATGCCCACCGTTGGCACACCCAGCGCAGCGCCCAGGTGTGAAAACCCGGTGTCCAGGCCCACGATCTGGCGTGCGTCGGCCAGCACGGCGGCGGTGTCGGCCACGATCAAAAAGGGTGGCACCACAGCACCGCAGCCGGCCGCAATGCGCTCGGCGCGTTGGCGCTCGGCGTCACTGCCCCACAGCAGTACAGGGGTCAGGCTGGCGGCTTGCAGGCGCAGGCCCACGCTGATCCAGCGGTCCTCGGGCCAGAGTTTTTCAGCCCGGCTGGCGCCGGGGATCAACACCGCGCGCTGCGCTGGTGCCCGCCAGCCACCATTGGGCAACGTGCCCTGCAGCCTGGCCGGCAGGCCACCACCGGCTGCGCCAATGCCAAAGTCAGGCACTGTGGCCGGCATGGCATAACCCAGATGTGCAGCGGCCAGGCGGCGGTTACGCTCCACCGCCTGCAACTGGCGTGGCACGGTGGCGCGGCGGCTGTAAAACAGCGCGGCGGCCGGCTCACGGATGCTGCCAAAGCCGTAACCCACCAGCGGCCCACGCGCCTGCAAGCCCCACAACACACTTTTGAGCAGGCCTTGCAGGTCCAGCACCAGGTCATAAGGCTGGCTGCGCAGGTCAGCGCGCAGCTTGATGATCGCCGCACGGGTTTTGGGATCACCCAGCGATTTGCGCCACTTGCGCCAGGCCAGGGGCAACACCCGCTGCACCCCCGGGTGCAGCTTCGGGATGGCGGCAAACGGCGCCTCCACCAGCCAGTCCACCTGCAGGCCAGGCACGGCCTGCAGCATGTCGCTGACAGCCGGCAGCGCATGCACCACGTCGCCCATCGACGAGGTCTTGACGATCAGGACACGCACTCAGGGCTTTGCCGCAACGTGTTTGTCGGCTTGTGCCGCCTGCTCGGCCACCAGCGCCGGGTTGAAGCGGGCATCGTTGTACATCTTGAATTGCCGGTACACCTTGAAGTAGGCCCGCCCGGCCCGGGCATCAGCCAGCAAGGCGTCCAGGCAATGCCCCAAGTCAGCACGCTGCTGCTGCAGCCGGCCCAGTTTGACGGTGCTGGCGGCAATGTGCGCGGCGTCCGCATCCACGCGCTGGGTTTGCTGGCGCATCGCATGCACCTTGAGCGCCATGATGGACATGCGGTCGATGATGCTGCCGGCGGTCTCGCTGTTGAGCCGCGCACCGGCCGGCACGGTGGACAGCGGTGCGTCGGTGCGGGCCGATGCGGCGTCCACCAAGCCCAGCGTGATCAGCAGCAACTCGTCCACCCGCTCGGTGGCGTCGTTGCGGGCCTGGTTGAAGCCGTCGATGGCGCGCTTGTTGGCGGCGATCTCGCTGGCGCCCACGGTGGTGCGGCGCGCCAGGTCTTCTTCGGCCCACAGGCGGCAGTTGAAGCGGTGGTTGGTCTGCAGCCACAGCCACAGCGCGTCGTCGCGTGGTGCCGGGGCTTCAGCCGGCCAGCCGGCGCTGGCCAGCAGGTGGTCATGCAGGGGGATCACGTCGGCGGCGCTGGGCAGGCTGGGGTGCATGGTGGGGTGGCAAAATGCAAAGCGTGAATTATCGGCGTCGGCTGCTGCCGCCCTAAGCCACCCGCCATCCGCCGCCTTTCACTTGCCACCCGCCACCCGCCGCCTGCCCCGTATGACATCCCGCCCGCTGGTCGTTCGCCTGTGCAACTGGATTGGGGATGTGGTGCTCAGCCTGCCCGCGCTGCAGCACTTGCAGTCCGCCGGTTATGCGCTGCACCTGTATGGCAAGGGCTGGGCGCCCACGCTGCTGTCGGGCTACGGCTGGCCTGTCACCGTGCGGGCCAAAACGCTGGGTGAGCGGGTGCTGCAGCTCAAGCTGCTGCGCCAACAACTGGCCATCAACGTCACCACAAACGCCGCCATCAACGCCACCACAAACGCCGCCACAAACACCTCCGCCGCAGCCAGCCACACCAACGCTTGCAGCCCGGGCCTGGCCAAGCGCATCAACGCGCTGGCCATGCCCAATTCGTTTTCCAGCGCGCTGGAGTTGCGCCTGGCCGGCCTGCGCGTGGCCGGTTATGCCCGTGACGGCCGCAGCCTGCTGCTGGCACACCGGGTGGCCGCGCCCGAGGCACCGCATGCACTGGAATCGTTCTGGGCCTTGGCCGCCGGCCTGACCGGCCGCAGCAGCGCCCCCCCGGCAGACATCCATCTGCAGATTGCCCCCGCCGCGCTGGCCCACGCCCAGGCGCTGGTGGCGCAGCGCGGCTGGGGCGCGGGTTATGTCTGCATCGCCCCGTTTGCCGCCGGCACGGTGCACAAGCATGACAAACGCTGGCCCGGCTTTCCGGAGCTGACACGCCGGCTGGCCGCCCAGGGCCTGACCGTGGTGGTGTGCCCCGGCCCGGGTGAGGCCGCCGTGGCGCTGCGTGACCACCCACACGCCCAGGTGCTGCAAGCGCTGCCGCTGGATGCCTACGCCGCGCTGCTGCAGGGCAGCCGGCTGGTGGTGGCCAATGACACCGGCCCCGGCCACATCGCCGCCGCCAGCGGCGCGCCCCTGCTCAGCGTGCTGGGCCCCACCAAGGTGGAGCAGTGGCGGCCCTGGGGCAGCCAGGTCAGTGTGCTGTCGGCCCGGCCGCACTGGCCCACGGTGGACGCGGTGCATGCGGCCGTCAACACCCGGCTGGCACGGTGAGTGACCTGATCAGCCGCGCCATGGGCCGGCCTGCACTGGACAGGCCAGCGGCCGCAGCAGCGGCTGGCAACGCACCTGACCAGCGCAGCAGCACCCCGCTGCTGACGGTCATCGTGATCACCAAAAACGAGGTGGCCAACCTGGGCCGCTGCCTGCAGTCGGCAGCATTTGCCAATGAGTTGCTGGTGGTGGATTGCGGCAGCACCGACGGCACCCAGGCGCTGGCCCGCAGCCTCGGCGCCCGCCTGATCGAAGCCCCCGACTGGCCCGGTTTTGGCGCCCAGAAACAGCGTGCGCTGGACGCCGCCCGTGGCACCTGGGTGCTCAGCCTGGACGCCGATGAATGGCTGGACGAGACCCTGGCGGCGGCCATCCAGCAAGCCATTCAGCAGGCGACCCACAGCAGCCAGACTGCAACCAGCCCGGACGCCTTTGAAGTCACCCGCCTGTCGGCCTTTTGTGGCCAGTGGATGCGTGCCAGCGGCTGGTACCCGGACCGGGGGGTGCGGCTGTTCCGGCGTGGTGTGGCGCGGTTTTCAACGGATCTGGTGCATGAACATCTGGACCTGACTGGCCCCGCCAGCGCCAACACCACGCGCCTGCCCGGCCTGCTGCTGCACAACAGCATCCCCACGCTGGACAACGCCATCGACAAGATGAACCGCTATTCCAGCGGCCGGGCACACGATCTGCACGCCAAAGGCCGGCGTGGCAGCCTGGCCTCCGCGCTGGGCCACGGGCTGTGGGCGTTTTTGCGCACCTACCTGCTCAAGCGCGGGTTTATGGATGGGCAGCTCGGCCTGGTACTGGCGCTGCACAACGCCGAGACCACCTACTACCGCTACCTCAAGCTGTGGCTGCTGCAGCAGGGTGAGCGGCCGCTGCCACCAGCGCCAGGCGCGGCTGCACCTGGCCGGCCCACACCACCGGCATGAGCAGCACGCCCTTGACGGGCCTGCCATTGGCCAGCGCCCAGCCCTGGGTGTTTTGCAACCACGGCCTGCGCCGATCGGGCGGCATCGAGCAGTACCTGCTCACGCTGGTCGAAACCCTGCATGCCCAAGGCCAGCGCCCGACCGTTGTGGCCAAGCGTTTTGATGCAGCGCTGCCGGCTGCGCGCTGGGTGGACCCGGTGCGGGTGCGCACCTTCGGCCTGCCTGCCAGCCTGCGCGATGCCTGGTTTGACCACCGGCTGCAGGTCTTGAAAGCCCGGCAGCGCTGGTTTCCGCTGATTGCACTGAACCAGACCGGTGCGGCTGACATCGCCATCTGCGGCAGCAACCATCCGGCATTTCTGGTCGCGATGGGGCACGCCGTGCGCTGGTCAGACCGGCTGGCCATCCGCCGCGAGCGGGCCCACCTTGGCTGCGCCCGGGTGGTGATCGCGCACTCGCAACTGCTGGCTGACCAGGCGGTGCAATGGCACGGCATCGCGGCCGACAAGATTGTGGTGGCCCACCCACCGGTGGACGCGGCCCGCTTCAGCCCGGTTTCGGAACAGCAACGCATGGTCTTGCGCCAAAAGCTGGGCCTGCCGACCGACCGCGCGGTGTTTTTACTGGCCTCCACCGGCCATGCACGCAAAGGCCTCGATCTGGCGCTGCAGGCCATCGGGCACAGCACCGAGGCGGTGGTGCTGGCCGTGGCGGGCCGGCCGGTTGATGCGGCTGCGCCCAACTTGCGCTACCTCGGCTACCGCAGCGACATGGAGGATGTTTACCGCGCGGTGGACTGCACCGTGATGGCGTCGCGCTACGAACCGTTTGGCCTGGTGGGGGTGGAGTCCGTGCTGTGCGGCACGCCCGTGATCGGCGCAACAGGCATCGGCTGCCTGGAGGTGCTCAAAGCCCCAGCGCTGCTGCCGTTCCGCATCGAGGCGCAGGCGGGTGCCGACGACAGCCTGCAGGCCGCCGTGCAACTGGCCTTGCAGCGCTGGCGCCATGGTGGCCTGCGGGTTGAGACACCGCTGGCCGCGCTGGCCTACGACCCGTCACCGGCAGCCCACCTGCGTCTGCTGCAACACTGGGTTGCACGGCTGCGGCGCGAGGCCGGGCAGGTTTAGGCATCTGGCGGGCTCCCAAGCGCGTGGGCGCCTCAAACCGCTGCCGGCCGCCAGGCTTGCACGGTGATGGCCTCGGCACTGCCCCAATCGGCCTGGGCAGCGACATCCCACTGCCGGGCCAGGCGGCGCTGGCCGGGGTTTGGCCGGCCGGCCCGGTAGGGGTCAAGCCCGGCCTGCAGCGCCTCGCTCTGCTGGATGAAAAAACCAGCATCACGCTGCGGTGCCAGCAGCCCGGCCCGCTCAAAACCCGCCGCCGCCAGGCAGGCACACAGCGATTCGGCGTCAAACAGCACCAGGTGGCGCGGGCTTTCATAACCCCGCCAATGCACACCGTAGCGGGCCGCACCCCGCGCCGCCAGGTTGGGGGTCTGCAGCCACAAGCGCCCGCCCGGGCGCAACCAGCCCAGCAAACGGCGCAGCACCCGCATCGGCTGGTGCAAATGCTCGATCACATGGTTCAGGGTGATGTGCTCGAAGCGTGCCGGCTCGAAGTCGGCCGAGCTCAGCGGCCCGCTGTGCACTGCAAAACCGGCCTCGCGCGCCAGCGCGCCTGATGCATCGTCGATCTCGATGCCCTCGGCCTCAAAGCCCAGTGCCCGCGCCACCCGCAAAAAATTGCCATTGCCGCAGCCCAGGTCCAGCAGCCGGGCGCCGGCAGAGTGCGGTGCCGGCAGGTGGCGGATCTGCTGGCCGGCGCGTGCCCGCCGCACTGGGTTGGCGCCGATCAGCCAGCGGCCCAGCGGCAGCGCAGGCACCAGCCGGTGACCGTAGGTCTGGTTGAAAAAATCAGCATGCAGCGCCCGTTTGATCGGCAGGTCGGGCCGGTCACCGGGCACGATGAAATGGCGCTCCGGCGCGCCGCCGTGGGTGTAGTAGCGGGCATAAGCACGGCCGATGCTGGCCTCGGTGGGCCGAGGGTCAAGTGCGGCCACCCGGCAAGCCGTGCAACGCCGCAATTGCCAGCGGCCAGGCGCCACGCCAAAGATGCGGTCGGCCAGGCCGTCCAGGCAGACCGGCCGGTCGGTGCCACCACAAACCTCACAAGCGGCCAGCGCCTCCTGGTCTTCAAGTGGCCAGGTCTCCATTTCAAGCGTATGCATCAGCGGGCCACCGGGGTCTGGCGGCGGGTGTTGTCGGGTGGATCGATGATAGCCAGGCACCCGCTGCTAGCATCTTTGTCCAATGAATCCTGCCGCCAGCGCCGCACCTGTGGCCACGCCCACCGCACCACGGGTCTCGCTGCTGCTGATCGCCTACCGCCAGGCCGACAGCGTGGGCGCAGCGGTTGCCGGCGCGCTGGCGCAGACCTACTCACCACTGCAGATCCTGATCTCTGACGATGCGTCGGGCGACGGCACCTGGGCGGCGATCCAGGCGGCGGTGGCCGGCTACAGCGGCCCGCACCAGATCGTGCTCAACCAGAATCCGGTGAACCTGGGCATCGGCGCCCATCTCTCCCACCTGGTAGCGCTGTCCACCGGTGAGCTGTTGTTTGTGGCAGCGGGCGACGATGTGTCCTTGCCGCAGCGCTGCACGCGCACGGTGCAGGCCTGGCTGGCGTTAGACCGCCGGCCTGACTTGATTGCCAGCGCACTGATCGACATCGATGCCCAAGGTGCCGCCCACGGTGTGCTGCGGCCGGCCAATCTGGCCGACTGGCACGGCGCGGCTGATTGGATCAAGCAGTTGCCGCTGGTGGTAGGCGCGGGCCAGGCCTGGACCCGCAGGGTGTTTGACCGCTTTGGCCCACTGCCCAACGGGGTGGTGGCCGAGGACTTGATCATGGTGTTCCGCGCCATCGTCTCAGGCGGTGCGGTGACACTGGACGACGCGCTGGTGATGTACCGACGTGGTGGCATTTCACGCCGGCGGCGCGCGCTGCATGCGCAGCAGGTGCGCCAACGGCTGGCCAGCAATGCCAGCCACGCGCTGGTGGAACTGCCCTGTCTGCTGCGTGATGCCGCGCTGGCGGGGGCCAGCGCCCAAGTGGCAGCGGCACTGGGGGCGCAACTGGCGCGCGAGCGCCATGTGGCGGCGCAGCTTGATGCGCCCAACGGCCCGGCCGGCAGCCACCTGTCTGCTCGTCTGCGCCGCCTGCTTGTTGACCGCGAAGTGCCGCTGGCGCTGCGGCTGCGGGTGTTTGTCTACGCCACTTGCCCGGCGTTGCTGGCGCCAGGCTTTGCGCTCAAACGCGGCTGGCTGCGTTGGCGCGGGAGCCGGCTGGGGGGCCGGCTGGAGGGTCGGCGGACGGACCGGCGGGCATCCACCTGACCAGCGCAGCGGGGCAGGCAGTCCATCCGCCCAGCATCAGCCCAACAAGCGCCGCTTCCAATAGTCTTTGCGCAAGGCCCAATGCAGCGCCTGGCTGTCAGCCGGCTCGGGCGTGGCGCCATCACCACCGGGCAGCGCCTGGCCACGCTGCAAGAAGTGCCGATCAAAGGTGCCCTGGCTGCAACCCCACTTGGCCAGAAACTGCGCCCGGCCGTCATTCTTGACCACCTTGCCGGTGGATTTGCACTGGAAGTGGTAGACCAGTGCATCCCCCACGCCAAGAAAATGGCGGCAACCGGCGCGCCACAGCTTCATTGAAAAATCGTTGTCGCTGCTCATGCCGGGTGAAAACTCACTGCTGTAACCACCCACCCGAAACCACCAATCGCGGTGTACCACCGTGGGCGGCCAGGTGGCGCCGGCCCAATCGGTGCGCTGTAGCTGCGGCAGCGCGGCCAGCAGCTCGGCCTCGCGGAAGGTCTCGGCGGTGTCACCAAAATCCCGCACCACGACGCAGGCATTGCCCGTCTCACGCGGCTCCACCATCGTGCCCGAGACCATGAACAGGTCAGTCGGCAGTCCCTGGATGCGCGCCAGCAGGCGGCTGTCCCAACCGGGGCACACCACCATGTCGTCATTCAAGTACACGATGTAGCGCTGGTCGGCATGCATTGCGGCCTGGTTGACCGCCAGGCAGATGCCGGCGTTGTGCGCTGTGTGGGTGAAGACCAGGCGATGTGCAGACGCCTGCTGTTGTGCCCAGGCCAGCGTGCCGTCACTGCCGTCGTTGATGTGCAGCACGATCTGGTACGGCACCAGCGCATGCTGGCGGATGCTGGCCACCGCCAATTGCAGGTAGGGCAGGTTGTTCCAGGTCGGGATCAGGATCGAAAACATGGCGGCGAGTCTACGGGTGCGCCCTGCCGCACGGCCCGGGTCAACCGGCGGCCTGCGTCAAGCGTTGACCAGCCACCTGGCAACAGCGTTTGCCGGGGGGACACACGGGGCCAACACACCGGCCCAACCCGTCAGCCCAAAACACCACACTGGAGAACTGCATGATCAAACGCCTGCTCGCCGCCCTGTTTGCCCTGATTGCCGCCACCGCTTTTGCGGCGGTGGATGTCAACAAAGCCACCCAGGCGGAGCTGGAGAGCATCAAGGGTGTCGGCCCGGCCATCGCCGGCAAGATTCTGGACGAGCGCAAGAAAAGCCCGTTCAAAGACTGGGCTGACATGGTGGACCGGGTCAAAGGTGTGGGCGATGGCAATGCCGCCAAGTTCTCCACTGAAGGCCTGACCGTCAACGGCCAGGGCTTCAAGGGCGCCGCAGCACCGGCCGCCAAGCCAGCCGCCGAGAAAGCCGCCCCGGCTGCCGCTGCCAAAACCGAGACCAAAGCCGCCGCCACACCCGCAGCAGCTGCCAAGGCCGCCGATGCCAAGCCTGCAGCCGCAGCAGCGTCCAAGCCAGCCGACCCGACGGCTGATGCCAAAGCCGCCAAGGCCGAAGCCAAAGCCAAGGCCAAGGCTGACAAGGCAGAAGCTGCGGCAAAAGCCAAGGCCGAGAAGGACGCCGCCAAAGCCAAGAAGGATGACGCCAAGAAGGCCGCCACGGCGGAACCGGCTGCGTCCGCTGCCAAGAAATAAACGTGCTATCCGTTTAAACGCGCTATCCGCGTGCAAAAAAGCCCCGCACTGCGGGGCTTTTTTTTGGCTTCAGCGCCAGCAATCAGCCGCGGCCGTTGCCGTGCCCACGGTCGTGGCCGCGGTCATGGTCACGGTCATGGTCACGGTCATGGCGCTTTTCGTGCCGCTCATCACGTCGGTCTTCCCGCCAGTTGTCATGCCGCTCGTCGCGCCAGCCTTGCTCGTCAGCGCGGCCCGGGCCGTGCTCGCGGTACCAGCGGTCTTGCACAAAGTACACCGGCACGCCGCAGGCGTTGTAGCGCCGGCAGTTGTGGCGCCAGTCGCGCTGGTGGCCAGGCGGCACCCACAAATACACCGGCTCAGGCACTGCGCGCGGCTCACGGTAGTAGCGCTGCACCACCACCGGCTGCTGCACGATCAGCGTGGGCTGCGGGAAGCGGCCGATGTCGATGCGCCCATACACACCCGGCTGGCTGATGCCGATGGACACGCCCACATCGGCGGCTTGGGCCGGGGCTGCAAGTGCCGCCATGCCCACCACGCCGGCCGCAGCCAGCGCACGCAAAGAGAGAGTTGTCATTGTTGTGCTCCAAAGGCCAGACCGATCCGGCCCTGGGGTTTCAACGTGCCCACAGGGGCTTGGGTTGTCGGTGTGGCCCGTAAAGAAGCGTAGGACGCACTGCCGGCCGCCGCTGCCGCAGTGGTGTCAAAACGTGCAGCAAAACCAGCATCAGGCGCTGTACTCGTAAACAATGGCCGCCTTGCCATCCAGCGCCAGGGCCTTGCAGCGCGCCAGCGCTTCATCGGTAGGCCAGAAGCGGCCGGCGTCGCCCAGGTCCAGCTCGGCCACTGCCACCTGGCGCTGGATCTGCAGACGCAGCGCCAGACCCAGGGTGATCTCACCCTGCTCGGTCAGCTCGCTGTGCGCTGGCCAGGTCTTCACCAGTTCGGCCAGTGAGGGCACGGCGCTGCTGCTGTCCGCCACAACCCCGGCCACAGCGCCAGCAGCACCGGCCAGGGCCATGGTCAAGTAGCGGCCAAAACGCGCCCGCGCACCCGCCAGACCCCACACCTGGGTCACATTCAGCCGCAGGCCACCCGAGAACCGATCCGGCTGCACCTTGCCTTGCACGATCAGCAGTTCGTCCTCCACCAGCAAGGCCTTGTTGGCTTCGATCAGCTCGTCATTGACCACCGCCTCGATCACCTCGCTGCGGTCATCCAGCTTGAAGATGGCCACCCGGCCGCGCTGGCCGGTGACAAACCGCAAGTCGCTCACAATGCCTGCTAGCAATTGCGGCTCGCGGCTGTCCACCAGTTCGGCAATCTGGCGCTTGCAAAAACGCCGCACCTCGTCCTCGTTTTCTTCAAACAGGTGGCCGGAGAGATAAAAGCCGATCGCCGATTTCTCCAGCAGCAGGCGCTCACGCACGCCCCAGGCCTCACACGGCTGCAGCGCTGGCTCTTGGGTGGACGAGCCGTGGTCACCGTCGTCAAACAAGCCGCCTTGTGATGCGTTGACCACCTGGTGGTCGGCAAAGTCAAACCCCAAGCCCACGCTGGCCACCAGGCTGGCGCGGTCCGCGTGCAGCGCATCAAACGCACCGGCCTTGATCAGTGCGTCCACTGCCCGCTTGTTGACACGCTTGCGGTCAATGCGGGCGCAAAAATCAAAAAAGCTGTGAAACGGGCCGCCTGCCTCACGCGCTTCGACGATGGCCTCCACCGCCCCCTGGCCACTGCCTTTGACCGCCCCCAGCCCGTAGCGCACCACTTTGGCACTGACCGGATCGAACTGGTAAGTGCCGTGGTTCACATCTGGCGGCTGGAAGCTGATGCCAAACAGCTTGGCGTCGTTCAGCAGCACCTTCAGCTTGTCGGTGTCGCCCATCTCCACGGTCATGTTGGCGGCAAAAAACTCCGCCGTGAAATGCACCTTCAGCCAGGCCGTGTGGTAGGCCAACAGCGAGTAAGCGGCAGCATGGCTTTTGTTGAAGCCGTAGCCGGCAAACTTCTCCATCAGGTCAAACACTTCATCAGCGGTGGCGGTGCTGATGTTCTTGGTGGCAGCGCCGTCGCGGAAGATCTGCCGGTGCTCGGCCATCTCCTCGGCTTTTTTCTTGCCCATGGCGCGGCGCAGCATGTCGGCACCGCCCAGTGAATAACCGCCCAGCACCTGCGCGGTCTGCATCACCTGCTCCTGGTAGACCATGATGCCGTAGGTCTCGCTCAGCACGGTGGCCAGCAGCGGGTGCGGGTACTCCACTGTTTCACGGCCGTGTTTGCGCGCCACAAAGCTGGGGATCAGGTCCATCGGGCCGGGCCGGTACAGCGCGTTGAGCGCAATCAAATCCTCCAACCGGCTGGGCTTGGCGTCGCGCAGCATGCCCTGCATGCCACGCGATTCAAACTGAAACACGCTCTCGGTCAGGCCGTCGGAGAACAACTTGTAGACCCGTGGGTCATTGAGCGGGATGGTTTCGAAGTTGAAGTTTTCGCGCCCCGGGTGGCGCGCCACGATGAAGTCTTTGGCCAGCTCCAAAATCGTCAGCGTGGCCAGGCCCAGGAAGTCAAACTTGACCAGGCCAATCGCCTCCACGTCGTCCTTGTCAAACTGGCTCACGGCCGAGTCACTGCCGGGCTGCTGGTACAGCGGGCAGAAGTCGGTGATCTTGCCGGGCGCAATCAACACGCCGCCAGCATGCATGCCGATGTTGCGCACGATGCCCTCCACCCGCATGGCCAGGCTCAGCAGCTCGGCCACTTCTTCTTCCGCCGCTTCGCGCTGGTCCAGCTCGGGTGCTTCTTTGCGGGCGTAGATCACGCCGGGGTCGGGCTGCTCCGGCACCCGGGCCAATGTGACGGTTTTGCCCGGTGGCGCCGGGATCAGCTTGGCAATGCTGTCGACATGGCCATAGCCCATGCCCAGCACGCGGCCGATGTCGCGCAGCGCGGCTTTTGCCGCCATGGTGCCAAAAGTGACAATCTGGCCCACTGCCTCGCGGCCGTATTTGTCCTTGACGTAGTCGATCACCCGGTCGCGGTTGGCCTGGCAGAAGTCGATGTCAAAGTCGGGCATGGACACCCGCTCGGGGTTCAAGAAACGCTCGAACAGCAGGTTGTATTGCAGCGGGTCAAGATCCGTGATCTTCATCGAATAGGCCACCAATGAGCCGGCGCCTGAGCCCCGGCCCGGCCCCACCGGGCAGCGGTTGTTGCGCGCCCAGTTGATGAAGTCGGCCACGATCAAGAAGTAGCCTGGGAAGCCCATCTTCAGGATGGTGTTGATCTCGAAGTCCAGCCGCTCCACATAACGTGCACGTTGCGCGTCGCGTTTGGCCGCATCGGGGTACAGCATCAGCAGGCGCGCTTCCAGGCCCTCATGGCTGGCCAGGCGAAAGTAGTCGCCCATCGGCATCGGCTTGCCCTGGTCGGGGCCGTCAAGCAGCAGCGGGGTGGGGAAGTCGGGCAGGTAGTTCTTGCCCATGGCCAGCGTCAGGTTGCAGCGCAGCGCAATCTGCACGCTGTTGGCCAGGGCCGACGGCACATCGGCAAACAGCGCGGCCATCTGCGCCTGGGTCTTGAAATACTGCTCACGCGAAAACCGCTTGATGCGCTTGGGGTTGGCCAGCGCCTCGCCTTCGGCCACGCAGACGCGGGCTTCATGCGCTTCAAAATCATCGGTCAGCGCAAACTCGATCGGGTGGGTGGCCACCACCGGCAGGCCGAGAGCTGAGGCCAGCGGCACGGCGGCGCGCACATGCGCCTCGTGAGTGGGCAGGCCGGCACGCTGCAGCTCGATGTAAAACCGGTTGGGGAACAAGCCTGCCAGGCGCTGCGCTGCGGCCTTGGCGCGCTCGCCATCACCGGCCAGCAGCGCCAGCCCCACGGCGCCAAAGTCAGCGCCGGACAAGGCGATCAGCCCATCGCCCAGCTCTGCCAGCCAGTCCCATTTGATCCAGGCCTGGCCGCGCTGCACGTTCTTGACCCAGGCGCGCGCCAGCAGCTCACACAGGTTCAGGTAGCCCTGGCGGTTTTGCACCAGCAGCAGCAGCCGGCTGGCGGCTTTGTCACTGCCTGAGAGCAGCGGGTCGGGCTCAACAAACACATCGGCGCCGACGATGGGTTTGATGCCATTGCCCCGGCAGGCCTTGTAAAACTTGATGGCGCCAAACAGGTTGCACAGGTCGGTGATGGCGAGCGCGGGCTGCTGGTCGGCACGGGCGGCGGCGGCGGCGGCGTCCACCCGCAAGGTGCCGTCAACAATCGAATATTCAGTGTGGGTGCGCAGATGGACGAAGCTCATCCGCAGATTCTAGGGATCGGGCTTCGCGTGGCTTTCTACAATTCCCGCCGTGAGCCCGCCCCCGCACCCACCTGTCCTCAACATCGCCAGCTACCGCTTTGTGCCGCTCGATGCGCTGCCGGCCCTGCGCCGGCAGCTGTTTGACGCGGCCCAGGCGCATGGCCTCAAAGGCACGGTGCTGCTGGCCGAAGAAGGCATCAACCTGTGCTTGGCCGGGCCGCAAGACGGTGTGGCGGCCTGGCTGGCCCTGCTGCAGGCCGATGCGCGCTTGGCTGATCTGCAGCCCAAACAAAGCTGGAGCGAAGCGCCGCCGTTTCAGCGCCTCAAGGTCAAGATCAAGCGCGAGATCATCCGCATGAACCAGCCCACCGTGCGGCCGGCAGCGGGCCGGGCGCCGGCGGTCTCCGCCAGCACGCTGGCGCGCTGGATTGGCCAGGGCGCGGACGACACCGGCCGGCCGCTGCTGCTGCTGGACACGCGCAATGACTTTGAGGTGGACGCCGGCGCATTTGCCGCTGCGCTGGACTGGCGCTTGACCAAGTTCAGTGATTTTCCGGCCGCGCTGGCGGCGCAGCAGGCCAGCCTGGCCGGGCACACCGTGGTCAGCTACTGCACCGGTGGCATCCGCTGCGAGAAAGCCGCGCTGCTGCTGCAGGGCATGGGGCTGGCCCACAGCTACCAGCTCGACGGTGGCATCCTGAAATATTTTGAGGACACCGGCGGCCAGGCCCCTGGCTGGCTGGGCAAATGTTTTGTGTTTGATGCGCGCGCCGGGCTGGACAGCACGCTGTCGGCTTGATCGGCTGACAGCCCCACCCTCACCCCCATCCCCATGACCGGCCTGTTGATCCGCGCGCTGGGCCTGGCGCTGCTGCTGGGTGCGCTGGCCCTGCCGATGTTGCAAGCGCCCGACCGGCCGGTGGAAACCTTGGTGGCCCGCTGGGCGCCTCCGCCGTCCGAATTTTTGGATCTGAACGGCCAACTGGTGCACTACCGCGACGAAGGGCCGAAGTCCGACCCGGCGCCGCTGGTGCTGCTGCACGGCACGTCCGCCAGCCTGCACACCTGGGACGGCTGGACCAAGGCCTTGCGTGGCCAGCGGCGTGTCATCCGGCTGGATTTGCCGGCCTTTGGCCTGACCGGGCCGTTCAGCGGCAGCTACGCCGGCCAGCCCTACAGCGGCCCGGCCTACGCCGCATTTGTGCTGGATGTGCTGGACCGGCTGCGGGTGCAGCGCTTTGTTGCGGCCGGCAACTCACTGGGTGGTGAGGTGGCCTGGCGCATCGCCGCCACGGCGCCGCAGCGGGTGGCCGGGCTGGTATTGGTGGACGCTGGCGGCTATTCGGTGCAGGACGCGGCGCAGCGCAGCACCATGCCGCTGGGTTGGCAGCTTGCGCGGCTGCCGGTGTTGGGCCACATCACCGAATACCTGCTGCCGCGCCAGGTCATCGTGCAAGGCCTGCACGCCGTGTACGGCGACCCCAGCCGCATCACCGAGGCCCTGGTGGACCGCTACTTTGAGCTGACCCTGCGCGCCGGCAACCGCGCCGCGCTGGTGCAGCGGGCGCAACAGTGGTCACGCGGTGAGGGCGTGGACCACGTCACCGGGGTCAGCGCGCCCACGCTGGTGTTGTGGGGTGGGCGCGATGCGCTGCTGCCGCCCACGCTGGCCCAGCGTTTTGTGGCCGACATCCCGGGCGCCAGGTTGCAGGTGTTTGACGACCTGGGCCATGTGCCGCAAGAAGAAGACCCGGTGCGCACGGTGGCGGTGGTGCAGGCCTTCTTGAGCCTGCCGACTGTCAAGCCTTGAGGCGGGCCGGGCCAGCGCCGTAGCGGCCTCAGGGCGGCAAACCGTCGCGCAGCGCGACCAGCACCTCGGAGTGGAACTCACGCCGGTACAACACCCACAACACCAGCCCGGTAGCAGCGATGAACGCCCAGGGCGAGAAAAACCAGGCCACCGCCGCAAACGACAGGTAGTAGGCGCGCAGGCCGTCATTGAAGGTCTCGGCGGCCAGGCCCATGACGCGGCCGGCGCGGTCGGCAAACTGCTCACGCTGGGCGTCGTCGGCAAACAGCTGGGCCTCAGGCGCGGCGCCCACCATGATCGCGCCAAAGCTGTATTGGCGCAGGCTCCAGGTGAAGCGGAAAAACGCATGCACAAAAATCCCCGCCAGCAGGGCCAGCTTCAAGTCAAACACCAGCACCGTGGTGCGGGCGGCAAACGGCAGGTCACGCACCAACTCACTGGCTTTTTCAGTGGCACCCAGTGCCGCCAGCAGGCCGCCGATGATCAGGATGCTGGTGGACGCAAAAAACTGCGGGCTGGCCGACAGACTTTGGGTCACCGCTGAATCGACGATGCGGTTCTCGCGGTAAGTGGCCTGGCGCATCCAGCGCCGCCGCCACTGGTTGGTGGTGACCAGAATGGACGGCCGCACCTGGGCCAGGCGCTTGGCAAAGGTCACGTAGCCGGCCCAGCTGGCAAAAAACACCGCAATCGCCAGCCAGTCGGCCCAGGGCAGCAGGGCCAGTGGTTTGAGCAAGGTGTCCATGGCGCCGCACTGTAGCGGCGGGCTGGCCGCTGGCTCAGGCCTGCAGATCAAACACCAGGACCTCGGCGCCCTGGCCTTTGGACAGCGTCAGCGCGGTCTCACCCACCAGCCCCAACGCATCACCGGCCTGCAGCGCGTGGCCGTTGACGGTGAGCGTGCCCTGCGCCAGATGCACCCAGGTGCGGCGGGTCGTGTCCAGCGCCAGCGTGGCCGACTCGTCGCCATCAAACAAGCCGGCGCGGATGGCCGCGTCAGCATGCAGGGTGACGGCGCCGTCACGCCCGTCGGCTGCGGCCACCAGGCGCAGCTGGCCACGCTTGTCGGCATCACTGAAGGCTTTTTGCTCGTAGCCAGGGCTCAGGTCGGTGGTGCTGGGCAACAACCAGATTTGCAGAAAGTGCGTGGCACCGGTTTTAGAGTGATTGAACTCGCTGTGCCGCACACCGGTGCCAGCCGTCATGCGTTGCACCTCACCGGGCAGGATGGCTTTGGCCGTGCCCATGCTGTCCTGGTGCGCCAACGCGCCGCTGAGCACATAGCTGACGATCTCCATGTCGCGGTGGCCATGGGTGCCGAAGCCGGTGCCCGGGGCGATGCGGTCTTCATTGATGACCCGCAGGTTGCCAAAGCCCATTTGGGCCGAGTCGTGGTAGTCAGCAAACGAAAACGTGTGGAAGCTCTTGAGCCAGCCGTGGTCGGCAAATCCGCGGTCGGCGCTGCGGCGCAGGGTGATCATGATCATTGCTCCTTGTGAGCAAGCATGGTCGCACCGGCAGGCCAACCCGGGTGCCGGCCGCGCTTGAAGCAGGCGTTCAAATAAGATGAAGCGATGAGCCAATCGCGCCGCAATGCCCTGACACCGGACGCGCTGCAGATGATGGACAGCATCGCCCGCAGTGGCAGTTTTGCGGCCGCCGCGCGCGAGCTGGGCCGGGTGCCGTCGGCCCTGACCTACAGCGTGCGCCAACTGGAAGACGCACTGGACGTGCTGCTGTTTGACCGCAGCTCGCGCCAGGCCCGCCTCACCGCCGCCGGGCAAGAGCTGCTGGACGAGGGCCGCCGCCTGCTGGTCGAGATGGACGCGGTGGCCAACCGGGTGCGCCGTGTGGCCACCGGCTGGGAGAGCGCACTCACGATTGCTGCCGACGGTGTGATCTCGCGCCTGACGCTGTTTGAGCTGGTGGAGGGGTTTTATGCGCAGCGCGCAGCCGCTGGCCAGCAACCTGGCACGGGCCTGGGCCAGGACCCCGGCACCCGGCTGCGCCTGCGCAGCGAGATCATGGCCGGGCTGTGGGAGAGCCTGGTCACCGGCCAGGCCGACCTGGCCATCGGCGTGATGATGGGTGCCGCCCCGGCCCACCCGGGCATCGAGTTGCGCCCGCTGGGCGAGGTGGACTTTGTATTTGCGGTGGCGCCGCACCATCCACTGGCCCGCGCCACCGAGCCGTTGACCGACGACCAGGTGATGGCCCACCGCGCGGTGGCGGTGGCTGACTCCGCGCAGCGGCTATCACCCGTCACCGTCAACCTGCTGCCCGGGCAGGACGTGCTCACCGTGCCCACCATGGCCGCCAAAACCGAGGCCTTGCTGCGCTGCCTGGGCTGCGGTTATGTGCCTGAGCCGCAAGTGCGTGACTACCTGCGCACCGGACGGCTGGTGGCCAAGGCGGTGCAGCGCTGCCGCCCGGCGGCGCAGTTTGGCTATGCCTGGCGCGGCGCGGCCACCCCGCAACCACGCAAGGCGCCGCAAGGCCTGGCGCTGCAGTGGTGGTTGACCCAGCTGGACAGCCCGGTGACGCGCCGCGCCTTGCTGGAAAACCACCTCGGGCTGCCCATTCCGCTGGAATGAGCGCTGCTGCCGCCGGAATGAGCACGGCCCCTGCCGCCTACACCGGCCGCTTTG
>JANPOW010000423.1:0-10100 GCA_031428185.1 Betaproteobacteria bacterium | reverse complement strand
GCACCCGCACCCGCACCCGCACCTGCACCTGCACCTGCACCTGCACCTGCACCTGCACCTGCACCCGCACCTGCACCTGCACCTGCACCAAACAGCACAGCCGCCGCCGCAGCGCCCGGCCCGGACCGCCCACGCGACAGTGCCGGCGTGTCCACCACCGCCAGCGGCAAAACACCGGCGCCCGGCGCCGGCGCACCCACCGCCGGCCCGCGCGTGGGCCATGACGTGGCCACCGCGCCGTCATTGCCGGCCAGCGCGCCGCGCCTCAACCTGGACCTGGTGCGCCCGCGTGGTGGCGCCATCTCGGCGCGTGGTGGCAACGGCCTGCTGCAGTTGCTTCCGCATCCACCCGAGTCACCGTCCAAACTGGCCGACGACATCGCCAAATCAGCCCGACCTGATTGCCGCCAGGCCTACAGCGGCGCGGGCCTGCTCGCCGTCGCTCCGCTGGCGCTCGACGCATTGCGCGACAAGGGCTGCCGCTGGTGATGGGCCGTCCCGGCCACCCACGGCGTGACCCGGGTTTGCACCGAGTCTGGCTGCACTGTTCAATGGGACACTGCACCTAAATTGGCCTGACCTCTTTGCCAAATATCCACCACACCCGGTCGCAGTTTTCTATCGCAATAGCCCAGCGCGACACCCCACCGCATGCCCATCCAAAGCCTGGCGCCCCGCCGCCTGTACCGCCAGATCGCCGACCAGTTGCGGGGCTTGATCCAGGCCGGTGAATTTGCGGTGGGCACCCGGCTGCCACCCGAGCGTGACCTGGCGCAACAACTGGGCGTGTCGCGCCCGTCGGTGCGTGAGGCGCTGATTGCGCTGGAGGTGGAGGGCCTGGTCAGTGTGCGCATGGGCTCGGGCATCGAGGTGATTGCGCGCGAGCCCGCCGCCAGCGCACCGCGTGTGGACACCGCGTTTGGCCCGTTCGAGACCCTGCTGGCGCGCCAGTTGCTGGAGGCTGAGCTGGCTGCGCAAGCCGCGCTGCATGGCCTGCCTGACCAGTTGCAAGACCTGCAGCAAGCGCTGGCGCTGATGGCGGCCGATGTGGCCGCCGGGCTGGCGCCGGTGCGCGGCGACCGGCTGTTCCACCTGGGCGTGGCGCAGGCCGCCGGCCACGGCCCGCTGGTGCGCACCGTGGCCGCGCTGTTTGACGAACGCGACAACGCGCTGTTTGAGCAACTGGGCCAGCACTTTGAGACGGTGCGGTCCTGGCAACTGGCACTGGCTGAGCACCGGGCGGTGCTGGCCGCCATCCTCGCTGGTGATGCACCGGCAGCCCGCGCCGCCATGCACCACCACCTGCAGCAATCGCATGACCGGCTGGCCGCCAGCGTGGCCGCACCCGGTGCTGATGCGGCATTGCCGGCAGCGGCAGC
This sequence comes from Betaproteobacteria bacterium, assembly GCA_031428185.1. Lineage (GTDB taxonomy): Bacteria > Pseudomonadota > Gammaproteobacteria > Burkholderiales > Burkholderiaceae_C > Pseudaquabacterium. Next base: position 8,721 of record JANPOW010000423.1, on the reverse strand, counting down.
GGCAGCGGCAGCGGCAGCGGCAGCCGCAACAGCAGCCGCAGCCGCCCCCGGCAGCCGGCGCCGGCCGCTGCGGCCCACCCCACTCCTCCACCCACCCACCTGACACCCCATGGCCAACCGACTTCAGGGCAAAACCGCATTCATCACCGCCGCAGGCCAGGGCATCGGCCGGGCGATTGCCGAGGCCTTTGTCAAAGAGGGTGCGCAAGTCATCGCCACCGACATCAACGCCGCGCTACTGCATGCGCTGGTCGAGGCCACCGGCTGCCGCGCCGCCGTGCTGGACGTGACGGACGCCGCCGCCGTCAAGGCCGCAGCGGCCGAGGCCGGCGTGGTGCACGTGCTGGTCAACGCCGCCGGTTTTGTGCATGCCGGCACGGTGCTCGATTGCACCGAGGCCGAGTGGGACTTCGGCTTCAACCTCAACGTGCGGGCGCAGTTCCGCACCATCCAGGCGTTTTTGCCGGGCATGCTGGCCCAGCCCGCCAACAGCCGCAGTTGCTCCATCATCAACGTGGCCTCAGTGGCCGGCAGCATCAAAGGTGCGCCCAACCGCTTTGTCTACGGCGCCACCAAGGCCGCCGTGATCGGCCTGACCAAATCGGTGGCCGCTGACTTCATCACCCAGGGTGTGCGCTGCAACGCCATCTGCCCGGGCACGGTGGAGTCGCCCTCGCTGCGCGAGCGCATCAAGGCCCAGGCCCAGGCCAGCGGCCAGACGGTGGCGCAGATCGAAGCCGCGTTTGTGGCGCGCCAGCCCATGGGCCGGCTGGGCCGCAGCAGCGAGATCGCTGCGCTGGCCGTCTACCTGGCCAGCGACGAGAGCGGCTTCACCACCGGCACCACCCAAGTCATCGACGGTGGTTGGTCCAACTGAATTTCCACCACTCCACTCAAGGAGACCACCGATGAAACTGCTGCGCTACGGCCCCAAAGGCCAAGAAAAACCCGCCATGCTGGACGCCCAGGGCGGCGTGCGTGACCTGTCCGGTGTGATCAAGGATTTGCAGGCCGGCATGCTGACGCCCGAGGGCCTGGCGCCGCTGCGTGCACTCAACCCCAACACGCTGCCGCTGGTGGCGCAGCCTGGCCGCATGGCGCCGCCCTGGACGGGCATGGGCAAGTTCATCTGCGTGGGCCTCAACTACGCCGACCACGCCGCCGAGAGCGGCATGCCGGTGCCGGCTGAGCCGGTGCTGTTCACCAAACACACCAGCACGGTGGTCGGCTGCAATGACCCCATCGTGCTGCCCCAAGGCTCGGTCAAGACCGACTGGGAGGTCGAGCTGGGTGTGGTGATCGGCCGCCAAGCCCGTTATGTGAGCGAGGCCGATGCGCTGGGCCATGTGGCGGGTTATTGCGTGGTCAATGACGTGTCCGAGCGTGAATACCAACTGGAGCGTGGCGGCACCTGGGACAAAGGCAAGGGCTGCGACACCTTTGGCCCCATCGGCCCCTGGCTGGTCACCGCCGACGAGGTGGCCGACCCACAACAACTCAACATGTGGTTGGACGTGAACGGCACGCGCCGCCAGACCGGCAACACCCGCACCATGGTGTTTGGTGTCGCCCACCTCGTGAGCTATATCAGCCGCTTCATGACCCTCTATCCGGGGGATCTGATCAGCACCGGAACCCCCCCAGGTGTGGGAATGGGTAGCAAACCGAAACCAGTATTTCTGAAAGTAAGCGATAAAATGAAGCTCAGCATCGAAGGTCTGGGCGAACAACAACAGACCGTGTACGCGTGGGACCCCGCACTGATTGACGGTTAGTCAGTCACAGGGTGACAACGCGACATGTTGCGCAGCAAGCGTGCAAGTAGCAGTGCAAGCACGCGCACGCGCCGTCGGAGTGGGTTGCCGGCGGCCTCAGGGGGGGGAGACCCTTTGAAGGCCCACAGCTCATGCAAACAAGAACCGTCACCATCTATTCCGGCGCACGCATCAAGGTGCCTGAGCACATCCAGCGCATCGACACGCACAGCACCCACGGCTGGCAAATGCGGTATGGCCAGCCCTCGCTGTTTTTCTCCGACGGGCAAGGCGCTGGCAACGGGCCGCGCCCGGCGCTCAAACGTGCGGTGGACGCCTTGCGCCAGCGCATCGATGATCTGCCGGCCCCCACTGGCCTGCAGCGCCAGACCAGCCCCCACAAGCAAAATGATCTGCCGGTGGGCATCAGCGGCCCCATCCTGCGCCAGCGGCCTGGCCGCTCGGTGCCCGAGTGCCACTTCTCCGTCAACCTGCCACGTTATGGCACCAAGCCGCTGCGCCGCAGCGTCTACATCGCCAACCAGAACACCTACTCGCCCGAGCGCTACACCGAAGCGCTCAATGCCGCGCTGGAGCTGCGCCGTGCGGCTGAAGCGCAGTACCAAATTGACGCCACCGCCGCCAAGCGGCAGGCCGCCGCCAAGCTCTAGCCCACGGGCCAGCGCCCGCTACGCAACGGGCTTGGGGGTGGCCACACCAGGACACCCCCAATGAGCACCAGCACACCCCCATGCGCCGCCGGCACTGCAGCAACGGGCACTGCAGCAACCGGCAATGCAGCCACGGGCGCTGCCGGCGGCAGTGCGCCCACTATCCGCATCCACCCGGCGGACAACGTCGTCATCGCGCGGCGCCAGTTGCTGGGTGGCACGGTGTTGGCCGATGAGGGCGGCTTGCTGACCACCGGCCTGGTGCCGCCCGGCCACAAGCTGGCCACGCGGGCAATTGCACCGGGCGAGGCAGTGCGCCGCTACGGCCAGGTGATCGGCCATGCCACCCAGGCCATATCAGCCGGCCAGCATGTACACAGCCACAACCTGGCCTTCAGCAGTTTTGCGCGGGCCCACGATGTGGGGGCGGGCGCCCAACCCACTGCCTACGTGGCCAACCCGGCCAGCTTCATGGGCATCGTGCGGCAAGAGGCGGGCCGGGCCGGTGTGGTGGCCACACGCAACTACATCGGTGTGCTCACGTCGGTCAACTGCTCGGCCACGGCGGCGCGGGCCATTGCCGACCACTTCCGGCGCCGCCCAGCCGAGACCGGCCAAATTGGCAGCCGCAGCGACCCGCTGGCCAACTACCCTAACGTGGACGGTGTGGTGGCGCTGACCCACGGCATGGGCTGCGCCACCGCCAGTGATGGTGAAGAACTGCAGGTGCTGCGCCGCACCCTGGGCGGCTACGCCCGCCACGCCAACTTTGCCGCCGTGCTGGTGGTGGGCCTGGGCTGCGAGACCAACCAGATTCAGGGTTTGATTGCGCAAGAGGGCCTGCAAGAAGGCGCCCGCCTGGTGGCCTTCAACATCCAGGATTCGGGCGGCACCGCCCGCACCGTGGCGCGTGGCATCGACGTGATCATGGGCCTGCTGCCCGAGGCGAACCGTGTGACACGTGTGCCGGTGCCGGCCAGCCATCTGGTGGTGGGGCTGCAGTGTGGCGGCTCGGATGGCTACTCCGGCATCAGCGCCAACCCGGCGCTGGGTGCGGCGGTGGACCGGCTGGTGCGCCACGGTGGCACCGCCATCCTCAGCGAGACGCCAGAGATCTACGGCGGTGAGCACTTGCTGACACGGCGTGCCGCCAGCGCGGCCGTGGCTGAAAAGCTGATGGCCCGCATCCGCTGGTGGGAGGCCTACACCGCCCGCAACGCGATGAGCATGGACAACAACCCGTCGGCCGGCAACAAGGCCGGTGGGCTGACCACAATTCTCGAGAAGTCACTCGGCGCCATCGCCAAGAGCGGCACCACCAACCTGGTGGACGTGTACGAGTTTGCCCAGGCCATCAGCGCCCACGGCTTTGTCTACATGGATTCACCGGGTTATGACCCGGTGTCGGCCACCGGCCAGGTGGCGGCTGGCGCCAACCTGATCTGCTTCACCACCGGGCGCGGCTCAGCCTACGGTTGTGCGCCCAGCCCGTCGCTCAAGCTGGCCACCAACAGCGCCTTGTGGCAGCGCCAAGAAGAAGACATGGACATCAACTGCGGCACCGTGGTGGACGGCAGCGAGACGGTGGACGACGCCGGTGAACGCATCTTCCAGCTGATGCTGGCCACCGCGTCCGGCCGCGCCACCAAGAGTGAGCTGCACGGCTACGGCCAGAACGAGTTTGTGCCCTGGCAGCTGGGTGCGGTGATGTGATGCCCACTGACCACAACCGCAGCGGAAAACCCATGCCCACAGCACCCCACAACCGTCTGGCCAAGCGTCGCTGGCTGGCGGCCGTGCTGCTGGCCTGCCTGTTGCCAAGCACGCCAGCGCAGGCCCAGACCGACACCTACCCCAGCAAGCCCATCACCATCGTGGTGGCCTACCCAGCCGGCGGCAGCACTGACCTGACCGGCCGTGTGCTGGCCACCGAGCTGGCCAAAAAGCTGGGCGCCACCGTGGTGGTAGACAACGTGGGCGGCGCCGGCGGGCTGATCGGCGCGCAAAAAGTGCTGGCCGCCGCGCCCGACGGCTACACCCTGCTGGTGGGCGCCAACAACGAAGTCGCCATCAACCAGCTGACCACCAGCAACCCGCGCTACAGCTACAAGGATTTCACCGCCATCGGCCTGATCGCCTCACAGCCGCTGGTGCTGCTGGCCGCGCCAAAAACCGGCATCAAGACCACGGCGCAGTTTGTCGAGCGGGTCAAGGCCAACCCGGGCAAGTTCAGCTACGGCAGCTCAGGCGTGGGCACCTCGCTGCACCTGGCCGGCGAGATGATCAAGCAGCAGGGTGGGCTGTTCATCACCCACATCCCCTACCGGGGTGTGGGCCCGCTGACCAACGACCTGCTGGGCGAGAACATCGAGTTTGGCGTGTTTGTGCTGTCCAGCGGCCTGCCGCACATCCGCAGCGGCAAACTGGTGGCACTGGGCACCACCGAGAAAAAGCGCGCGGCCGTCACGCCCGACATCCCTGCGCTGGCCGAGACCCCGCGCTTCAAAGACACTGACATCAGCACCTGGTTTGTCTTGATGGCCCCGGCCAAGCTGCCCGCAGCCATCACCGCCAGGCTGCAAAAAGCCCTGGCCGAATCGCTGCAAGCACCCGAGCTGCGCAAAAAGCTGGAGGACACCGGCTCGTCCATCGCCCCGCCCAGCGTGGACATGGCGCGCTTTTTGGCCGACGAAACCGCCAAGTACCAAAAAGTGGTGGACTACGCCAGGATCAAGGAATGAGCCACAGCGCCCCCGCCGACCCCGCGTTTGAGCTGGCCCGCCCCGACCTCAGCCCCTGGCGCGCCGGCAATACCGGCACCGAGGGTGTGTGGCAGTTTGACGCGCTGCAGCCCGGCCGCACCGTGATGGTCAGTGCGCTGGTGCATGGCAATGAGCTGTGTGGCGCCTGGGCCGTGGCCGGGCTGCTGGCCAGCGGCTTGCGGCCCCAGGCCGGCCGGCTGGTGCTGGTGCTGGCCAACCTGGCAGCGTTTGACCGCTTTGATGCAGCCCGGCCCGATGACGCACGTTTTGTGGATGATGACCTGAACCGCCAGTGGGCCCCAGCCCGCCTGGACGACGGCCGGCTGGCCACCTGCAGCAGCCAGGAGCGGCGCCGCGCCGCACAGTTGGCGCCGTTTGTGGCCCAGGCCGATTGGCTGCTGGACCTGCACTCCATGCACCAGCCCGGCGCGCCCTTGATGCTGACCGGCCTGCAGCCACGCAACCTGGCACTGGCGCGCGCCCTGCGCAACCCGCAACACACCGTGTTGGACGCCGGCCACCAGGACGGCGTGCGCATGCGCGACTGTGGCCGCTTGGGCCTGGCCGATGCACAAGCACCCGAGACCCGATCACTGCTGGTGGAGTGCGGCTACCACGGCGCCGCGTCCAGCCGGGTGGTGGCGCAAGACCTGTGCGCGCGCTTTTTGGTTGAGGCGGGCTGCGTGTCTGCTGCTGAAGCCACACAACGCCTGCCCGGCTGGCGCCAACCCGACGGCCCGGCGCAGTGGGCGCTGGACGTGACCGGCCCGGTGGTGGCGCGCAGCGCCAACTTTCGTTTTACGCAGCCATTCCAGGGCCTCGAGATCATCCCCAAAGCCGGCAGCGTGATCGGTGACAACGACGGTGAACCCGTCACCACGCCCTACGACGACTGCGTGCTGGTCATGCCGTCGATCAAGCAGGCACGGGCCGGTGTGACCGTGGTGCGCTTTGCGCGGCGACGTTTGCTTTGAAGTGGGTTGGTGGCGTGTGGCGTGTGGTGCGGCCCGCGTGATGAATGCCTGAACTCGTCGACCGCCACCAAGATGGACTTCGCGGTGATCGGCCCGCGGTGGAGGCGATCTGTGGGGTGGCGAGAAACCGGGGCGCGACAGCCCGGCACCCGGTTGAACAACCCCGACGACGCGCCGCTGGCCCAGACCTGATGGCCGGCCAGGCCGTTGGCCTCTGGCATCATGCAAACGATTCCAATTTGCACCCAGGCCTGCCCGTGGCAGCCCCTGACACCGATGGCGCGAAAACCTGCATCCCCCGCACCTGCTGCCCCTGCTGCCCCTGCTGCCCCGGCGCCTGGCGCCACTGCTGGCGCATCGGCTGCCACGTCAGCCACCACGTCAGCCACCACGCCGGCGCCCGGCAAGCCGTCCCGGGTGCAGATGACCGACATCGCGCGGCTGGCCGGCGTGTCGGTGTCCACCGTGTCGCGGGCCTTGAGTGAGAGCAACCTGGTCAATGCCGAAACCCGCGCCCGGGTCGGCGAGTTGGCGCGCTCGCTGAACTACAGCATCAACATCGGTGCACAAAACCTGCGGCTGGGCCACAACAACACCGTGGCGGTGATCGTGCCGTTTGACCCCGCCACCCGCCAGCACCTGTCCGACCCGTTTTTCTTGAGCCTGATCGGCAGCCTGGCGGACGCCCTGACCGACCGTGGCCACGACATGCTGCTGACCCGGGTGGACGCCGGCCGGCTGGACCAGGCGGCGCAGGTCTACCACACCGGCCGGGCCATGGGCATCGTGCTGGTGGGCCAGTGGCACCACCATGACCAGTTGAACGCCATGGCGGTGCGTGGTGTGCCGTTTGTGGTGTGGGGCGCGCAGTTGCCGCAGCAGTTGTATGCCACCGTGGGTGGCGACAACCGGGCCGGCGGCCGCCTGGCCACCGCCCACCTGCTGGCGCAAGGCGCCAGGCGCATCGCCTTCTTGGGTGACCCCGAGCTGCCCGAAGCCGGTTTGCGCCAGCAGGGTTACCGGGACGCCCATGCCGCCGCCGGTGTGCCGGTGGACGAGCGGCTGTGCCGGCCGGTGCCTTTTGTGGCCGACCGGGTGGCCCCCGAAATCGAGGCCATGCAGGCCAGCGGCCTGGACTTCGACGGCGTGTTTGCCGCCAGTGACTTGCTGGCCATGACCGCCATCAACACCTTGCGGCGGTTGGGCAAAACCGTGCCGCAAGACGTGCCCGTGGTGGGCTATGACGACATCACGCTGGCCGAGCACTTCCACCCGCCGCTGAGCACCGTGGCCCAGCCCATCGGTGAAGCCGGCCGGGTGCTGGTCGAGCTGCTGCTGGACCAGTTGGCGGGTGCGCGGGTGGCGTCCAAACTGCTGACCACCGCGCTGCGGGTGCGCCAAAGCAGCCAGCGTTGACCCGGCAGTGGCCGGCACTGGACGACGGCGGCCGGCGCCACCGCCCAGCGCCACCGCCCAGCCGCCGTGCCAACACCACCCGGCCAGCAAGACCGGGTGAACAAGTTCGCCCCGACACACCGCTATGATTGCCGTTGACGTTAACGTCAACCAACTGCACCCTGCGCGCCGCCCGCGTGGCATGCTCAGCCTGCCCGCCGCACGCCCCCCCCCAACACCACCAGACCCCAGGAGACCCCATGCGCCAGTTGCCCGGACTCGACTTCCAGCTCGGCGAGGACATCGACGCGCTGCGTGATGCGGTGCGCGATTTTTGTGACGCCGAGATTGCACCGCGTGCGGCGCAGATCGACCGTAGCGACCAGTTCCCGATGGACTTGTGGCCCAAGCTGGGCGCGCTGGGCGTGCTGGGCATCACCGTGGCTGACCAGTACGGCGGCGCGGGCATGGGCTATCTGGCCCACATGATCGCGATGGAAGAGATCAGCCGCGCCAGCGCCAGCGTGGGCCTCAGCTACGGTGCGCACAGCAACCTGTGTGTCAACCAGATCAAGCGCAACGGCACCGACGCCCAGCGCGCCAAATACCTGCCCAAGCTGATCAGCGGTGAGCATGTGGGCGCCCTGGCCATGAGCGAGCCGGGCGCCGGCAGCGACGTGATCAGCATGAAGCTCAAAGCGCAGGACAAAGGCGGTTATTACCTGCTCAATGGCGCCAAGTTCTGGATCACCAACGGGCCTGACGCCGACACGCTGGTGGTCTACGCCAAGACCGAGCCCGAGCTGGGTGCCCGTGGTGTCACCGCCTTTTTGATCGAGAAGGGCATGAAAGGCTTCTCGTGCGCGCAAAAGCTGGACAAGCTGGGCATGCGTGGCAGCCACACCGGTGAGCTGGTGTTCAACAACGTTGAGGTGCCGGCCGAGAACGTGCTCGGCGCGCTGAACGGCGGCGCGCGCGTGCTGATGAGCGGGCTCGACTACGAACGCGCGGTGCTCACCGGCGGCCCGCTGGGCATCATGCAGAGCGTGATGGACAGCGTGCTGCCCTACATCCACGACCGCAAGCAGTTTGGCCAGAGCATCGGTGAGTTCCAGCTGATCCAGGGCAAGGTGGCCGACATGTACACCGTGCTGCAGGCCGGCCG
>JANPOW010000422.1:0-6951 GCA_031428185.1 Betaproteobacteria bacterium | reverse complement strand
GGGTGGGGCCGTTCGCCAGCCGTGCCGATGCCGACAAAGCAGCCGCCCGCATCAAGGCCGCCGGCCTGCCGGTGGCGATATTGACGCTGTGACGCCGCTCACCGACCTCGGCTGGGTGGACGCCACTTTGCTGGCCATCCTGGCCCTGTCGGTGTTGATCGGCCTGTGGCGCGGCCTGGTGTTTGAGCTGATGTCGCTGGTGGGCTGGCTGGTGGCTTACGGCGCGGCCACGCTGTATTCGGCCCAAGTGGCGCCGTACTTGCCTTTTGGCACATCGGACACATCTGGCATGTCTGGTTCTGCCTTGCAGCACGGCGCGGCGTTTGCTGTCACCTTCATCGCGGTGCTGATTGCCTGGTCCATCCTGGCCAGCCTGCTGCGGCTGCTTATCCGCGCCACGCCACTCACCCTGATCGACCGCGTGCTGGGCGCCGGCTTCGGTCTGATGCGAGGCACTGTGCTGCTGATGGTGTTGGCCACGCTGCTGGCCTTCACACCCGCAAAGACATCCCGGGCCTGGCAGGATTCACATGGTGCAGCCTGGTTGCGCACGGCGTTGTCCAGCCTCAAACCCCTGTTGCCGGCGGACGTGGTGCGCCACCTGCCGGCCTGATTCCCGATTCCCCCTCCAGCCAACCAGGACACTTTCCACCATGTGCGGCATTGTTGGCGTCATCTCCAAAACACCCGTCAACCAGCTGATCTACGACGCGCTGCTGCTGCTGCAGCACCGCGGTCAAGACGCCGCAGGCATCGTCACCATGCAGGGTACGCAGTGCTTCATGCACAAGGCGCGTGGCATGGTCAAAGACGTCTTCCGCACCCGCAACATGCGGGCGCTGCCCGGTGCTGTGGGCCTGGGCCAGGTGCGCTATCCCACCGCCGGCAATGCCTTCAATGAAGAAGAAGCCCAGCCCTTTTACGTCAACGCACCCTACGGCATCGTGCTGGTGCACAACGGCAACCTGACCAACGCCCACGCGCTGAAAAAAGAGCTGTTTGATGTGGACCGCCGCCACATCAACACCGGCAGCGACACCGAGGTGCTGATCAACGTGCTGGCCCACGAGATGGAACTGGCCGGGCGTGATGTGCCACTCACACCGGCGCTGGTATTTCGCGCGGTGCGGGCGGTGCACAAGCGCATCCGCGGCTCGTACGCGGTGATCGCGCTGGTTGCGGGTTATGGCCTGCTGGCCTTCCGGGACCCGTATGGCATCCGCCCACTGGTCTACGGTGAATCTGAATTGCCTGCAGCCGACGGCGGTGGCAACGCAGTGATGATTGCCAGCGAGACCGTGGCGCTGGAGGGCACCGGCCACCGGGTGGTGCGCGATGTGGCGCCGGGTGAGGCCATCTTCATCGACATGGCCGGCCAGGTGCATGCCCAGCAATGCGCCGATGCACCCGCACTGCACCCCTGCATGTTTGAGTATGTGTATTTGGCGCGGCCCGATTCGGTGATTGACGGCATCTCGGTCTACCAGGCGCGCCTGAACCTGGGCGAGAGCTTGGCACAACGGGTCATCAACACCATGCCGCCCAGCGACATCGATGTGGTGATCCCCATCCCCGAGTCCAGCCGCCCGTCGGCCATGCAACTGGCGCAGAAGATCGGTAAACCTTACCGCGAAGGGTTTGTGAAAAACCGCTACGTCGGCCGCACCTTCATCATGCCGGGCCAGCAGGCGCGCAAAAAAAGCGTGCGCCAAAAGCTCAACGCGATCGGGGTCGAATTCAAGGGCCGCAACGTGCTGCTTGTTGATGACTCGATCGTGCGCGGCACGACCAGCAAAGAGATCGTGCAGATGGCGCGTGAAGCTGGTGCCCGGCGCGTCTACCTGGCCTCGGCCGCGCCGCCGGTGCGCTACCCCAACGTCTACGGCATCGACATGCCCACGCCCGAAGAGTTGATTGCGCACGGCCGCACGCAAGAGCAGATCCGCCAGTTCATCGGCGCCGACGCGCTGATCTACCAGGACGTGGAAGTGATGAAGCGGGTGGTGGGTGCACTCAACCCCGCCATCCAGGGTTTCGAAGCCAGTTGCTTTGACGGCCACTACATCACCGGCGACATCAGCGTGGCTGAATTTGAAGCCATCGAAGCCCAGCGCACCGAAGCCCGCCAAAGCGACGAGGACAGCAACGACCGCACTCGCCTGACGCTGCAAAGCCGGGCTGAACCGGTCTGAGCTGACCCCGTCCGGCACCTCCCGTCCGGCACCTGACCCTGACACCCAAGATGAGCGACCAACCCACCAAAAAGCGCCTGCCACGCAAGGCCCTGCCCGCGGGCCTGCACCGTGACACGCTGGCCATCCGTGAGGGGCTGCCGGCCAGCCAATGGGGCGAGAACAGCGAAGCGCTGTTTCTCACCAGCAGTTTTGTGCAGCCCGACGCCGCCACCGCCGCGCGCCGCTTTGCCGAAGAGGAAGAGGCCTTTACCTACGCCCGCTTCGGCAACCCCACTGTCACGATGATGGAGCGCCGCCTGGCCGCGCTGGAGGGCACCAGCGGCTGCATGGGCACGGCAAGCGGCATGTCGGCCATCCTGCTGCTGCTGATGGGGTTGCTGAAGGCCGGTGACCATGTGGTGTGCTCACGCAGCGTGTTTGGCTCCACCATCCGCCTGCTGCAGGGCGAGATGGGCAAGTTTGGCGTCGAGTCCACCTTTGTCGCGCAGACCGATGTGGATGACTGGCGCCGCGCCATGCGCCCCAACACCCGGCTGCTGATGGCCGAGTCGCCCACCAATCCATTGACTGACGTGTGCGATATCGCCGCGCTGGCCGACATTGCCCACCGTGGCGGCGCGGTGCTGGCGGTGGACAACTGTTTTTGCTCACCCGCGCTGCAAAACCCGGTGGCCTTTGGTGCTGACTTTGTCATCCACTCCGGCACCAAATACCTGGACGGCCAGGGCCGGGTGATTGCCGGCGCCTTGTGCGGGCCTGAGGACGTGCTGCAAAGCAAGATGCTGCCCATCATGAAGTCGGCCGGGCTCACGCTCTCGCCCTTCAATGCCTGGGTGGTGCTCAAGGGCATGGAGACGCTGGCCGTGCGCATGCAGGCGCACAGCGCGCGTGCGCTGCTGGTGGCGCAATGGCTGGCTGAGCAACCGCAGGTGGCGCGGGTGCACTACCCCGGCCTGCCCAGCCACCCGCAACATGCGTTGGCAATGGCGCAGCAGCGCGGCAGCGGCGGCCCTGTGGTGTCGTTTGACGTGCAAGGGCAGGGCGCGGATGACCTGCGCGCACGTGCGTTCCATGTCATCGATGCAGCGCAAGTGGCGTCGATCACCACCAACCTGGGTGATGTGAAAACCACCATCTGCCATCCGGCGTCAACCTCGCACGGCCGTTTGACCGAAGGCCAGCGCCAGGCCGCCGGCATTGGCCAGGGGCTGGTGCGCTATGCGGTGGGGCTGGAGGATGTGGACGATCTGAAGGCCGACCTGCTGCGTGGGCTGGAGACGCTGGCATGAGCGTGTCAAAAGTGCGCACCCGCATTGCGCCGTCCCCCACCGGCTTTTTGCACCTGGGCACGGCCCGCACGGCGCTGTACTCGTGGGCCTTTGCGCGCCACCACGGTGGCCAGTTTGTGCTGCGCATCGAGGACACCGATGTGGCCCGGTCCACCCAGGATTCGGTGCACCAGATTTTGGCGTCCATGCACTGGCTGGGTCTGGACCATGACGAAGGGCCTATCTACCAAATGCAGCGGCTTGACCGCTACCACGCGGTGGTTGACCAGATGCTGGCCGCCGGCACGGCTTATCGCTGTTACTGCAGCCCAGACGAGCTGGATGCGATGCGCGAAGGCCAGCGTGCGCGGGGCGAAAAAACCCACTACGACGGCCGCTGGCGCCCGGTGCCTGGCAAAGCCTCGCCACCACCGCCCGAGGGCGTCAAACCGGTGGTGCGCTTTGCCAACCCACAAGGCGGAACTGTGACCTGGGACGACCTGGTCAAAGGCCCGATCAGCATCAACAACGAAGAGATCGACGACCTGATCATCCTGCGGCCGCCATCAGACGACGCGCCAGTGGGTTCGATGGGTGTGCCCACCTACAACTTTGCCGTGGTGGTGGACGACTGGGACATGCAGATCAGCCATGTCTTCCGGGGTGATGAGCACATCAACAACACACCCTGGCAGATCAACATCTTCAACGCGCTGGACGCGCCGCTGCCGCAGTTTGGCCACTGCCCGATCATCCTGGGCGACGACGGGCAAAAGCTCTCGAAGCGGCGTGGCGCGATCAGCGTGACCGCCTATGAGGATGCGGGTTATCTGCCCGAGGCCATGCTCAACTACCTGGCCAGGCTGGGTTGGAGCCATGGTGATGATGAGGTGTTCAGCCTTGCGCAGATGGTGGCCTGGTTTGACGGCCGCCACCTGTCCAAAAGCCCGGCGCAATGGGACCCGGCCAAGCTGGCCTGGGTCAATGCCCAGCATCTTAAATTGGCGGATAACGACCGGCTCGCCACTTTGGTTGCCGCGCAACTCGCCAGCCGTGGCATCAGCCTGCCTGCTGACGCGCACCTGGCCGCGATGTGCGCACTGTTCAAGGACCGCTGCAACACCACGGTAGAGCTGGCCGATTGGCTGGCCATGTACGCCGCGCCTGTGGCCGTGCCGGCCGATGAACTGGCGGTGCAGCTCACCGACGCCGTGCGCCCGGCGCTGCAGGCCTTGCGCGACCGGCTGGCTGATGCGGCCTGGGACAAAACCACGATTGCCCAAGCCATCAAGGACAGCCTGGCAGAGCACAAACTCAAGATGCCGCAGTTGGCCATTCCGCTGCGCCTGCTGCTGTGTGGCCGGGCCCAGACACCGTCAGTTGACGCTGTGGTGGCGCTGTTTGACCGGCAAATCGTGCTGCAGCGCTTGCAAGGCGTCTAAACGCCATGCTATAGTCATTGACTTGCTTGAACAGCACGGGGGTATAGCTCAGCTGGGAGAGCGCTTGCATGGCATGCAAGAGGTCATCGGTTCGATCCCGTTTACCTCCACCAATTTTCATGTTGGTGGCGCTGTTCAAGTCAGTTCGATTTCAGTTCAGGTTCAATTTCGGTTTGACGCAAGTCCAGTTTCAAGTCCCCTTCGTCTAGAGGCCTAGGACACCACCCTTTCACGGTGATTACAGGGGTTCGAATCCCCTAGGGGACGCCAGATAAACCCCCGTACTGTCTGCTTTTCGCAGCCCGGTACGGGGGTTTTCTCTTTTGCGCGGTCGGTCGACTCGGGCGCGCCTTGGCCAGGCCGTCAACGCGATGGCTGTGGCCTTGACCGCCAAAATCACGGCCGATGCGAACTGTTCACGTTGGCCTGATCGGACGCCGCAGTGCGGCCTGCGGCCGACCGTTTGCGCTGCCGGGCAGCCCCTGAGCCGCGCCAGGGCCGGCCCGACGCCGCTGCAGCTCAGGCAAAGCCCAGCAGGCGCTTGGCGTTTTCTTTCAGGATCAGCGGCTTGACCTTGTCCTTGAAGCCGGCTTCGTCAAAGTCCTTCACCCAGCGCTCAGGCGTGATCAGCGGGTAGTCGCTGTCAAACAGCATGCGGTCTTTGCGCAGCGTGTTGGCGTACTGCACCCGTCGTTGGGGATGCTGCGCCGGCCCAGCTAGGCCTCGCTGTCCACGGTGAACATCACCAGGCCGATCTTCTTCTCGCGGTCGTGGGCCACCGTCGTGTCGATGGTGGGCCGCAGGTTGCTGCCAAAGTACTGGTCCGCCGCGCGGTCGTACTCCTCGCCGTAGTTGTCAAACGGGTTCCAGCACGACACCTCGGCATGGGTGTGGATGTTGATCGCAATCAGGTCTTCGGTCTTCATGCGAGTGCTCTTGATGGTTAAAAAATACAACTAAAAAACACGGTTTTGCAAACCAGGAATGGAATTTTCACCTTTGAAAATGCGGCGTTTATTCTGGTTTGCCCTATGTTTAAAGTTAATTTACTGAATTAAATTTCGGGCTGCCAAAATTTTCTGTCCACCATGACCACTGCCTTCGCCCCCGTCTCCGGCCTGTATGCCTCGCTGGACTTGCTGCAAATCACCCAGGCGGATGCAGTGCTGCACCTGCGGCTCAACCGCCCGGCCAAGCGCAACGCCATCAGCGACAGGTTGATCCAGCAAATCCACACGGCGCTGGTCAACCTGCCCGAGGCCATCAAGGCCGTGGTGATCAGCGGCGAGGGTGCACACTTTTGCGCCGGGCTGGACCTGGCCGAGTTGGTAGAGCGCGACATCCACGGCGCGGTGCTGCATTCCCGCATGTGGCATGCGGCGTTTGACGCCATCCAGTTTGGCCGTGTGCCGGTGGTGGCCGTGCTGCACGGCGCGGTGGTGGGTGGTGGGCTGGAACTGGCCAGCGCCTGCCACATCCGCATTGCTGAGGACTCGGCCTACTTTGGCCTGCCCGAGGGCCAGCGTGGCATTTTTGTGGGCGGTGGTGGCTCCGCCCGCATCCCGCGCCTGATTGGTGTGGCCCGCATGACCGACCTGATGCTGACCGGCCGCGTGTTTGACGCCGATGAAGGCCAGCAGATGGGCCTGGTCAACTACCGCACCGCCGATGGCGGCGGGCTGGAGCGTGGTGTCGCGCTGGCCCAGCGCATTGCGACCAACGCGCCCATGTCCAACTTTGCGGTGATGCACGCGCTGCCGCGCATTGCCGACCAGTCGCAATCCGAAGGCCTGTTCACTGAATCGCTGATGGCCGCGGTGGCCGAGAGCACACCCGACGCGCAAGACCGGCTGCGCGCCTTTCTGGAAGGCCGGGCGGGCAAGGCGGTGAAGGCATGAGCGCCGCCCGGCCGCCCGAAGGCGCTTGCACCGCAGCGCGCAGCGCGAAGGTACCCCAGTGAGCGCCGCCCGGCCGCCCGAAGGCGCTTGCACCGCAGCGCGCAGCGCGAAGGTACCCCAGTGAGCGCCGCCCGGCCGCCCGAAGGCG
>JANPOW010000421.1:0-4319 GCA_031428185.1 Betaproteobacteria bacterium | reverse complement strand
GGGCTGCGGATTGTGCCGCCGCCCGCCAGTTCAGGGCCCTGGCTCAGCCGGGCTGCAGGTGGGCGCTGGCGGGCAGCAGCAGATCACCGGCGCCGCTGTGTGCCAGCCGGTAGGCGCCGGGCGCCACACCGGTCCAGTGCTTGAAGGCCCGCGCAAACGTGCTGGCCTCGGAGAAGCCCACCCGGTTGGCAATCTCCAGCAAGCCCAGCCCGGGTTGGCCCAACAGCGCGATGGCGGTGTCGCGGCGCAGCCCGTCTTTCAGGGCCTGGTAGCCGTGGCCCTCCTCACGCAGGCGGCGCCGCAGTGTTTGCGCGTTGATGCCCAGCGCCTGCCCCACCTGGTGCAGCGATGGCAGGTGCGTGTCGAGCTGGCGCTGCAGCAGGCGGCGGATGCGCTCGGACACCCGGCTGGTATCGCGGTACTTGATCAACAGGTTGGCCGGTGCACCGGCCAGAAACTCCCGCAGGCTCTGCGGGCTTTGCACCACGGGTAGCGCCAGCCAGCGGGCCTCAAACTGCAGGCCGATGTGCGGCTGGCCAAAGCTGATCGGCGCCTGGTAGACACGTGAGCTGTCGCTGCGCGGTGTGGGCGCGGTGTAGTCCACCCCCAGCAAGGGCACGCGGCGCGCCACCCACCAGCAGGCCAGGCCAAAAGCAAACAGCAAGAAGGCCTTTTGGGCGTAGTCCAGCCGGGCCGTGGCCTGCTGGTCAGTGCCGGGCAGGCCGGCTGGCTGCGGGCGGCGCACCAGTTGTACCCGGGCCACGTCGCCCTGCAGCAGCAGGCGCGGCACAAATGCCTCACGCAGGCCGGCCAACCCGTGCAGGTGGCGCAAGGCCGCACGCAGCGCCGTATCCAGCGTGCGGCACTGCAGGCCCAACGCCGCGCACTGGGCAAAACTGCCCACCGGCAGTGGGTTGCGGCACAGGCCCCACAGCTCATCCCGCGTGCTGCGGCGCAGCACCCGGATCAGCAGCGCGTACTGCTGCTGCGACACCCGCGCCAGCGGCGCTTGCAGCAGCGCCGGCGGGATGCCGGCACGCTGCAGCAGCGGCGCCAGCGCCAGGCCCTGGTGCAACGCGCCCTGCACGATGTGCTGCACCTGCTGGATGGCAACGGTGTGGTGGCGCATCAGACGGGCTTGCGGGCGGGCTTGCAGCGGCTGGCGCACAGCGCGGGCGGGCTGGGCCGGCAGCGCTGTGTTTTGCCTTGCGCGCCGTGCTGCGGGCTGCGTTGGTGCAATTGCACCAGCACCTCAGGCTGGGGCCTCGGCCGCCGGCGGCTGGACAGCGGCCACGCCAACCATGCGGTAGCGCCGCACGCCGTCCGCGCCCAGGTCACCCACCGCCTCACCCAGCGCCAGCAAGTGGTTGATGTGGGCCAGGCTCTCGCCGGTGGCCATGCCCAGCAGCTCACCCTTGCTGTCAATCGGCCGGGCAAACAGCGCCCCAAACACGTCGATGGCGCGTTTGGGGCTATCGGCCAGGCTGCGGCGCAAGCGGGTCAGGCCGCGCTCATGGCCTGCGGCCAGGCGGTCCAGCCGGGCGTGCAGGCCACGAAACGGCTCGCCGTGGGCCGGCAGCACCAGCAGGCTGTCGGGCAGTTGCGCGCGCAGGCGGCTGATGGACTCCAGCCATTCACCCAGTGGGTCGGCATCCGGCTCGGTGGGGAAGACGCTGACGTTGGACGATATGCGCGGCAGCACTTGGTCTCCCGAGACCATCACGTCCAGGTCATCGCAGACAAAACAGGCGTGCTCGGGGGAATGGCCACGCCCCACGATGACGCGCCAGGTGTGGGCGCCGATCTGCAGGCATTCACCGTCCGTCACGCGGCGGAAGCTGTCGGGCAGTGCATGCAGGTATTTGCCAAAACCGCCAAAGCGGGCGCGGTACACATCCAGCGCGTCCGCCGGCCAGCCGGCGTGTTGGTAGAAGCGGATGGCGTCGTCCGGTGCCTCGCGGCCGGTGTCGGCGGTCAGGGTGCGGCAGGTCAGGTATTCCAGCCGCGTCATCCACAGCCGGCACTGGAACTTGCGCGTCAGCCAGCCGGCCATGCCCACGGGGTCCGGGTGCATGTGGGTGCACAGGATGCGGGTGATGCGGGCGCCTTGCGGTGTTGCGGCCAGCGGGCCGTCGTTGGCAATCAGCGTGCGCCAGGCGGCCAGCACCGCGGGTGTCTTGGTGCCGGTGTCCACGATGGCCCAGCCCGGGCCTTGCGCGTCTTCATCGGCAATGGCCCACAGGTTGATGTGGTCCAGCGCAAACGGCAGCGGCATGCGCAGCCACAACACACCGGGCGCCACTTCTTGCACGGTGCCGGGTGGCGGGGGCGCGGCGCAGGGGTAGCTCAGGCCGTAGGGCGCGCCTGGGGCGTTGCTGGCCGGGGCCGCCGGGTCAGCGGCGGGCATGGCCTCGTCGGGCCGGCCGTCGCTGGTGGGCTGGTCGGTCTGGCTGGTGTGGGGTGGCGTGGATGCAGGCATGGCCGGATTGTGACCAGCGCCACCACACCGGGCTGTCGCCGGTGTAAACCCGGCCTCAAGTTTCAGACGGGCCGGCCGAAGGCGGCAAACAGTGCGTTGACAGCGCCAAAACCGGCCCGCCGCAGCGCTGCCAACTAACACCGATTCCGGCGCCCGTTGTCGATTGCGTGCTGTGCGCAGCCGATCGTCCGAGTCAACAATATCGGCTTACCAAGCCAATAACTTGTCAATCCCCTGAATGCGCGGCGTGCTGCGTTGTGGGGCCATGACCGGTGTTTGCATCCAGCCAACCTACCGGCCTGCCTTGAAAGCCCCCGATGTACAAAAAACAAAGTTCGATGGTGAATCGCCTGGTGTCCCTGGCCGCTTGTCTCGGCGCCTTGGCCTGCACCGGCACCGTGTGGGCGCAGACCAGCAGCAAGATTGCGGCTGATCTGACCCTGGCAGCCAGTGCCACGGTGGCACCCGACGTGAGTTGGGCCAAAAACCAGAACGGCAAAACCTACGTCAAGGTGCTGATCGTGGCGTCGGGCACCGACCCCAAGCTGCTGTCGCTGACGCAGGCGGTGCTGGCCCAGGGTGGCTCGGTGCACTACGTCTACCTGTCGGTGCGCGCCATGGCGGCGATGGTGCCGGTGTCGGCCCTGGCCAGCCTGGCCGCCCGCACCGACGTGTTTGCGATTGCACCCAACCGCTCAGCCAGCCGGTCCGCCAGCCTGGTGCAGGACGCTACCGGCAGCAGCGCTGTGCCCAAGCTCACCGGCATGAGCAACGTCACCGGCAGCGGTGTCGGGCTGGCGGTGCTGGACTCGGGCATCGACTGGAACCACCGCAGCATGCTGAACGCCGCCGGCAAATCCCGCGTGGTGGGGGTGGTGGACTATGTGGCCAACAGCAGGAAGTTCCCGGGTGATGGTTGGGTGCCTGGGCAAAATCTGAGCGGCAGCGGCAGTGCGATGACCGTCGTCTCAAAGAACGACAACAGCAGTGGCGATTCAAACAATGCCGTGGCACTGGCCACTGCCAAACCCAACTCCACCTTGCCCGACCCGTACGGCCACGGCACTTTTGTGGCGTCGATTGCGGCGGGCTCCGGCGCCTACCAGATGCCGGACTCCAGCGGCATGGCGCCCGGCGCGGCGCTGTATGACGTGCGTGTGCTCAACGACAAAGGCCTGGGCAATGTGGCCGATGTGCTGGCCGGCATTGATTGGGTGATCCAGCGCTCACGCCTGCTCAACATCCGGGTGATGAACCTGAGCCTGGCCGCCAACTCCACCGATTCGGTGCTGGTAGACCCACTGGCGCGGGCCGCGCGCAGTGCGGTGGCCTCGGGCATCGTGGTGGTGGCCGCGGCTGGCAACGCCGGCAAAAGCGTGGACGGGCGTGAGGTGTTTGGCGCCATTGGCTCACCCGGCACCGAGCCGTCAGTCATCACCGTGGGTGCGGCCAACCCCAAAGCCACGGCGCTGCGCAGTGATGATGTGATCACCGGTTTCAGCTCACGCGGGCCGACCCGCGGCAGTGTGCTGCTGCCCAGCGGCAGCCGCTGGACCGACAACGTGCTGAAACCTGACCTGGTGGCGCCGGGCAACCGCTTGCTGGGCGCGGTGGCCAATCAACAAGACAAACCTGCCCCCACCGGCAACCTGCTGGCCACGCTGTACCCGGCCTTGATGCAGGCCGCTGGCGCGCCACAGTTGCTGAACCAGGAGTTGATGCAACTCAGCGGCACGTCGGTGGCAGCACCGGTGGTGGCCGGTGCGGCTGCCCTGCTGTTGCAGGTCAACCCGGGCCTGACACCGCCGTTGGTCAAGGCCATCCTGCAATACACCGCCCA
>JANPOW010000420.1:0-5887 GCA_031428185.1 Betaproteobacteria bacterium | reverse complement strand
TTGACCGAGACGGTGTTGAGCAGCGAAGCCTGTGCCGGCAGCGCGAGGGCGAGCGTGCTGAAGAAGGCCGCGCCGGCCAAGGTGGTGAAACTTGCGCGGGCTGCGGGGCGTGGCGCCGGTCGGGTGAGGCTGGGCATGGGGGTCATATCCGGGAAGGCTGCGTTGCGAATGAGTGTGTTAGCCGTTCGGTTGCGCTGCTCGGTTGTAGCAGGACTGCCGGCCGACACAGGGCTGATAGGGGGCCCGCGCGGCCGTTCCCCCCTGATTGAATTGCGGGTTTTTACCAGCCTGGCATCACGAAGCCAGCGGCAAGGCCAGGCACAGCCGGGTGCCGCCCTGCGGCGCCGGCAGCGGCAGCAAGCTGCCGCCATGCAGCAAGGCCACCCGTTGCGCGATGGCCAGGCCCAGGCCGCCAATGCCACCGGCCTGGCCGCTGCGGCGTGGCAGGGGTGGATCGCGCAGCGAGGCCTGGGCGCCCAGCCGGCGCAGCAGCTCAGGCGGTAAGCCCGGGCCGCTGTCTTCCACCAGGATCTGTGCGGTGCCACCGTCGCGCCGCAGGCTAACCCGCACCGGCGCGCTGCCGGGTGCGTGGCGCTGGGCGTTGTCGATCAGGTTGGTCAGGGCGCGTTCGATCAGTTGCAGATCACCATCCAGCGCCAGTGGGCCGGGTGGTGCGCCGGCCAGCGTGACCGCTGGTTGTTGTGGGCTCAGCTCAAACTTTTGCACCGCGTCGGCCACCAGCTCGTCCAGGTTGAAGCGCTCCCGGTGCAGCACCTGGTGGTCAGATTGCAGCGCGGCCAGCTCAAACAACTGCTGCGACAAGCGCCGCACCTTGTTGCTTTGCGCCAGCGCGGCGGGCAGCAGCCGGTGCTGGATGGGCAGGCTGCCGGTGGCCACGCCGCTGGGTGCTGGCTGGCTGCTGCTCAGGGCCTCCAGGTGGCCGTGCAAGGCCGTCAGCGGGGTGCGCAAATCGTGTGCCACGCTGGCCATCATTTCGCGGTGGTCCTGGGCTTGCTGCCGGGCCAGTGCGGCCTGGGCGTCAATGCGCCGGGTCATGCTGTCAAACGCGCCGGCCAGGGCGCTGATTTCGTCGCCGCTGCCGGGCGCTGTGGCTGCGCTGGCCGCTGCCGCTGCGCCAGGGTTGGCCGGGCGGGCTTGCTGCAGGCTGTAGTCGTTCAACCGGGCGGCCAGGCGGTGCAGCGGCCGGGTCAGGCGGTGGAAGGTCAGTGCGCCCAACAGCCAGGTGAGTAGCAGCCCCACAACGGCCACCACCGTGGCGCCCAGCCAGACCCGGCGCTGGCTGAGCGCACCCGCCACGTCAGCCCGGGCGCCGCCGTCCAGCACGATGTAGAGATAGCCGGGCGGTGTGGCCTGGCCGGGCAGGGGCGGGAACATCGCCACGCTGAACAGGCGTTTTGTGCTGCCGCCCGCCTTGCCGACATCACTGCCGACATCACTGCCGCCGCCGCCACTGCCGTCGCCACCACCGCCACCGCCACCGCCACCGCCACCGCCACCGCCAGCGCCAGCGCCAGCGCCAGCGCCAGCGCCAGCGTCACCGGCAAGCATCGGGTCAGTGCCCAACAGTGGCAGCGCGGCGCCGGCCAAAAACGCACGCACCGGGCCTAAGTCCACCTGGTGCTGGCGCACCATGCCGGGCGGCCCGATGTAGGCCTGCACGTTGCCAGCAGCACCCAGGGTGTAGACCTGGATGCCGGGGTTGACCACCATCAGCATCTGCAGCAGGGCCTGGCGCGCGGCCAGGTCGGTGGCGTCGGGCTGGGGCTTGGTGATCTCTGGCCAGTGGCCAACGATGTGGGCCGCCAGCCCGTGTGACAAGCGCTGCAGCGTTTCTTGCGCTTGTGCCTGGGCTGTCTGCCGGCTCAGCACCGCCACCAGCGTGGCATAGGCCAGCAGCAGCAGCGCCAGCACCAGCACCAGGCGGCTGGCGAATGACATGCGCGACAGCGGCGACCAGCGCGACAGGCCCGCCTGGTTGCTGCGTGACGCGATCATGCGGCGGCGCCGGCCGCTGCCGGTGGGTCGTCAAAGCGGTAGCCCACGCCCCACACGGTGACGATGCGGCGCGGTGCGCGCGGGTCGTCCTCGATCTTGTTGCGCAGCCGGTTGATGTGCGAGTTGACGGTGTGCTCATAACCGTCAAAACCCGCGCCCCACACCCGTGCCAGCAGCGCACTGCGGCTGTAGGCCTGGCCCGGATGGCGGGCCAAAAAGTGCAGCAAATCGAACTCGCGCAGGGTCAGCGCCACGGGCTGGCCCTGGTGCAGCAAGCTGCGGCGCACCGTGTCCAGCTGCCAGGCGCCAAAGTGCAGCGCGCCGGTGGGCGCAGGCGCGGCGCGCCACTGGGCCACCCGGCGCAGCAGGGCACGCACCCGGGCCACCAGCTCCAGCATGGAAAACGGCTTGGCCAGATAGTCGTCCGCGCCCAGCTCCAGGCCCAGCACCCGGTGCGCCTCGGCCGACCGGGCGCTGAGCATGATCACCGGCACATCCGGGTGGCGCGCCCGCAGGTGGCGGCACACATCCCAGCCATCAGCGCCGGGCAGCATCAAGTCCAGCAGCACCAAGTCCCAGCGCTGGCGGTCGATGGCTGCCATCGCCTGCAGGCCATCACGCTCGCGGTGCAACACGTAGCCCGCCTGGGCCAGGTGCAGGTGCAGCGCATCGGCAATCGCGTCATCGTCTTCAACCAGCAGCAGGTGGGTGGTCATGGTGGGCGGGGTGCGGCAGCGCGCTGGATTCGACCACAGCCAGCGGCAGCGGTGGGCCGCACTGCGCGGCTGCTGCTGCTGCATCAACCCACCCGGCGCCGCGCCAATGCCACCAGCGCCAGCAAGCCGGCGCCCATCAAGGCATAGCTTTGTGGCTCGGGCACGGCCGGGGTGGCGGTAAACGCGATGCGGTAGACATCGGTGTTGGCCGTCAACTGGCTGTTGAAGGTGTAGCCGGCGGCGGTGGTCAGGCCGTTGTAGCCAAAAAACTCGGCAAAGTTGAAGGCCACCACCGAGCCCTGGTTGCTGCGCAAGCTGTTGTTGCCGACAAAGGCCGATGCCGCCGGGTCAAACACCTCCGAGCCGGCGTCCCAGATTTGGTTGGCTTTGACGGTGATGCTGTTGATCTGCAGCGCCCCCGCCGCGTTGAGCAAGCGGTAGGCGGTGGGTGCGTCATTGCCGATGAAAAAATCGTTGCTGGGGATGGCCATGGCCGCAAACGTGAAAAACGGGTTGGCCACGCTGTCCACCAGGAAGCTGGCGCTTGTGCTGGCACCCGGGAACAGCGGCCCGCCGATGGTGCCGCGCACGGCAGCCGGGTCAGCCGCTGCAAAAGCGGCTTGCCAGGCACCGCCGGCACCACCCTCGGCCACCGACACGATGGCCGCATTGCCCACCTGGCCCAGGTTGAAGGCATCAAACGTGCCGTTGTTGAAACCCAGGTGCAGCGGCGCAAACGACACGCTGTTGGCTGGCGCCAGGTTCTCGATGTTGACCGTGACTTGCACCTGGGCCGCGTGGCCGGGGCCGGCCAGCGCCAGCACGGGCAGGCAAAGCGCAGCACGCAGCAGCGCTGTGGTCGATGTGGTGGATGTGGACATGGGCAAACTCCTGGTGTGGGCGGGCGGCGCCCGACCAATTCAGGCACGCCCGGCGCATGCTAGGAACCCGCCCTCCCCAAGTCCTCACCCACAGATCACGGCGCGGTGAACTGTGCGCTGTTGGCGCTGCGGGGCGGGCCTAGCGCCTTGCTGCCATCACATGCCGCGCCTGCACATAACCGTAGGCAAAGTCCACCGATTCGTCG
Source organism: Betaproteobacteria bacterium (assembly GCA_031428185.1). Lineage (GTDB taxonomy): Bacteria > Pseudomonadota > Gammaproteobacteria > Burkholderiales > Burkholderiaceae_C > Pseudaquabacterium. The sequence goes on along the minus strand of JANPOW010000420.1, from coordinate 2,068 downwards.
ATGACGCGGCGGGTGGCCTGGCGCTCTTTTTCGGTGGTGAAAAACGCCAGATCGGCGCTGTGGCAGATGTAGTGCGGCGGCACACGGTTGAGCGCCACGCAGGCCACGTCGGCCAGCAGTTCGGGGTCATCGGCAATGCCGGGGTAGTGCTCGGCGGCGGCGTTCACGGCGGCAAACACGGCTGCTTCGTGGTGGTTGTGCACAGCGCTGTAGTCCATGGTGGGGTGTCCTGCGGCGGATGGGGGTAGCGGCTGTATCGGCCGCTGCGCGCAAAACTTGACGCGGCCATGTTTTGTCCCCGGCGCGCCAGTGGTGTGGTGCCGGGCTGGCTAGGATGGACCCATGAGCACCATGACAGCCGCCCACAGCCCAGCCACCAGCGCGCCGCCACCACCGCTGCGCCAAGACGCCACCGTCATCGGCCTGGTGGGGCTGGCGCATGCGGTCAGCCACTTCAGCCAGTTGCTGCTGGCCCCCTTGGTCCCGTGGCTGAAAGACGCCTTCAACGTCAGCTACACCGAGCTGGGCGCGTTGCTCACCATCTTCTTCATCGTCTCCAGCATCGTGCAGACGGCCTCGGGGTTTGTGGTGGACCGGGTTGGCCCCCGCCCGGTGCTGCTGGCCGGCCTGGCGCTGCTGGGCCTGGCCGCACTGGGCTACGCCGCCAGCACCAGCTACGCCATGCTGGCGGCCTGCGCGGTGCTGGCCGGCATCGGCAACGGCGTGTTCCACCCGGTGGACTACACCTTGCTCAACCGCAAGATCCACAAAAGCCGGCTGGGCCATGCCTACAGCGCCCACGGCATCACCGGCACGCTGGGCTGGGCCCTGGCGCCCGCGCTGATGGTGCCGATGGCGGTGGCCTTTGGCTGGCGCGCAGCCCTGTTCAGCGGCGCGGTGGTGGCGTTTGCGGTGTTGGCGGTGCTGGTCTGGCAGCGCGATCAACTGGCGCTGGAGGTGGCCGCCCCGGCCACCGCGGCCAAGCCTGCGCCCGACTCCGCCCGCAGCACAGCGCCAAGCCCGGCTGCGGGCACGCCAAAACACGCTGCGGCGGCGCGGCCCGAGGGGCCGTTTGACTTCCTCTCCATCCCGGCCGTCTGGATGTGCTTCGGCTTTTTCTTCTTCTACGCCATGGCCTTGAGCGTGGTGCAGAGTTTCGCGCCGGCCGCCGCGCGTGAGCTGCACGCGGTGCCGTTGCCCTGGGTGGCGGCTTGCTTGTCCATCTACATGGTGTGCAGCGCGGCGGGCATGGTGGGCGGTGGCTTTTTGGCGGCTGACCCGGCACGTTGCGAGCAGGTGGTGGGCGCAGGCATGGGCCTGGCGGCCTGTGTGGCGCTCAGCGTGGCGTTGCTGCCGGTGGCGGGCTGGAGCGTGCCGCTGCTGTTCGGCCTGATGGGCTTGTTTTCCGGCAGTGCCGGGCCGTCACGCGACATGCTGGTCAAACGCTCCACGCCCGAGAACGCCAGCGGCCGGGTGTTTGGCGTGGTCTACGCCGGCCTGGACATCGGCCAGGCCTTCGCGCCGCTGGTGTTTGGCCGGCTGATGGATTTGCAGCACTACCGCAGCATCTGGATCGGCCTGGCCGCGGTGCAACTGGTGCTCATCGTCAGTGCCTTCAAGGTGCGCACGGTGCGGCGTGAGGTGCTGCTGGCCGCATGAGGCGTGCAGCGCCGCGTGGTGGCTGCCGCACCGCATGCGATACCGCGCCTGTGCCCACAACTTGCCAAGGCGTCCGGTTTGACCCCGAGGCGCACGCTGCAAAGCGCCGGGACACGTTGGCTGCTTGTGCCGCCCCCGCCGGGTAACCCCGGGCTGCTGGCGCGTGGGTCCACCGCTGCGGCATCGGCCACCGTCGGCGCGCTCAAGCGCACGGCGGAGGGTGTGGTGCCCTTCGGTGGCTGGGTGCGCAAGCGCAGCGGGGCTGAGCGCTAGGAGCCTGTCGGGCTTGGGGAACGTCGGCTGCGAAACGGCCTCAGCGGTCCATTTTTTACCGGCTTTTTGTCCCATAGTTGAACTATGGGCCTGCAAATCCGGCAAAAACTGTCCTCGCTGGGGCCGTTTCTCGCTA
>JANPOW010000419.1:0-1519 GCA_031428185.1 Betaproteobacteria bacterium | reverse complement strand
CATCGACATCGACATCGACATCGACATCGACATCGACATCGACATCGACATCGACATCGACATCGACGTCGGCGTCTTCGACCTCCGCCGCCGTCTCGGCAGTGAGCCCGGCCGCAGCGGCTGGGGTGGCTTGGCGCAACGGTGGTGCCACGGCGGCTGGCACCACATCCAGCAACTCGCTGACGGTGAGTGGCCGCGCAGCCGTGGCCAGACCGTGGCCAGGTGCTGCAGCAGCGCTGGGCGCATCGGCCGGGGTGTCGCTGGCAAACGGCAACACCACCGCGCCGATGCTGTGCACCTGGGTGGGGTTGATACGGCGCGCCAGTGGATGGCGGTTGTGCCACGCCACCACACGCGCCAGCACCTCATTGAGGCGGAGCGCTTGCATGGTGCGTGGGATTGTTGGCCCCCGCCGCGCCGCCTATCACCGCATCAGGGCGGCCTTTCAGCGGCTGTTCAGTTGCTGCACAAGTGCTGGCAAACCGCCGCAACAGCAACCCGCGTCAGCAGCGGGCCGGCCCATCACATGCCGGCGTAGTTGGGCCCACCACCGCCCTCAGGCGTGACCCAGACGATGTTCTGCGTCGGGTCCTTGATGTCGCAGGTCTTGCAGTGCACGCAGTTTTGGGCGTTGATCTGCAGCCGGTCGGTGTTGTCGGCGTTTTTCACAAACTCGTACACCCCGGCCGGGCAGTAGCGGCTCTCGGGCCCGGCATAGGTGGCCAGGTTGATGGCCACCGGCACGCTGGCGTCTTTGAGCGTCAGGTGCGCCGGCTGGTTTTCTTCATGGTTGGTATTGCTGATGAAGACCGAGCTGAGCCGGTCGAAGGTCAACTTGCCGTCCGGCTTGGGGTAGTCGATGCGGATGCACTCGGCGGCGGGTTTGAGGGCCAGGTGGTCGGCCGTGTGGCGGTGCATGGTCCAGGGCGGTGTCTTGATGCCCAGCTTGGGCATCAACCATTGCTCGATGCCGGTCATCAGCGTGCCCACCATCTGGCCTTTGTGGAACCAGGGCTTGAAGTTGCGGGTGCGCTGCAACTCGGCGTTGAGCCAGCTGGCCTCAAACGCAGCCGGGTAGGCGGCCAGTTCATCGGCGCTGCGGCCGGCGGCCAGCGCATCGGCGGCGGCCTCGGCGGCCAGCATGCCGCTCTTGATGGCGGCATGGCTGCCCTTGATGCGGGCCGCGTTCATCATGCCGGCGTCACAGCCGATCAGCGCACCACCGGGGAAGACCAGCTTGGGCATGCATTGCGGGCTACCGTTGTTGATGGCGCGGGCGCCGTAGCCAATGCGCTTGCCACCCTCGACGTGGGCGCGGATGGCGTGGTGGGTCTTCCAGCGCTGCATCTCCTCAAACGGGCTCATCCAGGGGTTCTGGTAGTCCAGCCCCACCACATAGCCCAGCGTCACCTTGTTGCCTTCGAGGTGGTACAAAAACCCACCGGCAAAGCTGCCGTCAGTCACTGGCCAGCCGCTGGTGTGGACCACCAGGCCGGGCTGGGCCTTCTCAGGCGGCACC
>JANPOW010000418.1:0-4723 GCA_031428185.1 Betaproteobacteria bacterium | reverse complement strand
GGCGTGAATGTGCCGGCCTGCTGGCCGCCAAGCTGGTGAAGCTGGCCGGTGTGGTGCAAACCGACCCGGCGGCCCAGCTTGACACCAGCGGCCTGCTGATCGAGGTGCAGGGCCAGACCGTCCCCGTGCAGGCCACTGCACTGGTGCTGCTGCACAAACCCGCCGGTTATGAGTGCTCACAAAAACCCAGCCACTGGCCCAGCGTGCTGCTGCTGCTGCCCCCACCACTGCGCCGGCGTGGGGTGCAGCCGGTGGGCCGGCTGGACCAGGACACCACCGGCCTGCTGCTGCTCACCGACGACGGCAAGCTGATCCACCGCCTCACCTCACCCAAACACCATGTGCCCAAGGTGTACGAGGTCACCTGCGCCCGGCCGGTGGATGCCGAACAGGTGCGCCAGTTGCTGCACGGCGTGGTGCTGGACGATGACCCACTGCCGGTGCGCGCCGAAGGCTGCGAGCAGAGCGGGCCTGCAACGCTGCGCCTGACCCTGATCCAGGGCAAATACCACCAGGTCAAACGCATGGTGGCGGCTGTGGGCAACCACTGCGCCGGCCTGCACCGCAGCCGGTTTGGTGCGCTCACTTTGAACGCTGGGGCGGCGGACAGGCCGGCGCCTGGCCAGTGGCGTTTTGTGACGGACGACGAGCGCGCCGCGTTGATCGCCAAACCGCCCAAGTGAGCGGCTGCGGCCGCCACAGCGCAGCGCAGCGGCTGGCGGCTTACCGCAACCTCAGCGCACCGCGCGCCACATGCGCGCAAACGCCACCACCTCGTCGGCCACCAGGTCACAAGCCTGCAGTGCCGCCGGGTCGGCGCTCTCGCCGTCACCGCCCAGCGGCCGGCTGCTGGTATTGAGGGTGGCGCCAAACGGCGTGTTCCAGCCGCGTAGCGTGTGCACCACCGCGCGCAGCGACGCCAGCGTGGACCCCATGGCCTGCGCGCCCTCGGCGCAGACGATGCTGCCCACCGCCCGGCCCTGCAGGTAGGTGCGCTCGTCGGTGCGCAGGTCTTCGATGAAGTCGAGGGCGTTTTTGACCAGCCCCGACAAGCCACCGTGGTAGGCCGGGGTGGCGATCAGCACCCCGTCGGCGCGGCGCAATGCGTCCACCAGCGTGCGGGCGGCGTTGCTGCGCTCAGGGCTGGCCGGGTCATAAATCTCGGTGGGCAGACCGGGGTGGCCGTCCTCACCCTGCGTGGTGCCGGTAAAGGCCAAGGTCTGGCAGCCCAGCGCCCTTGCGCGCGCCAGCGCCAGATGCAAAGCCTGCTCGGACGTGGAGCCTGCGCGGGTGGTGCCCCCCAGGCCAACGATCAACAGCGGAGAAGTCATGGCGGGGCTTGGCGGAGGATGGAGCGTGTGGAGCGCATGGGCTGGGGCTGAAACAAACTGTTGAAAACCAGTCTAGCCGCTGCCGTGCCCCCGGGCCGACACCAACTGGACAGCGGCCGCCGCAGCGCAGTGCAAGTTGCAGGCCACCTCCCAGGCCCGGTCAGGCGGGGTGTGCACCCGCCGTGACCGGGACAGCCCCTGACGGAGACAAGCACGATGGCACACCGCATGCGTTTTGGCATCTTCCTGGCGCTCTTCCACAAGCCCGGCATCAACCCCACGCTGGCGCTGGAGCAAGACCTGGAGCTGGTGCAGTGGCTGGACCGCTGCGGCTACGACGAAGCCTGGTGCGGTGAGCACCACTCGGCCGGCACCGAGATCTCGGCCAGCCCGGAGATCTTCATGGCGGTGGCCTCGCAGCGCACCCAGCGCATCTTGCTGGGCTCGGGCGTGACGAGTGTGAGCTACCACAACCCGCTGTGAGTGGCCGAGCGCATCGTGCAGCTTGACCACCTGACCCGTGGCCGCGTGATGCTGGGCCTGGGGCCAGGATCGTTGCCCAGTGACGGGCATCATGGTCGGCCTGTCACAAACCCAGACCCGGCCGCTGCTGGAGGACGGCCTGGGCGTGATCATGCAATTGCTGACCAGCGAGGAGCCGATCACCTTCAAGAACGAGCGTTGGGATTTGCGGGACGCCAGGCTGCACCTGCGGCCCTACAGCAACCCGCTGTTTGATGTGACGATCCCGGCCGTGGCCTCACCCACCGGGCCGAAGCTGGCGGGCAAATACGGCATCGGCCTGCTCAGCATCGGCGCCACCACCGCCGCCGGGTTTGATGCGCTGGCACTGCACTGGGATGTGATGGAAGCGCAGGCCGCGCACTACAAGACCACGGTAGACCGCAACAAGTGGCGGCTGGTGGGCATGGTGCATTGCGCTGAAACCATGGACCAGGCCTACCGCGATGTGGAGTACGGCATGGCGCAGTGGTTTGACTACTTCCAGGCGGTGGTGGCCTTCCCGCAGATGGCGGTGCCGGGCAACAACGTGAAGGAAATGATCAGCTTTGTCAATGATTCGGGCTTTGGCGCCATCGGCACGCCCGACATGGTGAACCAGCAGATTGACCGGCTGTGGCAGCAGAGCAAGGGCGGTTTTGGCGCCTACCTGATGCTGGCGCACAACTGGGCCAACTTTGATGCCACACGCAAGAGTTATGACCTGGTGGCGCGCCATGTCTTCCCGCGCTGGCAGGGCCAGATGGTCACCCAGGCCGCGGCTGACCGGGCACGTGCAAGCCGGCCCGAGCTGGCCGCCATCCACAGCCAGGCGGTGGAGGCTGCGACCCAGCGCTACGCCGCTGAAACCGCAGCCCGCAAGCCCTGACATTGCAGCGGGTCGGGTGCAGCGCTGGCCCGACCCGGCTGCCCTGCCCCGCTGCGGCGCGCCCCGATAATTGGGGCATGCAGATCTCTCGCGGACTCACCGGCCTGGCCAGGACGACGGATCACCGGGTCGATGCGTTGGCCAGTGCCAGCATCGGCACCAAGACAGGCACCGGCACCAGCCGCCACACCGGCTGTGCGGTGACCATCGGCAACTTTGACGGGGTACACCGGGGCCACCAGGCCATGCTGGCACTGCTGATCAGCGAGGCGCGGCACAGGGGTGTGCCGTCTTGCGTGCTGACGTTTGAGCCGCATCCGCGTGACTACTTTGCCCAGCTGGCCGGCCGGCCTGATGCCGCGCCCGCGCGCATTGCCACGCTGCGCGACAAGCTCACCGAACTGGCGCGCTGCGGGGTGGACCGGGTGCTGGTGCTGCGCTTTGATGCCCGCTTTGCGGCGCAAAGCCCGCAGGCCTTTGTCGACCAGGTGCTGGTGCGTGGCCTGCAGGCGCGCTACGTGCTGGTGGGTGACGACTTCCGCTTTGGTGCGCGGCGCGGTGGTGACTACGCCACGCTGGACGCTGCCGGCCAGGCCCAGGGCTTTGATGTCGCCCGCATGATGAGTTATGAAGTGCACGGCCTGCGTGTCTCCAGCTCGGCGGTGCGCCTGGCCTTGGCCAACGGCGACATGGCCAGCGCCGCCGCGCTGCTGGGCCGGCCCTACGCCATCAGTGGCCATGTGGTACACGGCCAGAAGCTGGGCCGCACGCTGGGCTTCCGCACCCTCAACCTGCGCTTTGCCCATGCCAGGCCGGCGGCGATGGGCATTTTTGTGGTGCGGGTGCATGGCCTGGGGCCGCAGCCGCTGGCCGGTGTGGCCAGCCTGGGTGTGCGGCCCACGGTGGACGACAGCGGCCGCGTGCTGCTGGAGGTGTTTTGCCTGGATTGGCCAGCCGCGCTGGGCGAGGACGCCGCCTACGGCCAGTGCATCAGCGTGGACTTGCTGCACAAGCTGCACGACGAACGCCACTACAGCGGCCTGGCCGCGCTGCAGGCCGGCATCGCGCAAGACACCGCCGATGCGCGGGCCTGGTGGGCGGCGCAGGGCGGCGCGGGCTGAGCCTGCAGGGTGGTGCAGCCCGCGCTGCGGCGGCTCAGTCCAGGCCGGTGCCCAACCCCATCGCCGGCAGCAACTTGCCGGTCAAAGCCAGCACACGCAGGCGCGCACCCAGCAGGCGGTGGGCCTGCTCCACCCGCCGCTGCTCGGCGCTGAAACGGCTTTCGCGCAGCGAGATCAACTGCGCCACCGTGCGCCGGCCGGCCTCGAACTGCACGTCACCGGCGCGCACCAGCGCGGTGTATTGCGTCAGTTGCTGGTCGATCTGCAGCAGTGAGCGCTCGGCATTGGCAATGCGCGGCCCGAGTGACTGCAACTCGGCACGGGCGCCACGTGCCACCCGGTCGCCTTCGGCCTCGGCGGCCTCGGCACGGCGTTCGGCTTCGGCACGGCGGGCATTGTTTTCACCCAGCACCGGGAAATCCCAGCGCGCGGTGACCAGCCAGACCTGCTGCTGCTGGGTGGTCAAGGCCGGCACGGTGCGGTCGCTGAGCTGTTTGCGCAATTCCAGATCAATGCGCGGTGCCAGCAGGCTGGTGCTGGGCCGCACCCGCAGGCGGGCCGATTCGGCACGGATTTGCGCCGCGCTGTTCAGGCCGTTGATGTTGCCGCCATCAACCCCGTCGGCCGCGAGTGACGGCAGCAACACCGGCGGCAAATCGACCGGCAGCACCGCCCGCACCTCACCGCCCACCAGGCCGATGAGCTTCTGGCGGGCGCTGTCTTCGTCAGACAAGAACTGGTCCAGCAGGATTTGCGCGTCCAGCAGCGACGTGGCGGCCTGCAGCGCGTCGGCATCGCTGGCGCGGCCGGCGGCGTTTTGCTGGCGCAACTGGTCGGTCAGGCGCTGCACGGCGGCCAACCGCGCCTGCGCAAACGGCAGC
>JANPOW010000417.1:0-8676 GCA_031428185.1 Betaproteobacteria bacterium | reverse complement strand
GAATGAGCAGCCCGAATGAGCACGGACCCCCTGATCTACCTGGCCTCCCAAAGCCCACGCCGCCGCCAACTGCTGGACCAACTGGGCGTGCCGCACGCGCTGCTGCTGCCCGACGCTGACGAGGACGCCGAAGCACTGGAGGCCCATCTGCCGGGTGAGTTGCCGGTGGCCTACGTGCAGCGTGTCACCTTGCTCAAGCTCAAGGCAGCGCGCGCCCGGCTCAAGCAACGCGGCCTGCCGCCGGCGCCCATCCTGTGCTCGGACACCACCGTGGCGCTGGGCCGGCGCATCCTGGGCAAGCCCGCTGACGCGGCCGATGCGCAGGCCATGCTCACCGCCTTGTCCGGCCGCAGCCACCGGGTGTTGACCGCCATCGCGCTGGGCCTGCCGCGCCGCACACTGGCCGCGCTCAGCCGCTCCAGCGTGCGGTTTGCGCCACTCAGTGCGGCCGCCATCGCCGCCTACATTGCCAGCGGTGAGTCCTTTGGCAAGGCTGGCGCCTACGCCATCCAGGGCCGGATGGCGGGCTGGATCAGCCAGATCAGCGGCAGCCACAGCGCTATCATGGGTTTGCCGCTCTTTGAGACGGCCCAGTTGCTGAGACAAGCACGCGTGCGTTTCTGAAGCCCGGTTCTGGCGCGGCCCAACAGGGGCACGCGGGCACCACAAGAACCCACGACCAAGCCACGCCACATGCATGACATCCTGATCAACTGGGCGCCACAAGAAACCCGCGTGGCCGTGATTGAAAACGGCGCGGTGCAAGAGCTCTATATTGAACGGGCGCTGGAGCGTGGCCTGCTGGGCAACGTCTACCTGGGCAAGGTGGTGCGGGTGCTGCCCGGCATGCAAAGCGCCTTCATCGACGTGGGCCTGGAGCGCGCGGCCTTTTTGCATGTGGCTGACCTGCATCCCGGCGGCCACCACCTGCCCAAGCACGACGCCGCGCTGCAAGTGCCCATCGAACGCCAGGTGTTTGAGGGCCAGACGCTGATGGTGCAGGTGATCAAGGACCCGATCGGCACCAAGGGCGCACGCCTATCGGCCCAGGTGAGCATCGCCGGCCGCATGCTGGTGTTCTTGCCGCAGGACAGCCACATCGGCATCTCGCAAAAAATCGGCTCAGCAGACGTGCGTGAGCAGTTGCGCAGCCGCATGCAGGCGCTCACGGCCACCAGTGACGGCAGCAGCCCGGGGGGCTTCATCCTGCGCACCAACGCCGAAGACGCCACCGATACCGAGTTGGCGGATGACATCACCTACCTGCGCAAAGCCTGGGCCGCCATCCGCGCCCACGGCCTGGCCAAGCCACCCGGCAGCCTGCTGCATGAAGACCTGAACCTGGCCCAGCGTGTGCTGCGCGACATGGTCAATGACAACACGCAAGCCATCCGCATCGACAGCACGCTGCAGTTTGATGATTTGAAGGCGTTTGGCGAGGCCTATAGCCCAAGTTCAGCGTCCAAACTGGAGCTGTACAAAGGCGAGCGGCCGATCTTCGACCTGTTCAACATCGAAGAAGAGATCGCCCGTGCACTGGCCCGGCGGGTGGAGTTGAAGAGTGGCGGCTACCTCATCATCGACCAGACCGAAGCCCTGACCACAGTGGATGTGAACACCGGTGGGTTTGTCGGTGCACGCAATTTTGACGACACCATCTTCAAGACCAATCTGGAGGCTGCGGGTGCGGCGGCGCGCCAACTGCGGCTGCGCAACCTGGGCGGCATCATCATTGTTGATTTCATCGACATGGTGCGTGATGAACACCAGGCCGCCGTGCTGGCCGAGTTCAAGAAACAACTGGCACGTGACCGCACCAAGGTCTCGGTCAGCGGCTTCACCCAACTGGGCCTGGTCGAGATGACCCGCAAGCGCACCCGTGAAAGCCTGGCCCACATGCTGTGCCAGCCTTGCCCGACCTGCGCCGGCCGTGGCCAGGTCAAGACCGCCCGCAGCGTGTGCTACGACGTGCTGCGCGAGATCCTGCGCGAGGCGCGCCAGTTCAGCCCGAAAGAGTTCCGCGTGGTGGCCAGCGCGGCGGTGGTGGAAATGCTGCTGGACGAGGAAAACCAGCACCTGGCCGGCTTGAGTGATTTCATCGGCAAGCCGATCTCGCTGGCCACCGAGCCGTCATTCAGCCCGGAGCAGTACGACATCGTGTTGATGTGACTTGTGGCCAAAGCGGCCGCCGCCAATGAAGTGCCAGCAGCTTGAATCGACAGCTTGGATCGCCTCGGGGTACTGATTGACGCGGGTGACCACCTTTTCATTCCAATGGCTGCAATTGTTGAGGTTGGCAACCACACTGCGCATGGCAAGAACGGCCGGAATGGCGTGCCAGCTGCGGCCGGTATGGCCTGAGTCATGTCTGGGTTTGGGCCGTGGACGAGGGCCTTGCAGGGCTTGACCGGCCGGCGCGCCGACCACGACCGTCGTTGTGGTTCGTTGCACGTGGGCGGCTCTGGGCGTAACGCCGCGCCGCCCTCATGGCGGCCGCAGATACTGCACGTCGGCCCGACCTTGGTCGGGCCTGCCACCCACCCAAAGCCCGGGCGGCAGGCCGGTTGTTGCGCACAGCATCCATCCACCGGCGATGATCGCGGCCAAATCGGCCGTCAAACCATCCGCCAGACTTTTTACCCACCATCAGGAGCATTGCATGGGACTCATGAGCTTTATCAAGGACGCCGGCCAGAAACTGTTTGGCCACACCGACCCCACCGCCGCTGCCGAGGCCGCTGCGGCCCAGCCCGACGCCGCCGAGATGATGGCCAAGTCGGTGGAGGCCAACAAGGTGGCAGCTGCCGGCATCACCACCTACATCGGCCAGCAAAACCTGACGGCCGACGGCTTGCAGCTTGAATTTGACGGCCTCAGCCGCACCGTCACGGTGATGGGCCAGGCGGCCGATCAGGAGACCAAGGAGAAGATCCTGCTGTGCTGCGGCAACGTGCATGGGGTGGCCCAGGTCAACGACATGATGACCGTGGCCGAGCCGGCTGATGAGTCGCAATACCACGAGGTGGAGCGCGGCGACACCCTGTCGGCCATTGCCAAGACCTACTACGGCAATGCCAACGAGTACCCCAAAATCTTCGAGGCCAACAAACCGATGTTGAGCAGCCCGGACAAGATCTACCCGGGCCAGTTGCTGCGCATCCCCGCCTGAGTCCCCGGCGGCACTGCCGCCTGGTTGGCGCCCAGCCGCACCCGCGTGCGCTGGCGCACCGACAGCCGCCCACTGCCTGCACCAGGTTGGGGCGGTTGCCACACCTCGAAGCTGCCGGCCCGGGCTTCGCCCACGCAATGCCCGGCTACCTGACCAAACACGAAACCATTGCCGTTGCCGGCGTGGCCGATCTCTGCATCCGCTCTTTGCTGGACCGCCAGCAGTTTGCCGACCCGCAAGGCGTGGCCGAGCGGCTGGGCATCTCGTCAGCCAGCTGGCCTTTGTTTGGCTTGTTGTGGCCGTCGGGCGCCCATCTGGCGGCACGCCTGGCGCTGCGGCCGGTACTGGCGGGCGAGCACATTCTCGAACTGGGCTGCGGCCTGGGGCTGGCCAGCCTGGTGGCACACCGCCGTGGTGCCGATGTGACGGCCAGTGATTGCCACCCACTGGCCGGCGCCTTCTTGCTGGAAAACCTGCGCCTGAACGGCTTGCTGCCGATGAAATACCGGCACGGCCAGTGGGGCGGAACAGGGCTGACAGCCACCGACACTGCGCCGGGCAACAGGCCTGATCACACGACGGACAACACGCTCAGTGGCCGGTTCGAATTGATCATCGGCAGTGACCTGCTGTACGAGCGTGATGCCCAGGGCCACCTGGCGCACTACATCCAGCAGCACGCCACCGCGGTGGCCGAGGTGTGGATCGTCGACCCCGACCGGGGCAACCGGCCAGCCTTCAATCGGCAGATGGCGGGGCTGGGCTTTGATCTGCTGGAGCACCGGTTGACGGCAGCGCCCGTACTGCACGGCGCGGGCTTGCCGGCCTACAAGGGCAGGCTGCTGCAGTACCTGCGCCACTGAGCGCCAAGCCAGCGCAGCCAAGCCGGCGCTCAGCGCCCGCCACCGCCCCAGGCCAGGCGCAGACCAAACGTGATGAACAGCGTGCCCACACCGCGGTTCAGCCAGGTGCCAAGACGCTGCAGGCCGGGGCGGTCGCCCAGGCCGGTGCGCACACGCGCCACGCCCCAGGCCAGGGCCAGGTTCACCAGCGTGCCGTTGACCACAAACACCAGGCCCAGCGCGACAAAGGCCAGCGCCTTGTGGCTGGCACCGGGGTGGATGAAATGCGGCACAAAGGCCAGAAAAAACAGCGCCACTTTGGGGTTGAGTGCGTTGGTCAAAAAGCCCTGCCAGAACATGCGGCGCCAGGCCGGTGCCGTGCTGCCGCCAGCCAGGCCAGCCCCGGCACCTGCCGCCGCCGGCGGGCGGCGTAGCAAGCCCCAGCCCAGCCATACCAGGTAGGCCGCGCCCACCCAGCGCAGCACGGCAAACGCCGCCGGTATGCCGGCCAGCAGCGCACCCAGGCCCAGCGCGGCAGTGGCGATGTGTACGCCGCAGCCCGCACCCACACCCAGCGCGGCGGCTGCCCCGGCGCGCCAGCCCTGGCCCGCGCTGCTGCGCGCCACCAGCGCCATGTCGGCGCCCGGTGTCAGGTTGAGCAGCAGGCCGGCGCTGATGAACAGCGGCCAGTCGTGGATGCCTTGCAGCGCGGTACTGATCATGGGGGCCAGGTCAGTGCAAGCCCAGCGCACCCACCACCGCGCCACCGGCAATCAGCCATATCGGGCTCAGCCGGGTGCGCAGTTGCAGCAGCAGCGTGGCCAGCACCAGCACACCTGCCACCCACTCGGTGCGCACTGGGGCCGTCAGCACCCAGCCGGTGGACAGCAGCAGGCCCAGCGTCAGCGGCGTGCAGCCGGCGGTGAAGGCGCGCAGCGCGATGGCGTCAGCCCGGCGCTGGCCAAAACGGCCCACCACCAGCGCCAGCACCGACGACGGGCCCATGATGCCCAGCATCGTGACCAGCACCCCCAAGGGGCCTGCAACATGCCAGCCCATCACCGCCACGAACAGGATGTTGGGGCCGGGCGCGGCCTGCGCAATGGCCACGCCGGTGGTGAACTGGGCGTCGCTCATCCAGCCGTGCTCGGCCACCAGGTAGCGCTGCATGTCGGGCGCGGTGGTGATGGCGCCGCCCACTGCCAGCAGCGACAACATCGCAAAGTGCAGGCCCAGGTGCAGCAGGTCAGCCCAGGCCAGGCCGTGCAGGGACAAGACGGCTGCCATCGTCAGGGTTGCCGGCCGGCCGTGTCTTGCGCCCGCAGCCGCTGCCAGGCCAGCACCATGCCCAGCCCGCCCAGACCAAGCACCACCCCTACCATGGGCCAACGCAGCCCGCCCACCAGCACGGCAGTGGCCCCCGCCAGGCCGATGCCCCAGCGCCAGCCCAGCACATTGGCCTTGAGGGTGCGCGCCAGCTTGATGGCGGTGGCGATGACCAGCCCGGCCGCCACCGCGCCCATGCCGCGCAGCGCGCCAACGACCAGCGGGTTGTGCGCAAACTGCTGGTAGACGGTGGCCAGGCCCAGCACGATCAACAGGGGCAGCGCCAGCAGCCCGGCGGTGGCGGCCAGGGCGCCGCGCCAGCCAAAAAAGCGGTCGCCCAGGATGATGGACAGGTTGATGATGTTGGGCCCGGGTAGCACCTGGCCGATGGTCAGCAACTCAACAAATTGCTGCGGGCTGAGCCAGCGCTCGCGCTCCACCAGCATGCGGTGGGCCACTGGCAGCACGCCGCCAAACCCCGGCAGCGCCAGCCGGGTAATGGCGGAAAACCCCGCGCCGCAAGACGCCGGCTGGCGCAGCGGCGCGGCCTGATCGACGCTGGCAACACCCGCCGGCAGCGGCTCAGCCATGCGCGCCCGCGTGCGGCATGCGGTGGGCCGCCCAGACGCTCAGGCCCAGCGCGGCCAGCATCCAGGCCAGGCCCACCCAGTGCAGTGCGCCGTAGCCATTGCGCGCCACCATCGCCCCACCACTGGCCGCGCCCAGCGCCTGGCCGGCATACATGGCCGATGAATTGAGCGCGATCAGCGCCGGCGCCAGCACCGGTGCGGCCAGGCCGAGCCGCGCCTGCTGTGCCGAGTTGGACGCAAAACAGCCCAGCGCCCAGGGTGCGATCACCAGCGCCATCAGCGGCAGGCTGCTGCCCAGCGGCCACAGCAGCAGGCTTGCCGCCATGCAGCCCAGCATCAGCGCCACGGCGCGGGCAGCGCCCAGCCGGTCAATGTGGTGCGCCACCAGCACATTGCCCAGCACGCCGATGGCGCCAAACCACAAAAACAGCGCGCTGACCTGGGCTGCGCTGGCGCCCAGCACCTGACGGTAGTAGGGCGCAAAGTAGGTGGACAGGGTGAACTGCCCGGCCGCGCTCAGCGCGGTGACCGCCACCGTGGCCAACAGCGCCGGGTGGCTGGCAACCTGGCCCCAGTGGGCACGCGACAAGGCGGGCGGCCGCACGCCGTCCGGCAGCGTCAACCACACCCACACGGCAGCCAGCAGCGCCAGGCCGGCCACCCCGGCAAACGCCCAGCGCCAGCCCAGCGCCTCACCCACCCAGGCCGACAGCGGCATGCCCAGCACCGCCGCCACAGACCAACCGAGAAAGATGAAGGTGATGGCCCGGCCGCGCTGCGCAGGCGGCGCCGTGAAGCTGACAGCCGATGCCGCCTGCGGTGTGAACACCGCTGCCCCCAGCACCGACAACACCCGCACCGGCAGCAGCGTGGCGTAGCTGGGCATCAGGGCTGAGACTGCATGGCCGGCGGCAAACCACAGCAGCGACACGGCCAGCAGGCGGCGCCTGTCAATGCCGGCCACCACGGCCGCCAGCAGCGGCGCGCCCAGCGCCAATACCACTGCCGCAGCGGCAATCAACTGGCCGGCCATTGCCACGCTCACATCCAGCGAGCGCGCCAGGTCATTGAGCGTGCCCACCGCCACCATCACGCCGCAGCCGCAGGTGAAATTGCCAAACAGCAAGGCCCAGCGTGCATCCGGCAGCCCGGCCTGGTCCGGTGCCACCGGCGGGCGGGGCAGGGCGGCCGGCAGCGCCGCGCTCACCGGACCACCTTGAGCGCCTCGGGGTTGACGATGTTGCTGGGCGCGTTGCCGATGAAATTGATGACGTTCTCAAACGCCGCGCCAAAGTACAGCTCGTAGCTGTCTTGCTCCACATAGCCGATGTGCGGTGTGCAGATGGCGTTTTCCAGCCGCAGCAGCGGGTGGCCTTGCAGGATGGGCTCGGCCTCAAACACATCCACCGCCGCCAGGCCAGGCCGGCCCTTGTTGAGGGCCGAGACCAGCGCGTTTTCAGTCACCAGCTCGGCGCGTGAGGTGTTGACAAACAGCGCCGTTGGCAACATGCGCGCCAGGTCGTCCAGCGTGATGATGCCGCGGGTGGTGTCGTTCAAGCGCAAGTGCACCGACAGCACATCGCAAGTCTCAAAAAAGGCCTCGCGGCTGGGCGCGGCGCGGTAGCCGTCAGCCACGGCGCGGGCGCGCGAGGCCTCGCTGCCCCACACCTGCACCTGCATGCCAAACGCACGGCCATAACCCGCCACTGTGGTGCCGATCTTGCCGTAGCCCCAGATGCCCAGCGTGCGGCCGCGCAGCACCAGGCCCAGGCCAAAGTTGGGTGGCATGGACGCGGCTTTGAGCCCGCTTTGCTGCCAGGCGCCGTGCTTCAAGTTGCCGATGTACTGCGGCAGCCGGCGCATCGCGGCCATGATCAAGGCCCAGGTCAGCTCGGATGCGGCCACCGGTGAGCCACTGCCGTCCGCCACTGCAATGCCCAGCCGGGTGCAGGTCTCCACATCAATGTGCGCGCCCACCTTGCCGGTCTGGGCGATCAGCCGCAGCTTGGGCAGTTTCTCCAGCAAGGCGCGCGGAAATTGCGTGCGCTCGCGGATCAGCACCAGCACCTCCGCATCACGCAGCCGCACCGCCAACTGGCCGATGCCTTTGACGGTATTGGTGAAGACCTTGGCGTTATAGGGTTCCAGCTGGGCCGCGCAGCGCAGCTTGCGCACGGCATCCTGGTAGTCGTCGAGGATGATGATGTTCATGGTGTGGCCGGGATTGTGCCGCGACCCCGAGACCGCGGATGTACCCCAACTCGTTCCAACACGTTCGGCTGGGCGTGTCGCTTGCAGCCACGCTCACAGGCCTGGGCGCACTCGCTGCCGGCGGCAGCCCCGCCGTCAACTTCAACCCGGCCGGCGTGGGCAGCAAGCTGGCCACCGCCACGGACACTTTCAGCGACGCCAGCACCTCGGCCATCACCGTTGGCGGCGCGGGCTTGGTGCCGGCCCCGGTGGCGGATGTGCAACTGGTGGCTAACGCTGGTGACCTGGCCCTGGGCAGCACCGGCGCTGGATTTCCGTTGGCATTGGTGGGCAACCGCGGCGCCCAGGGTTTGACGCGCGGCGCGTGGCCGGCTGGCGGCGTTCAGCAACTTCGGCAGCTAGGAGCCTGTCGGACTTGGGGCGTCGATAGCGAGAAACGGCCCCAGCGAGGACAGTTTTTGCCGGATTTGCAGGCCCATAGTTCAACTATGGGACAAAAAGCCGGTAAAAAATGGACCGCTGAGGCCGTTTCGCAGCC
>JANPOW010000416.1:0-15991 GCA_031428185.1 Betaproteobacteria bacterium | reverse complement strand
GCCCACCACCACCATGGCCGGCTGGCTGGCCGCCGGCACCGGCCAGACTTTGGCGAGCCGCGTGGAGCTGAGCAACGGTTTGCTGCTGAGCGAAGGGCTGGTGCTGAGTGAAGGAGTGGTGCTGAGTGAAGGCGTGGTGCTGAGCGAGGGCGTGGTGTTGAGTGAAGGTGTGGTGCTGAGCGAAGGTGTGGTGCTGAGTGAAAGCACCACCGGCACTGTGCGTGGCTTTGCGCCGCGCCAGCCGC
The DNA here is from genome assembly GCA_031428185.1 of Betaproteobacteria bacterium. Lineage (GTDB taxonomy): Bacteria > Pseudomonadota > Gammaproteobacteria > Burkholderiales > Burkholderiaceae_C > Pseudaquabacterium. The sequence goes on along the minus strand of JANPOW010000416.1, from coordinate 15,746 downwards.
TGGCCGAGCCATGAGTTGAAGTCAAGGCGCTGACTCCGCCAGCCCGGCGGGCAGTGCTGCACACAGCGTTGGCTCAAGTTGCTTGGTCACCGGCCGAGCCCCAAAACCTGCCGCCTGCGGCGTGATTTTTTGGAGGGCAAAACCACACGGCGGCGGTGCAACGGCCGGCCCGGCGGATGGGCTCGTGCCCATCATCACCACCACGCTGGCAGCGCGCCGCCCCTGGCGCGCTGCAGCAGTTCTTGAAGGACAACACCATGGGTTTTCTCACACCGTTCATCGTGCTGGTTGAACGCCGTTTCTTGCGGCCTTTGGCCTTGTTGCTGGCCGCATCGCTGGCGCTGGTATGTGGCCTGGGCGTGCACGCCAGCGGGCCTGTCAAGCAACGCAAAGTGGCCAGGGACCTGGAGATTGCCGCTGCCGCGCCGCTGCACCCCGGCCACCGCTGGGTGCGCAGTGAGGGCGGTTTGCGCATGGTGGACGCGCTGATTGTGGGCAGTGGCAGTGACCCCGAGATGCGCGCCGTGCGGGCCCATGTCGAGCTGCTGGGCGGCCGGGTGCATGCGCGCTTCAGCGCGGTGCAGGCGCTGTCGGTCACGCTACCGGCCCGTGCCATCAAGGCCATCGATGACCGCGACGATGTGGACTCCATCTCGCCCAACCGCACCACCCGGCGCGCGGCTAGCCAGCTGGAGCTGGCCACTGGCGCCAACAGCGCCAACGTGCGCACCAGCACCAACCGCAACCCCTACAACGGGTTGGACGGCCAAGGCATCGGCATTGCCGTGCTGGATTCCGGCGTGATGGCCTTGCACGACCACTTCAATGACGGGTCGGGCTCGGGCCGCGTGTTGCGCCAGGTGGACCTGGTGGGCAAGGGCAGCAATGCGCTGGCGGCGGCCAGTTATGCGCCAGGCAGCCTGGACCGCAACCTGTTTGAGGCGTCGATCAACAACAACCTGAGCAGCGCGCCCGACGCCTACGGCCACGGCAGCCATGTGGCGGCGGTGGCGGCCGGCCGCGGCAGGTACAACCCGGCGCACGACAGCAGCGGCGTTGCACCGGGGGCGTCCATCCTCGACGTGCGGGTGCTCGGCAATGACGGCTCGGGTACCACCGCCGATGTATTGGCCGGCATTGACTGGGTGATCTACAACGCCAAGCAATACAACATCCGGGTGCTCAACCTCAGCCTGGCATCCGGGTCCACCGAGTCCTGGCAATCCGACCCACTGGCCCGAGCAGCCCGCAGCGCCACCGCAGCCGGCATCGTGGTGGTGGCAGCGGCCGGCAACTATGGCCAGCTCAACGGTGCCACCACTTTTGGCACCATCGGCTCACCCGGGCATGACCCGTCAGTGATCACGGTTGGGTCCAGCCACCTGCAGGGCACGGTAGAGCGCAGTGACGACACGGTCAACTTCTACAGCTCTCGCGGCCCGACCCGAGGCGCCGTGGTGGACAGCCGCGGTGGGCGCAGCATCGACAACCTGATCAAGCCCGACCTCGTGGCGCCTGGCAACCGAATTTTCAGCGTTGGCGCCACGTCCAGGCTGGGCGAGTGGAACGCCTTGGCACGCAACAACCCGGGGCTGCTGGCCGGCGTTACCAACCAGGTGCTGAAAAGGTCACTGATGATGCTCAGCGGCACCTCGGTCTCGGCACCGGTGGTCAGCGGCGCGGTAGCGCTGCTGCTGCAGGCCAACCCCGGGCTGACACCGCCCATGGTCAAGGCCATCCTGCAATACACCGCCCAGCCGTTGGCGGGCGCCAGCCTGGTGGAGCAGGGCGCGGGTTTGCTCAACATCGACGGCGCGGTGCGCCTGGCCAAGGCCTTGAAGACCGACATCGCGGCCAAGGTGGCGGCCGGCACCATCCGCGCCGGCCAGACCATCAACGCCAAGGCGCTGCCCTCACCCACCAGCACACTGAACGGGCAGACCTTCAACTGGTCCGGCTTCATCACGGTGGGTGGCCGACAGATCGCCACCGGCGAGGCGCTGTTTACCCAGTACCAACCCATCTACGACCCGCGTTTGAGCTGGGGAGGCAACAGCGTGCGGCGCCAGCAAATCACCTACTGGCCTGCCAGCACGCTGAGCTCCAACGCAGCCGACGTGCCCCGCCTGTTCAGCGAGACCGTGGCCCCCGACAGCCAGTTGCTGACGGCCGGTGTGCGGCTGGGCACGGCCTTGGTGGGCGTCAGTTCCAAGGCCGGCAAGACCGGCGTGTTTTTGCCCACCTCCACCTTGGCCGCCTGGCTGGCCAGTGGCAGTGGCCAGACCCTGGCCAGCGGCGTGGTGTTGAGCGCCGGTGTGGTGCTGAGCGAAGGCGTGGTGCTGAGTGAAGGCGTGGTGCTGAGTGAGGGTGTGGTGCTGAGTGAAGGCGTGGTGCTGAGTGAGGGTGTGGTGCTGAGCGAAGGCGTGGTGCTGAGCGAGACCACCGGCGGCACAGTGCGGGCATCCGGCATTCTTGACCCGCTGGGTGAGCCTTGATGTGCCTTGGCGCGCCGTTATGCGCCGTGATGCGCCATGACGTGACGGCGGGCCCGGCGGGCTACTCAAGTCAGGCGCCAGGCAGCCGACAACATGACAGTGCCCCCAGCGTTACAGGGGCAACGCCGCAGCCGATCGGCCCCCATCCAGCCTGGCCCTTGAGATGTTGACCACGCCCAGCCAGACCCCGCCAGAGCCACCCCCAGCCACTGCCCGGCTGGGCTGGGCAGCACGTGTGCACAGCGCGCTGATGCCGGACTACAACCCGCTGGCCAGCACCTACTGGTGGGCGCTGGTGCTGTTGGGCAGCGCGGTGCTGGTGCATGCCGTGCTGGCCTTGTGGGACATGCCGATGGAGCTGCAATTGCAAATCCTGTTTGGCTGCGCCGTGGCCATGCTGGCGGGTTTGTTCCCGGTGCGCATCCCGGGCTCCAAAAACTCCTTTGCCGCTGGCGAGGTGTTCATCATGTTGCTGCTGATGATGGTGGGGCCGGCACCGGCTGCGCTGGCCGCAGCGGGCGAGGCCTTTGTCGGCTCGGCACGCAGCTCCAAGCGCTGGACCAGCCGGCTGGCCAGCCCGGCCACTGCCAGCATCTCGATGTTGGTGATGGGCTCGGCCTTCAAGGCCGCCAGCGCGCTGTTTGCCACCGGTGGCGCGTCGGGTGAAGCCATGGTGCTGCTGCTGGCCATGTTTTTTGCCATCGCCCACTTTGGCTTCAACACCTTGCTCATCACCACCGTGATGCACCTCAAGCGCCGCGAGCGCTTGAGCCTGGTGACCTTTTTGGGCAATTTTGGCTGGGTGGGCACCACCTACGCCGCCAGCGCGCTGATCGCCGGTTTGCTGTTTTTGGCCTTCAAGGCCACCGGCATCGGCGTGATGGCCGGCGCGGTGCCCATCATCATCCTGCTGCTGGTGATGCTGCATTACCACTTTCGCCAGCGTGAATCTGACGAGCAATCGCAGGCCGTGCGCATTGACGCCGCCGAGCGGGAGGCCGCCCTGGCCGCGCGCCACCTGCGGGAGCTGCGCGAGAGTGAACTGCGCTTCCACAGCGCGTTCTCACACGCGGCCATCGGCATGGCGCTGGTCAGCACCAGCGGCCTGGTGCTGCAGGCCAACCCGGCGCTGTGTGCGCTGCTGGGCTGCAGCGACGATGACCTGACCGGCCGCGACTTCACGAGCTTTGTGCATGAGGACGACCTGGCCATCCTGTCCAGCCAGTGGAACGCCTTGCTGGCGCGGGGTGGGCAGTTGGTGGATCCGGCGCCCGCCAAGCGTGTGCCCGCCCTGGCCGCGGCCTTGCCCGGCGCAGCCGGCGTGGCGCCGCCGGCCAAGGTGGAGATGGACACCACGGTGGAGATCCGCTGCAACCAGCCGGGTGGCCAGACGGTCTATGTGGCCATGCACAGCGGCCATTTCAGTGACCGTTTTGCCAGTGAGCCCTGCCTGATCCTGCAGATGCAGGACATCACCGCCCGGCGTGACGCCGAAGCCCAGCTGCAGCACATTGCCTACCACGACAGCCTGACCTCACTGGCCAACCGCATCCGCTTTGGCCACTGCCTGGCCCAGGCCATCGAGCGCTGCAAACAAGACAAGCGCTGGCAGTTCTCGGTCATGTACCTCGACTTTGACCGCTTCAAACTCATCAACGACACCCTGGGCCACAGCGCCGGTGACCGCTTCTTGACATTGGTGGCCCAGCGCATCCGCCTGCAGGTGCGGCCCACGGATACGGTAGGCCGGCTGGGCGGCGATGAATTTGCCATCCTGGTGGAAAACCTGGGCCACGAGGACGCCACCGTGGCCATGGCCGAGCGGCTGCAAAAAGCCCTGGCCCAGCCGTATGACCTGGACGGCACCCAAGTCAACAGCAGCGCCAGCATCGGCATCACCTTCAGCAGCGTGGGCTACGACACACCCGGCGATGTGCTGCGTGATGCCGACATCGCGATGTACCGCGCCAAAGCCGCCGGCCGCGCCCGCATCGCGTTATTTGATGCCAGCCTGCGCGCCCAACTGGCCGAGCAGGTAAACCTGGAGCGTGAGCTGCGCCACGCCATCGAGCGCCAGCAGTTGTCACTCGCCTTCCAGCCCATCTACCACCTGGCCAGCGGCACCATCGACAGCTTTGAGGCCCTGGTGCGCTGGAACCACCCCACGCTGGGCCCGGTGCCACCGGCCACCTTTGTGCCCATCGCCGAGGATTCGGCGCTGATCGGTGCCCTCACCAACTGGGTGCTGGGCTCGGCCTGTGCCCAGATCAAGGCTTTTCAGTCCCTGTCGCCGGGCGGGCGCAAGCCGCGGGTGCATGTCAACGCCTCGGGCACCGACATGTGCCGCACCAGCTTTGTGGCGCAGGTCTCACAAGCCCTGCTGACGAATGGCCTGGAAGCGCACCAGCTGACGCTGGAGATCACCGAGAGCACGCTGATGCACCGGCTGGACAGCGCGCTGGCGGTGATGGCGCAATTGCGCGAGATCGGCGTGGGCCTGAGCGTGGATGACTTCGGCACCGGCTATTCGTCACTGGCCTACCTCAGCACCCTGCCCATCACCAGCCTGAAGATCGACCGCTCATTTGTGCAGCGCCTGCAATGCGACAGCGCCGACAGCAAAGACGCCGAGGTGGTGCGGGCCGTCATCACCCTGGGCCAGGCGCTGGGCAAAACGGTGATTGCCGAAGGCATTGAGACGCCGGCCCAACTGGCCCAGCTGCGTGCCCTGGGCTGCGAGCTGGGCCAGGGCTATCTGCTGGCCCGGCCGCTCACCGCCGACATGGCCGCCACCATGGTGCAGGACGACGCCAAGCGCCGCAACCCGCCCCCACAGCTGGCACCGCTGGGGCCTGATCTGCAGCCGCCGGCAGCCTGGTCAGAGCCCACCGAGTGGGCGTTGACGGTGCACTAAAAAGGCCGGCACGTCTTGCGACGTGCCGGCCCGGGTTGGTGCGCCTGCTCAGCTGGTCAGGCGCGCCGGGGCAGCCTCAAAGGCAGCACGGCAGCATGCCAAGACAGCACGCCGCACCGGCCACGCAGCAGGCGCCAGCGGCCAGCACCGACGCTGAGGTGGACAGCAGGCCGAACCCGGCCAGGAACTTCAGAACTTTGGATGTCATGGTGACCTCATTGCAGAGTTGAAAAAGGGTTGCTCAGGCGGATGTGGCAGCAGCAGGTGGCCGCCAGATGGCCGCTGGGCGCCCTTCAGGCAGGCTGTCAGGCAATGCTGCAGGCCAGTGCTGGGCCACGCTGGCCAGGCCTGTTGGCGCCCGGTTGGCTGCCGGCACGACCAGCGGTGCACAAGCGCTGCACACCACCGGTGTGCCCTGCAACACGCAGCAGGCCGGCTGGCCGGCGCAACACCCCATCGCGGCCGCCGCAACCAGCAGCGACTGCCACAGCAGCACCAGCAGCACAAGTGCTTTCAGGTGGCGGCGGATTGGGTGTGTCATGGTGGGTTTTTCGGCCGCCCAAACTGCGGCGGCGGTCGCCAAGTCTAGACCTTGCCGGGCTGGCCCGGCACGGGAGTCATCAAGACTTCTTCATCAATGGCGCCAAGCTCAAGATTTCTTGAGCAGTGGCGCCAAGCTCAAGATTTCTTGAGCAGTGGGCAAACACTCTTGGCCAGCGGGATGAAGGCCTGCTCGGCCGGGATGGTGGCTTTGAGTTTGTAGTAATCCCAGGGGTAGTTGGATTCGGACGGCTTCTTGACCTCGTAGACATACATGTCGCGTATCAGCCGGCCGTCCTCGCGGATCTTGCCGTTTTTGGTCATGAAGTCATTCACCGGGGTGGCCTTCATCTGCGCCATCACCGCGGTGGTTTCATCGGTGCCGGTGGCCTGCACGGCTTTCAGGTAGTGGGTGATGCCCGAGTAGATGCCAGCCTGTGCCATGTTGGGCATGCGCTTGTGTTTCTCAAAAAAGCGCCGGCTCCATTTGCGGGTTTCGTCGGTGCTGTCCCAGTAAAACGCCTCGGTCAGCAGCATGCCCTGCGCCACCGGCAGGCCCAGCGAGTGGATGTCGTTGATGAAGACCAGCAGCGCGGCCAGCTTCTGGTTTTTGGTGATGCCAAATTCATTGGCCGCCTTGATGGCGTTGATCATGTCGCCGCCGGCATTGGCCAGGCCGATGACCTTGGCCTTGGACGCTTGCGCCTGCAGCAAAAAGCTGGAGAAATCCGACGCGTTGAGCGGGTGGCGCACGGCGCCCAGCACCCGGCCACCCTCGGCCTTGACGACCTCGGTGGTGTCTTTCTCCAGGTTGGTGCCAAAGGTGTAATCAGCGGTCAAAAAGAACCAGGTGTCACCACCCGTCTTGACCACGCCGCGCCCGGTGCCGGCGGCCAGCGCGTAGGTGTCGTAAGTCCAGTGCACGCTGATGGCCGAACAGTTTTCGTTGCTCAAGCGGCTGCTGGCGGCACTGGGGAACAGCACGATCTTGTTTTTCTGCTTGGCCACCTCCAGCGCGGCCAGGGCCGGCGCGGTGGCGGCCACGTCGGCCAGCATGTCCACCTTTTGCGTATCGAACCACTCGCGCGCCTTGGCAGCAGTCAGGTCGGCCTTGTTCTGGTGGTCGGCCACGATCAGCTCGATGGGCTTGCCCAGCACCTTGCCGCCAAAGTCGGCAATCGCCATGTTGGCGGCAATCACCGCGCCGGGGCCCACGATGTCGGCGTAGACACCGGTCATGTCGATCAGCATGCCGATCTTGACGATGCCGTCGGAGATCTTGTCGCCGCTCTGGGCGCTGGCCGGCAGGCTGGTCAAGGCCAGCGCGGCGGCGCAGGCCAGCGCGGCCAGTGCCGGGCGTGCAGGCGCCGCACGGTGGGTGGGGTGGTTGGTGTGCAAGGGCAATCTCCGTCGGTAAGTTGAGGCCGGCACCGCCCTGGGCCGGGCGGGCTGCGGCGCAGTCTAGGGGCCAACTCCGCACCTGCAAATGCGCGCTTGCACAAGGCGCCGATCGGCACTGCTGAACTTCGGGTAGACCCTGGCCGCGTTGGCTGGGCGGCGCTGCAGCGGCTGCGCCGCTGGGCCCGCTGCCTGGCGCGGCTGATCAGAAGCCGACGCGCAGCGACAGGCGCAGGGTGCGTGGCTCGGCCGGATGCACATGGCGGCCGGTGGCGGCGGCCTGGCCCGGCAGCCGGGAGCGGTAGACGTACTGGATGTCGTCCACCCGTCGGTCGAGCAGGTTGAACACATCCAGTGTCAGCGCGCTGTCGGCCCCCCAGGCGGGCGCCAGGCTGTGGCTGAGGCGCAGGTTGACGGTGCTGGACGGGCGGCTGCGCACGCTGTTGTCCTCCACCAGCGCACCGGCGCCCAGCTTGCGCCACTGCACATGGCCGCTCCACGGCCCCAGGCCGCGCACGGTGACGCCGGCTGAGACCACGCGGTCCACCGCGTTCGGGATGCGGCCGCCGTCGGCAAAGCGGCTGTGGGTCCAGGCCAGGTCGGCGTCCAGCAGCAGCCAGCGGGTGGCAGCCCAATGGTTGTTCAGCTCAACACCCCGGCGCCGGCTGGCGGCAGCGGCTTCGGTGGCGCCGACATCACCCACGTAGACCAGTTCGGAATCCGAGCGCAACTGCCACAGCGCCACCGAGGTCTGCAGGCCGGGCAGGGGCTCGGTGCGGGCACCCAGCTCCAATCCGCTCGCGGCCACCAGCGGTGGCACTTTGTCCACCGGGTCACCGGTCTTGGGGTCGCGCGTGATGGTGGTGCCGCGGGCATCGTTGCTGTGCATGCCACGGCCGGCGTTGAAAAACAGTTCGGTTTTTTCGAACCGTCCACTGAAGGGTGCGGCCACCAGCGACAACTTGGGCGACCACTGCGTGGCCTGCGCGGTGCCCGAGTTGACGGCCATGCTGAGCGCCTGCACACGGGTGCGCAACTGGTCGGCACGCAGGCCCACGGTGCTGCGCAGCCAAGGGGTCAGCTCCAGCGTGGTCTGGCCGTACAGGCCCAGCAGCGTTTCGCGCAGCGCGTCGTCGCGGGTGGTGGCCCCGGTCTGGCGTGCGCTGGTCTCAAACAGGCCAACGCGGATGCGGTCATGGCGCAGTTGCCCGCCGACCTCACTGCGCGCTGCAAGGCCGGCCAGGCTGTGGCTGAGCGCGTGGCTGGCCGTCAAGCCAAGCACATCGCGGCTGTCTTGCTGCAAGAACTGGTCACCGCTGGCCGGCCGCTCCAGCGCGTAGGTGAAGTTGGACCACAGCTGCAGCCGGTAGCGCATGGCGTAGGCCTGCAGCCGGGTCAGCGCGCCGCCGCTGTTGTGGTGCCACTCACCCGACAGGCTGCTGCGTGCGGTGTTGCCACCGTCGGTGGGGTCGAGTGAGTCGTAACGGCCAAATGGCCGGCCGGCAAAAGTGCCTGCATCGATCAGCGCCTGCGGCACCTGGTCGGTGCTGGTCCAGCGTGCCTGGTAGCCCATCAGGCTGGCCTGCCAGCCCTGCGCGCTGGTGCCGCCGCTGGCGCTGAACACGCCGTTGGCGCGGTGCAGGCCTTCGGGCACTGTCCAGGGGCCGTTGTTGCCCATCAGCTCCAGCGCACCCAGCAGGGTGATGCCGGTGGCCAGCGCGCCTGAGCCCGCCAGCACACCCCGACGGTAGCCCTTGTCGCCCAGGGTGAGCTGGGCAAAGGGCGCGTCCAGCGTCGTGCGGTAGGCGATGTCGGCGGCACCTGCGGCGCCAAAGTTACCGGTGCGCGCAAAGTACGGGCCTTTGCGGTAGTCGATGCGCTGCACCAGCTCGGGCAGCAAGAAGTTGAGGTCGGTATAGCCCTGGCCGTGGGCATGGCTGGGCAGGTTGACCGGCATGCCGTTGACGCTGGTGGCGAAGTCAGTGCCGTGGTCCAGATTGAAACCACGCAAAAAATACTGGTTGGCCTTGCCGTCACCCGAATGCTGGGTGACCACCATGCCGGGCACAAATTCCAGCACCTCGCCCGGCCGCAGCGCCGGCCGGCTTTGCAGCAGCTCGGCGCGGATGCTGCCTTGCGATGCGGCGTCGCTGGTGCCCACCGCGTTGTCGTAGTGGCCGGTCACCTCCACCCGGGCCGTGGCCTGCTCACGCGGATGCGCCTGGGCCAGTTGGCTGCTGTCTGGCGGCGCGGCCTGGGCCTGGGCCGCCAGGCTGCCGGCTTGCAGCAGCAGCGCCAGGACGGCGGGGCGGGTCAGCGCGCGGGGGACGGTGCGGCGGTGCGGCCAGGTCTGGCGGGTCTGTCGCATGGGGGCAAGTGGGCTGGCGGGTGGGCTGGCGGGCTGGCGGGCTGGCGCGCCTGGCCAGTGTGGCATGGCGCCATGACCCGCCTGTGAAACCATTGGGCCACCGCGTGGTGTGCGCGGTGAGGAGTGCTGCAGGGCTCTACGCAGGCCCGCAGCGCTTGGATGCCCTGCACTTGGATGCGCTGCGCTTGGGTAGACATCGCTTGGATACACCACGCTTGGATGCGCGGCGCTGATCGCGCTGCTGCGGCCGGCCCGGCCGGCCTCAAGTTGCACGCCGCTTGGCCGATAGCCCGTTGTGGCGTGATGCAAGCGCCGGTCCGCCTCCGGGGCGGTTTGTCGCACAGGCCACCATGACCGCAGCAGCGCACCCATCAACCCACCACCGCCTGCCCGCCCTGGCGCCGCAGCCGCCTGCCGCCGTGCTGCCCGACCACTACCGCGCCTTGCATGTGCTGCCCGACGCACCGGCCGAGGTCATCAAGGCCAGTTGGCGCACCCTGCTGGGCCAACTGCGCCAGCACCCTGACCTGGGCGGCGCCCATGAGCGGGCGCAGGCGCTCAACGCCGCCTGGGCGGTGCTGGGCCAGGCCGAGCAGCGCCTGGCCTACGACCAGCAACGCCAGGCAGCAGCGGGCCGCGCCGCCCAGGCAGGCGTAGCCGGCCAGTGGCCGGCGCCGTGCTGCCCGCTGTGCCAGCACCGCAACGCCGCAGCACTGCGCGCCGACAGCCGCTGCGGCCAGTGCCGCAGCCCGCTGGCAGCGCTGCCCGGCGCGGACCAGCACGGCCATGTGTTGCTGGGCCGGCGCGGCGCGGTGCGGCGCGATCAAAACCATGTGGCCCTGGTGTCCGTGGGCTGGCCAGCACCCGCGCTGCCGGTGCGCTGGCGCGACCTGTCGTTGACGGGTTTGAGTTTTTACGCCCCCCAGCCCATCCGCAGTGGCCAGCGCCTGCACCTGGTGGACAGCGCGCTGGAGGCTGTGGTGGTGGTGGTGGGTTGCCGCGCCCAGGGCCGCGTGTTCACGGTGCATGCCCGGTTGTTGACGGTGCTGCTGTTGCAGGCCACCGGGGTGTTTGTCTCGGCCCAGGCTTGACCGGCCGACAGCCACCGGGCTGGCCCGGGCCGGCGGCGGCATGGCATCATCCGCGTCCCTTCCAAAAGATTTGCCGCGCCTGCGGCCTGAGCGACCCACGATGGACCTGAAACTGCCGATCACCATCCACGATGAACTGAACGACGAGGTGATCGAATCCACCGGCGTGCTGGATTTGGCCAGCGGCGAGATCCGCGACGTCAAGTATGTGGATTTCGACACCGAGGCCGACGGCTTCCCGGCCGAGAACCCCGACTACGACTTCACCTGCGGCACCCTGAGCAACGGCAGCAAAGAGGTGGAATTCCGGGTCGAGGTGGACGTGGTGGGCCGCAAATACTCCATCACCCCCAGTGAGCTGCTGGAGTTGAAGGGCCGCGCCGCCAAGCTGTTCACCGCACCCCCCGGTGGCCACCCGGCGCCAGAGTCAACTACCAAGCCGGCGGCCAAGCGCGGCCGCAAATAAAGGCAGGGGCCGGCACGCCCGGCCCGCCGCCGTGGGCTGGTCTGCAGGTTTACAGGTCTGCAGGTTTACAGGCGCGGTAGCCGGCACCACCCACGCACGACGCGGCCGGGCCGGCCAGGCCGGCCTGCAGCGCAAACAGCCGCTCGTCAGCAGCGCGCAGGCGGCGGCACACCTCACGGCCCATGTTCATCTGGATCAACGCAAACTGGGCGCAGTCTTGCTCAAACAGCGCGTACAGGTCGTCCGGCTTGATCTCGATGGCGTCGCAGGCCTGCTGCGCATGGGCGCTGGCGCTGCGGGGGTGCAGGTCCATCAAGGCCATCTCGCCAAAACAATCTCCGGCGCCCAGCGTGGCCAGCGCAAAGTCACGGCCCTGCCGGTGGCAGCAGATGGCCACCTGGCCTTGCTCCAGCACGTACATGCCGGTGGCGTCGTCACCTTGCCTGAAAAATGAAGCACCGGCGGGCACGTGGATGGGCTGGGCGCGTGCCACCAAAAACTCCAGGCTTGGCGTGCTGATGGCGCCAAAAATGGGCATGGCTTGCAACAAGGCGATTCGCTGGGGATGCATGCGCCAAGCTCCCGGCTGTGCTGTGGCCACGCCAAATGCGGCGTGACCAGCATGGTAGGCCGCTGCGGGCCGCCCGGTGCGCCTGCAGGTGGCCGCTCAGTGCTTGTGGTCGGCCATGCCGCCTGCGCTGGTGGCCAGTGCCTTGACCGGCGCCTTGACGCTGAGGGTCTCCTTTTTGCCGTCCTTGCCCTGCACCACCAGTTGTAGGTCCACTGTGTCACCGGCCTTGAGCGGGGCTTTCAGGTCCAGCAGCATGACGTGGTAACCACCGGGCTTGAGCGCCACGGCGCTGCCGGCCGGCAGGTCCAGACCGCCGGGCAGGGCGCGCATCTGCATCGTGCTGCCCTCCATCTTCATCTCGTGGATCTCGGCCACGCCGGCCGCCGGCGAGCTGATGGCCAGCAGCTTGCCACCCTGGGCCGAGGTGATCTGCATGAAGGCGCCGGTGGCTTTTTGCCCGGCCACGGTGCCACGCACCCACGGGTCTTGCACGCTGGTCTGGGCCAGTGTGGGGGCGCTGGCCAGCGCCAGCAGCAGGGCGGAGAGGGCAAGGTGTTGCATGGTGTGGGTCCGGTTGGGGGTTGAAGTTGGGGTTTGGCCGGTGGCAGCGCCACCGCTGTCAATGCACATGGCGCCCGCTGGGGCTGACGACCGTGACGGGCACGGTGATCTCACCGGCTCGCTCAAAGCGCAGCGTGACCCGCAGCACCGCGCCGGCCGCCAGCGGCTGCGGCAGGCCTTGCAGCGCCAGTTGCCAGCCGCTGTCATGGCGGAAGTTGAGCGCCGCGCCGGGTGGCAAGGGCGCGCTGGCGGGCTGCCCGTCGTGCAGCAGGCTGATCTGCGGGATGCCCGGGCTGCTGGCGGACAGCAAGCGGTCCGGCTGGGTGCCGGTGTTGCGCAGGGCCTTGAACTGCAACGCCTGGCTGCCGGCCAGCGCGTAGGGGTGGTCGATCAGCACATCGCCGCTGCGGAAATCATGCGCCTGGGCGGCCAGCGTGCCGGCAGCCGCCAGCAGGGCCAGCGTGGTGGCCCTGGCGCGGCGCAGCAGAGGGTGCAGGTGCGGGCGCAGGTGCGGGCGCAGGTGCGGGTGCAGATGCGGGTGCAGATGCGGGTGCAGACGGGGCTGCGTGTCAAAGTGGTGCGTCATGGGAGTGATGTTGCCACTTGCGAGGTCACAGACCGAATTGCAACTCAGCGTTGGCGCTGCGCTGCGGGTAGGAGTGAAAGGCCCACACCTGCGGGTTGTTCAGGTTGTCCAGGCCCAGCGCTGCACGCCATGACCCGGGGCTGCCATTTGACGATGGTGTCACCCGGCACCAGCAGGTAGCCGCTGTTGGCCAAAATCCTGCGGTCGGCATACGTCAGGCTGCCCTGCAGGCGCAGGCCTTTGAGCCGCGCGGCGGTCCACGGCTCAGCCACGCTGGCGGCCAGCTTCGGCCCGGTGGTGCGCACATGGTGGATGTTTTGCACCGTGTTGGTATTGGTGCTGATGTTGAGCTGGGCGTACAGCGCGCCGTGGGTGTGCTGGTGGAATAGCGTGGCGCGCAGACTGGCGGCGTGGGCTGTCCACTCGGCGCTCAGCGCACTGGTCTGGCTGCGTTCTGGCCGCAGGTCGGGGTTGTTGTTGATGGCCTGGCTGGTCTGCGCGCCTGCCCGGCGGGCCGGCCAGCAGCGCAAGCACGGCCAGGGCCAGCGGCCGGGGTCTGGGTGGGTGGGCGCGCACAGGCGTGCGGGCCAGGCGGCAGCCAGCCAGAGGTGACAACGGCGACATGGTGGGGAATCGGTAAGGGGGTGGTACCCGGTGGCCTGTGGCTGCACTGCAGCCAGGCAAAACACAGCGGATGAGGTCTGACGAAAAAAACCGACGCCAACCCGGCAGGCGGGTGGCCGTCAGCAGCAGCGCCAGGATCAAGCGGGCCAGTGCCTGGCGGCCCTGTGATCGGTGGGCTGGCAGATAGCGGGCTGGCAGACGGCGGGTTGGCAGACGGCGGTGGCGGCGGAGGGCAAACACCGCCGCAGTGCAGGGCCACACCCTGTGACGACCCGGCACGGGCGCCGTTTGCCGCGGCGCGGGCGCAGCGTCCAACGTGTCACGGTTTAGTCTGACCATCGCAGTTTGCCGGCCCCGCGACTCGGGGGCGCAGGGGACATTACCGCCTTGGGGCCACACCGGCGCGGCGGCCAGCGGGTGCCAACTACACTTGCCGCTGTTTTTGCCTCTGCCTGCAAGTGGCCCCTGCCGGTGCAGCCCAGCACCTGCGCCGCAGCCCGGAACCCCATGGATCTTCTCTACAGCTACACCGCATTTCTGCTGGCCTACCTGATCGGCTCGGTGTCGTTTGCCGTGCTCGTCAGCAAGTGCATGGGCCTGCCTGACCCGCGCAGTTATGGCTCCAAAAACCCGGGCGCCACCAACGTGCTGCGCTCGGGCAGCAAAACCGCCGCCGTGCTAACGCTGCTGCTGGACGGTCTGAAGGGTTTTGTGCCCACCGCGCTGGTGCAGTTCTACAGCTTTGAGCTCGGCTTTGACGACACCACCATTGCGTTTGTCGGTGTGGCGGCGTTTCTGGGCCACCTGTTCCCGGTGTTTTTCCGCTTCCAGGGTGGCAAAGGTGTGGCCACGGCGGCCGGTGTGCTGCTGGCCTTTGAGCCTCTGGTGGGCGCTGGCACCTTGCTGGCTTGGTGCGTGGTGGCGGCGCTGTTCCGCTATGCGTCGCTGGCATCGGTGATTGCAGCGGCATTTGCGCCATTCCTGACACTGCTGTTTGTTGACCGCCCGATGATTGCGCTGGGTGTGTCCGCGATGAGCTTGCTGCTGCTGTGGCGCCACTGGCGCAACATCGTCAAGCTGCTCACCGGCAAGGAAACCAAGATTGGTGAACAAGCCCCGGAGGCCGGCCGCAAACGCCGCCGCCGCCGGGTTCGCAAGCTGCACAACGACGGCTCGGACACACGTGAATCGTCCCAGCGTCACACAGGAAGCAAATAACCATGGTTCAGCGATTTGATGTGGGTGTGCGCATGTCCGAGATGGCCGTGCACAACGGTGTCTGTTACCTGTCAGGCCAGGTGGCGGTCGAGGGTGAGCCCGACATCACCGGCCAGACGCGTGAGGTGCTGGCCAATATCGATGCCTTGCTGGCGCGTGCCGGCACCGACAAATCGCGCATCCTGCGGGCCGAGATCTTCTTGTCCGACATCCGTGAATTTGCCGCCATGAACGCGGTGTGGGACACCTGGGTCACTCCCAACCACACACCGCCCCGGGCCACCGTGCAGGCGGTGCTGGCCAAGCCCGAGTGGCGCATCGAGATTGTGGTCACCGCTGCACTTTGAGCCCTGATTGCACTGTGACAACGGGCGCCCGGGCGCCCGTTGTCACGTCAACGCCCCGATCACAGCCCCAGGCGCGCCAGGTCGCCCTGGCCCTGGCGCACCAGCACGGGCTGCTCACCCGACAGGTCGATCACCGGGGTGGGCTCGACCCGGCAGGCGCCGGCATCCACCACGGCAGCCAGGCGTTTTTGCAGCCGGTCGCGGATCTCGCCCGGGTCGTTCAGCGGCTCGCTGTCGCCGGGCAGGATCAAGGTGGTGGCCAGCAGCGGCTGGCCCAGTTCAGCCAGCAAGGCCTGGGTGACGGCGTGGTTTGGCACACGCAGGCCAATGGTGCGGCGTGACGGGTGTGACAACCGGCGTGGCACCTCTTTGGTGGCCTCAAGGATGAAGGTGTAAGGCCCGGGCGTGGCCAGCTTGAGCAGCCGGTACTGGCGGTTGTCCACCCGGGCATAGCTGGCCAGCTCGGACAAATCGCGGCACAGCAGTGTGAGTTGGTGTTTGTCGTCCAGTTGTCGGATTTGGCGCAACGTGTCTGCGGCGGCTTTGTCGTCTAGTTGTCAAACCTTT
>JANPOW010000415.1:0-1877 GCA_031428185.1 Betaproteobacteria bacterium | reverse complement strand
CCGGAGTCGAACCACACGTCAAGAATGTCGTTGCTCTTGGTGTATTGCGACGCCGCATGTTCACCATCCACGCCCAGCACTTCTTCGACGGTCAATTTTGACCAGGCCTCGACACCGCCGGCCTGCACGATGTCTGCGGCCTGGTCCAGGATCGCCATCGTGCGCGGGTGCAACTCACCGCTGTCCTTGTGCAGAAAGAACGGGATCGGCACGCCCCAGCTGCGCTGGCGGCTGATGCACCAGTCGGGTCGGTTGGCAATCATGTCGCGCAGGCTCGTGCGGCCGTTCTCGGGATAAAAGCCGGTGTGCTCAATCGCCTGCAGTGCCATCTGGCGCAGGGTCTTCTCGGCCTTGTCCGACGTGAACACCCCATCGCCCTCATCCATGCGGATAAACCACTGCGCCGCCGCGCGGTAGATCACCGGCGTCTTGTGGCGCCAGCAGTGTGGGTAGCTGTGTGTGATTTGCTCGGTGGCCAGCAGGCGGCCGGCGTTGCGCAGCGCCTCGATGACCAGCGGCACGGCTTTCCAGATATTCAAGCCGCCAAACAGGGAGAAGTCAGCCGCGTAGCTGCCGTGGCCCTGCACCGGGTTCAGGATGTCGTCCAGCGCCAGGCCGTGGGCGCGGCAGCTGTTGAAGTCATCCACCCCGTAAGCCGGTGCGCTGTGGACCAGGCCGGTGCCGTCATCCGCGGTGGCGTAGTCGGCCAGGTAGATGGGGCTCAAGCGGTCGTAACCGGCATCCACCGCCGCCAGCGGGTGTTTGAACTGCAGGCCGCCCAATTTTTCACCCAGCGTGGTGGCCAGCACCGTGCCGGTGATGCCGTAACGCGCCAGGCATTTTTCGACCAGTGACGCGGCCAGCAGCAGCAGGCCACGCTCGGTATCGACCAGCGCGTACTCCAGCGCCGGATTCAGGTTGATGGCCTGGTTGGCCGGGATGGTCCAGGCGGTGGTGGTCCAGATCACCGCAAAAGCGTCTTTGTCCAGTTGGGCCAGGCCGAATGCCGCCGCCAGCCTGGCCGGCTCGGCGCATAAAAACGCCACGTCCAGCGTCTGGCTTTTTTTGTCGGCGTACTCGATCTCGAACTCAGCCAGCGACGAGCCGAAGTCAAAACACCAATACACGGGTTTCAAGCCCCGGTAGACAAAACCGCGCTCGATCACCCGCTTGAAGGCGCGGATCTCACCCGCCTCATTGGCAAAGTCCATCGTGCGGTAGGGCCGCTCCCAGTCACCCAGGATGCCCAGGCGCTTGAAGTCGGTGCGCTGCTGGTCGATCTGCTCGGTGGCAAAGGCGCGGCTCTTGGCCTGCATCTCGTCGCGGCTGAGTTTGCGGCCAAACTTCTTCTCGATCGCGTTTTCGATGGGCAGGCCGTGGCAATCCCAACCCGGCACGTACTGCGCGTCAAAACCTGCCAACTGGCGCGCCTTGACCACCATGTCTTTCAGCACCTTGTTGACGGCGTGGCCCATGTGGATCTGGCCGTTGGCATACGGCGGGCCGTCATGCAGGATGAATTTGGGCGCACCGCAGCGGGCCTCACGCAGTTGTTGGTAGACGCCGTCGTCGTTCCACTGCTGCACCCAGCCGGGCTCGCGCTTGGGCAGGTCACCGCGCATCGGAAACGGGGTGTCGGGCAGGTTGAGCGTGGCGCGGTAGTCCTGCGGCGCGGCCGCAAGGTTGGCTGGAGCGGGGGTGTTCAGGGCATCGGTCATGGCAGCGTCACGCCGGGGTGGCCGGCGCGCTCATCAAAAGTGGGGTGGTGCTGCGGCGGGCTGGGTGCAGGGCTGCTGGCCTTGCATGCCACCGGGTGGCGTCAGACGACCTTCACGCGATTGAGCGCCGAATTCGGTCGCGCGTGGTCTGCCGCTGCG
>JANPOW010000414.1:0-7182 GCA_031428185.1 Betaproteobacteria bacterium | reverse complement strand
CGCGAGGTGGACGACAAGCCGCGCGTGGCGGCGGTGCTGCAGCCCTTGGGCATGGCCGCCAACGGGTTGGGGGACAGTGCAGCAGCGCGCCGTTATGCCGAGGACGCAGTTGCTGCTGCACGCGCGCTGGACAACCCGCGCCAACTGGCCAGCGCACTCAATGCGCTGGCACAACTCGACCGGATGGAGGGCCGGCTGAACGAGGCGGAGGGTCACTACCGCGCGTTTCTTGATTTGGCCCGCAGTTTGCAAGATCAGGAGTACATCGCTGCAGCCTTGCTGAATTTGGCCATGGTGGCGCTTGCTCGGGGCACAGGCGCTGCAGCCCGCGCCGGCGAGTTGCTGGTCGAGGTGGTGCAGATTGCGCAGCACATCGGGTCGCGCCCGGCTGAAATGTGCGCGCTGGATGTGGGCGCCGCGCTGGCTGCACTGCACAAGGACTGGCAACGCGCGGCGCGCTACTTCGGCCTGACTGAAGTGCAGAACGCGCTGTCGGGCATTCACCGTGATGCCGCAGACGAAGCCTTCTTGGCACCTGTCATCCAGCAGACACGTGACGCATTGGGGTCGAAATTTGAGGCCTGCACACAAGCCGGCCGCACCGCATTATTTGAGTTAGTCTGGGCCGACTTGTCGGCCTGGTTGGCTGCCGCCAAAGGCGCACCAGCAAGCTGAACGCCCAGCGCGTCAGTCGTTCATCACATACGGGTCCAGCGGCTTCAGCGGCCTGCCGTTCTCATTGACATTGATGCCGTACCGGTAGATGCCGGGCTTGCTGTGCCGGTTGAGGCAACGGAACACCAAGCCATCTTCAGACCGGGTGCAACTGATCTCGCCATCGGCCGAACGCTCGAACACGATGCCGTTGTCGGGAAAGCGCAGGCCCCCAGTGCCATCGCCGCCGGGTGAGGCCAGCCGCCAGGTGATGGTGACATTGACCTGGTCCTTGGCAAAGCGCAGCACCTGCTGGTCGACCTGGATGTTGCCGTCGGCAATGAACACCGCCGGGTTGGCCGGGTCGCCCTTGCCGCCGCCGCTGGTGCACACCGGGCAACGGTCGCTGGTGTAGATGATGGTGCAACCCGCCAGCAGCGTGGACAGCGCAGCGGCGGCGATCAGGAGCAGTCTTTTCATGGCGTTAGTCCTCGGTGGGTTCTCGGGCTTGTCGGGCGCGTCATGCATTTTTTGACAAGTCCGCCCGCTGGCCGGTTATACCGGCTGCCCCCCGCGCTGGCGTCCCCCTAACGAACGATCCGCGCCGGGTGCGCCACCCCGCCGCCGCCGCAAATTCATCGTTTCGGACGACGCCCAGCGCGCACCGCCGGCCAACAATCCCGCCGATTCCATCCCCTTGACGCTCAGGAGCACCCCCATGGCAGAAGCCTATATCGTCGCCGCCGCCCGCACTGCCGGTGGCCGGCGCAACGGCAAACTCTCGGGCTGGCACCCGGCCGACCTGGCCGCCAGCGTGCTGGACGCGCTGATCAGCCGCACCGGCATTGACCCGGCGCTGGTGGAAGACGTGATCATGGGTTGCGTGGGCCAGGCCGGTGAGCAGGCGGTCAACATCGCCCGCAACGCGGTGCTGGCGTCCAGGTTGCCTGAATCGGTGCCCGCCACGTCGGTAGACCGGCAGTGCGGCTCGTCGCAACAGGCGCTGCACTTTGCGGCGCAGGCGGTGATGTCGGGCAGCATGGACGTGGTGATCGCCGCCGGGGTCGAGAGCATGAGCCGGGTGCCGATGGGCCTGCCCAGCAGCCTGGCGCATAAAGCCGGCATGGGCTTTTATGTCAGCCCCAGCATGGCGCGGCGCTACCCCGGTGTGCAGTTCAGCCAGTTCATCGGCGCCGAGATGGTGGCCAAAAAACACGGCCTGACCCGCGACCAGGTGGACGCCTTTGCACTGCAAAGCCACCAGCGCGCCATCGCCGCCACCCGGGGCGGCAAGTTTGACGCCGAGATCGTGCCGCTGGCGGTGCGCCTGGCCGACGGCCTTGACACGGGTGAGCAGCACAGCGCCGACGAAGGCATCCGTTTTGATGCGTCGATGGAGAGCATCGGCGGTGTCAAGCTGCTGCAAGAAGGTGGTGTCTGCACGGCGGCCAACGCCAGCCAGATCTGTGACGGCTCGGCCGGCTTGCTGGTGGTCAACGAGAGGGGTTTGAAAACACTCGGCCTGGCGCCACTGGCACGCATCCACCACATGACGGTGATCGGCGGTGACCCGGTGGTGATGCTGGAGACCCCCATCGCGGCCACTGCCCACGCGCTCAAAAAAGCCGGCATGTCCATCAACGACATCGACCTGTTTGAGGTCAACGAGGCGTTTGCATCCGTGCCAGTGGCCTGGCTGCAAGCCACCGGGGCCGACCCGGCGCGGCTCAACGTCAATGGCGGCGCCATCGCGCTGGGCCACCCGCTGGGCGGCAGCGGCGCCACGCTGATGACCACCCTGGTGCATGCCCTGCGCGCCAGCGGCAAACGCTATGGCCTGCAGACCATGTGCGAGGGCGGCGGCCTGGCCAACGTCACCATCATCGAGCGGCTGTAGGCCGGCTGCGGTGGTGGCGGGATCGGCGGCGCAAGACGCCTTGTTGCCCGGGCTGCAGTCCGTGCTGGGCGCCGCCCTGCCGGTGGCTGGTGCAAGCGCGGCGGTGCATGCGCTGCGCCGCTTGTCCGGCGGCGCCAGCCAGGAGACCTGGGCCTTTGACTGGGGCGATGCAAGCGCAAGCCGGCCACTCATCCTGCGCCGCGCACCGCCCGGCGCCGCCCAACGTGACCGCGGCAACCCCGGCCTGGCCGCTGAAGCCGCGCTGATCCAGCACGCCGGCCCGGCCGGTGTGCCCGTGCCGCAGGTGGTGTTGGTACTGCAGCCGCAGCACGGCCTGGGGGACGGTTTCATCATGCAGCGCCTGCCCGGCGAGGCCTTGGGCCGGCGCCTTGCCGCAGCCCACCGCCCGCTGCTGGCACAGCAGTGCGGCGCCGCGCTGGCGCGCATCCACGCCATGCCACTGGCCAGCCTGCCACCACTGCGCAGCACCCAGCCGGCCGCTGAAGTGGCTTATCTGCGCGCCTGGCATGCCCGCCACGGCACGGCGCGGCCGGTGTTCCAACTGGCCTTGCACTGGCTGGCCATACATGCGCCGGCGGATGTGGCGCCGGTGCTGGTGCATGGTGATTTCCGCAACGGCAACCTGCTGGTCGACCTGCACGCCGACGGCGGCAGCTTGACCGGTGTGTTGGACTGGGAACTGGCGCACGGTGGTGATGCGATGGCCGACCTGGGCTGGCTGGGTGTGCCATCGTGGTGTTTTGGCCAGCCCCAGCGGCCGGTGGGCGGTTTTGGCCAGTGGGCCGAGTTGTTTGACGGCTACCGCAGCGCCGGTGGCCAGGTGGATGAGGCCAGGCTGCGCTGGTGGCGTGTGCTGGGCATGCTGCGCTGGGGCGTGATGTGCGAAAGCATGGGCCAGGCCTGGGCCACCGGCGCCGAGCCGGTGATGGAAAAAGCGGCCATCGCCCGGCGTGCGTCCGAGACTGAAATCGACTTGCTGGCTGAGTTGTTGGCCGGGCAGTTGACGCCACCCCAGCCGCACCCCGCAGCACCGCCCCAACCCGGCACGGTGGCCTGATGCAAGACAGCCCCAAACCCGAACAACTGCTGCAAGCCGTGGCGCGCTACCTGCGCGATGAGGCCGGACCGGCCCTGGCCACGGCGGGCCAAACCGCGCTGGCCTACCAAGCCAGAGTGGCGGCCAACATGCTGGACATGGTGCAGCGCCAGGCCGCACTGGCGCCTGTCGAGCAAGCCGCCGAGCTGACCCGGCTGCACCAGTTGCTGGGCGCCAGCGGGGTCGCCGGTGACGAGACCCTGGCCCAACTCAACCAGCGCCTCACCGACGCCATCACCACCGGCGCCATCCCGCCCGACCACCCCGGCCTGGCCCACCACCTGTGGCACACCACCCTGGCCAAGCTGGCGGTGGACCAACCGGGCTACGAGACCTACCGCCGCCTGCCGACGCCCCAGACGGCACAGACCCCCCAGACGGCACAGACACCCCAGACGCCCCAGACGCCCACCACCAAGGACACGGGTTGATCAACACCCCACTGCCCGACGTGCGCGACCGCCAGGACAGCGCCCATCGGCATCCTGACGCTGGACAACCCGGCCAGCCTGGTCAACCCGGTCAAGCCCAACCCATCACCGGCCCGATGCAAGCCAGCCTGCGCAGCCTGCCGGCCCAGGTGGTGGCCGACAACAGCGTGCGCGCCCTGGTGCTGACCGGCACGGGCCGGGCTTTGGTTTTACCAACGCCTGATCGGCAGCGGCCGCGCCACCGCGCTCACGCTGTTGGCCGACAAACTGCCGGCTGAAAAAGCCGCCGCCTGGGGCCTGGTGTGGGACTGTGTGGACGACGCTGTTTTGATGGGCAGCGCGCTGGTCATCGCCCGCAAACTCAGCCTGTTGCCGGCCCACGCCGCGCTGGAAACCCACCGCGCCTTTGAGGCCGTCGCCAGCAACACGCTGGATGCACAACTGCACTACGAGGCCGAGCGCCAGCGTGCGCTGCTGGACCGGCCCGAGTTTGCCGGGGGTGTGCGGGCGTTTCTGGACAAACGCGCGCCGCAGTTTGCGGCGCGTTGAGGACCACCCCGGGCCGCGCCTTGTGGCCCGGGGGTAGCAACTCAAGCGCCGGCCCAGGCGCCGGCAGCGGGTACATGCCCACACACGGCGGCCATCGGCGGCAGCGCACCCACCAGTTGCAACAGGTGGCTGACGCTGCTGGCCTGGGTCTTCTCGCGGACGGCCGCCACCTGGGTGCGCACCGTGCTGATCGCCACCCCGCCGGCAGCGGCAATCTGGGTCGGCTTCTGGCCCTTGCACAGCGCCAACAGCACGGTACTTTCCGCCGGCGTCAGATGGTGGGCCTGGCAAAAAAACTGCAGCGCCAGGCCACTGGGCTGGCCTTGTGGGGCGATCACCAGCATGGCGGCCAGCCCGGGGTGGCCGGCATCACCGGACATCGGCACCACACCCACCGACAAACACAACGCGCCCTGGCGCAACACCAGCATGGCCCACTGGCGGCGCAACGCGGCGCGCAACGCCACATCCAGCTGCTGGCGGTGGCTGGGCGTCAAGGCCATGCTCTGGCCGTTCAGCGTGATGGGCGCGCCGGCCTTGCACAGTGCTTGCGCGGCCTGGTTGGCGTGCAAGACGCGGGCGTCGGCGTCCACCAACACCAGGCCCAGGTTCAGCGCGTCCAGCACGCTGCGCAGCAGGCTGGTGGGCGGTGCCACGGCGCGTCGCTCAAACGTCACGCTGTGCAGTTGACCGGCTGCGCCAAGCTGGCCCAGTGAGCGCAGCAGGCCCAGGGGCACACCTTGTTGGGGGGCCATCGCTTGGCGGCTGTCTGCAAGTTCGGCGTACATGGAGTCCTCCTCGAACAGTGGGTTGGCAGGGCGGTTTGCCGGTGGCGCAGTACAGGCCACGCCAGTGCAATCGTCGGGATGGATGATGGGTGGCCGGCCGCGCAGCCGGCCTACTTGGTCGGGTAGGACTGGCCCCGCAGGGGCAGCGCAAATCCCTACCCGTGCAGGTAGGTGCAGCGGCCAGCCCAGTGGCTAGCGTTGGTGGATGCCTTACCCAGACAGCACGCTGCCAGCACCACCAACGGCCATCACAGGCGCAGCTACCCCTACCCAACTGTCCAGCGTTACCGTATCTTCTGTTACAGGTTTCACGCCTGCTGGAGATGTCCGCTTGGACCGATTTGCCGATGAGTTGCCACTGACAACAGCCAGCGCCACCTTGGCGTTTGTGGACGTTGTTGAATCGGTACGGCTGGTCTGCGATGACGAGCGGGCAGCGGTTGAGCGCATCCGCGCACTGCTGGCCCAGGCCGCACGCCAGGTGGTGCCGCTGCACCACGGCGTGGTGGTGGAGCGGCTGGGTGACGGCCTGCTGCTGCGTTTTGAGCACCCCCGCCAAGCGGTGCGTTGTGCGCTGGCGCTGCACCAACTGGCGGCGGCGGACACCGCAGCCCATGCCGCCGGGCCGGCCTTGCAATTGCGTGTGGGCTTGCACTGCGCCAACCTGCTGACTGACCTGTCGGCTGTGTACGGCGTGGGCGTCAACCTCACCGCGCGTATCGCAGCCTTCAGCCTGCCGGGTGACACGGTGCTGTCGGCCACGGTGTGTGACCGCCTCACGCCCGGCCTGGACCCCGAGGTGCAAGACCTGGGTGACTGCTACCTCAAACACTTTGACGCGCCGGTGCGCCTGTTCAAGCTGGTGGGGCCGGCGCCCGCCCTGCCGGTTGGCCTGCAGGCCGCCATCAAAGCCCGCCTGCGCCTGCGCCCCACGCTGGTGGTGCTGCCGGCCCAGGTGGCAGCGGCCGACACCCAGGCTGAGCAGCCCATCGGCTGGGCCGACATCGTGACCGACCAACTCAGCCGCCAGTTCAGCCAATCGCCCATGCTGCATGTGATCAGTGCCCTGTCGGCCCACAAGCTGCGCGGGCGCGAGGTGGACCTGGGCCACCTCTACCGCCACTGGCATGCCAACTACGTGCTGCAAAGCCGCCTGCTCAGCCGGGCTGGGCTGTCCACCTTGCCTGAGCGCATCACGCTGGACGTGCAACTCTGGCGCGCCGGCGCGGGTGAGCCGGTCTACAGCCAGACCGTGCAAGGCAGCGCCACTGATTTGCTGTCGCCCACCAGTGACTTGCTGGGCCTGGTGGTGCAGGGGGTTGGCCAGCGCATCCTGGCGGTGGAGCAACGCGCCGCGCGCAGCGCCGCCATCCTGCCCAGCCTGGCCAGCCACACGCTGTACCTGAACGCGGTGGACTTGCTGCACCGCTTCTCGCTGGCTGACTTTGAGCGTTCACGCCAACTGCTGACCGCCCTGACCGAGCGTGCGCCCCGCCACGCCGAGCCCTTTGCCTGGCTGGCGCGCTGGCATGTGTTCAAGGTGCTGCAAGGCTGGACCGACGACAGCCGCCGCGACAGCCTGCAGGCCCTGAGCTACAGCCAGCAGGCACTGGACCGTGACCCGCAATCGGCGCTGGCGCTGACGATGGCGGGATCGGTGCAGGCGGGAGTCAAGGGGGACATGGACGCTGCCCAGGCCTGTTATGCGCAAGCACTGCAAAGCAACCCCAGCGATTCACTCGCCCT
>JANPOW010000413.1:0-4011 GCA_031428185.1 Betaproteobacteria bacterium | reverse complement strand
CGTTTCACCCTGGCAGGGTTTGCGGGGTTGGCGTGTGGGGGGGGGGGGGGGGGGGTCATGGTGTTGCCGTACCGTGGCTGTCGGGTCGCATCAATGCCGTGGCGCTCACCGCGCGTCCTGCATCCGCAACCTGCGTGCCGCCTCTTCATCCTTGGCGTCATCAATGCCGCGCAGCACGCTGCCCAGGTCAACGGGTTTCAACTTCTGGTTGAAGCGCCCGGTCAGCACCACATCGTTGTTGAGCATGCCGCGCTCGTACAGGCTCCAGATTTCACGGCCGTAGTCGGTGGTCAGCAGCTCAGGCGCGTACTGGCCAAAGTAGTTGCGCAGGTTGGTCACATCGCGCTCCAGCATGGCGGCGGCGTGGTTGTTGCCGGCCGCATCCACCGCCTGGGGCAGGTCAATGATCACCGGTCCGTCGGCCGCCATCAGGATGTTGAACTCGGACAAGTCGCCGTGGATGACCCCGGCGCTGAGCATGCGCACCACCTCGCGCAGCAGGCTCTGGTGGTGGTGGCGGGCAGCCTCGGGCATGAAGTTGCAGTCATTCAGACGCGGTGCGGCGTCGCCGTTGGCATCACACACCAACTCCATCAGCAACACACCTTCATGAAAGTTGTAGGGCTTGGGTACGCGGACTCCGGCTGCGGCCAGGCGGTACAGCGCGTCCACCTCGGCGCTTTGCCAGGCGGCCTCTTGGGCCTGGCGGCCAAACTTGGTGCCTTTGGCCATGGCGCGGGCCTGGCGGCTGTTTTTGGTTTTGCGGTTTTCGGTGTAGTCCACCGCCTGGCGGAAGCTGCGGTTGTTGGCCTCTTTGTAGACCTTGGCGCAGCGGGTCTCGCCTGCGCACTGCACCACAAACACCATCGCCTCTTTGCCGCTCATCAGCTGGCGTGACACGCTGTCGATCAGGCCTTCGTCAAGCAGCGGCCGCAGCCGTTCCGGGATTTTCATGGCCGTATTTTGCCTACACTGGTCGGTTGCTCCGGGCTTGCGCCGCCACCACTGCCCCATGACGATCTTGCTTGCCCCGATGGAAGGACTGCTGGACGCCAGCCTGCGCGACATCCTCACCCGGCTGGGTGGGTTTGACCGCTGTGTCAGCGAGTTCATCCGCATCACCGACCAATTGCTGCCCGAGCGGGTGTTTGTGCGCCTGATGCCCGAGCTGCTGACCGCCAGCCGCACTCCTGCCGGTGTGCCGGTGCGGGCGCAGTTGCTGGGCTCTGATGCGGCGTGCCTGGCTGAGAACGCCGCCCGCCTGGCAACGCTGGGGCCCGAGGGCATCGACCTGAACTTTGGCTGCCCGGCCAAGACGGTGAACCGCCACCGGGGTGGCGCGGTGCTGCTGGACGAACCCGACCTGCTGGGCCGCATCGTTGCTGCGGTGCGGCGCGCGGTGCCGGCCCACCTGCCGGTGTCGGCCAAGATGCGGTTGGGCAACCAGGACGCCGCCCGCATGCTGGACGCCGCCCGTGCCATTGCCGCTGGTGGGGCGTGTGAGTTGGTGGTGCATGCCCGCACCAAGGCGCAGGGTTACCGGCCACCAGCGTTCTGGCAGCAGATTGCGCTGATCCAGCAGGCCGTGGCGATTCCGGTGGTGGCGAATGGTGAGATCTGGACGCTGGCCGATGCCCAGCGGGCACGGGCTGAATCCGGCTGCCAGCGCTTGATGCTGGGGCGCGGCGCGGTGGCAGACCCGGGCTTGGCGCTGGCGATCCGCAGCCCGGATGCGCCGGTGCTGGACTGGCACACCGTGCTGCTGCCCATGTTGCAGGCGTACTGGCATTTGATCGCCCAGCACACCCCACCACGCCACCGGCCCGGCCGCATCAAACAGTGGCTCAACCTGCTGCGCCGCCGCCACCCGGCGGCGCAGGCGGCGTACGACGCAGTACGCCTGCTGCAGGACGCGGCAGACGTGCAGGCCTGCCTGTTTGGCCAGGGCTTGGCGCTGGATGCCAGCCGCGTCAACCCACACTGCGGCCGGTGATCAGCTGGTACAGCACGGCCACCACGGCCAGCACCAGCAGGATGTGCAACAGGCCGCCGGCGGTGAACGCAGTCACCATGCCCAGCAGCCAGAGGACCAGCAAAACAACCGCAATGGTGTAGATCATGGGGGTCTCCAATTGGATTTGGGTGGATGTGACCGGCTTGCAGCGTGCTGGCCGATCACTGCACCCAGCTTGCGCGTGCTGGTGCGTGCCCACCACGGGCCAAGCGGCCGACTGCTTGTAGGCCGGCACCGACGCCGCAGCGGCTTGCCGCTTGAATGCAGGGCTGCCGCACAATCCCGTGCCCGCACCGCAAGGTGGCCCAACCCGCACAGCCATTGCCGCTTGACTTTGCCCGCCGCCTGACCGGCCGCCACCGCAGCCAGGCCAGCAACCGCCAGTTGGGCCTGGCGCTGGCGTTTGTGGCCGGCGCCATCAACGCGGGTGGTTTTTTGGCGGTGCAGCAATACACCTCGCACATGACCGGCATCGTCTCGGCCATGGCCGACGACCTGGCATTGGGCAACCCGGTGCTGGTGGCAGCCGGGCTGGGCGCGCTGCTGGCATTTGTGGCCGGTGCGGCCACCTCGGCGCTGATGGTCAACTTTGCGCGCCGCCACCAGTTGCACAGCGAGTACGCCGGCCCGTTGCTGCTGGAGGCCGCACTGCTGCTGTGTTTTGGCCTGCTGGGTGCCCGCCTGGCGCAGGTGCAGGGCCTGTTTGTGCCGCTCACCGTATTGCTGCTGTGTTTCATCATGGGCTTGCAGAACGCGGTGATCTCCAAGCTGTCGCGGCTTGAGATCCGCACCACCCACATCACCGGCATCGTCACCGACATCGGCATCGAGCTGGGCAAGCTGCTGTACTGGAACCGCAGCAGCAGCAGCAGCAGCAGCAGCAGCAGCAGCAGCACCATCGCCGCCGCTGCTGCGCTGCATGCAGCACCTGGCAGCTTGGCCGGCGCGGGCCGGGTGCTGGCCGACAGAGGCCGGTTGCGCCTGCTGTGCGGCTTGGCGGCTGCCTTTTTTGCCGGTGGGCTGGTCGGTGCACTGGGCTTCAAGCATGTGGGCTATCTGTCCACCGTGCCCCTGGCGCTGCTGCTGGTGCTGCTGGCTGGGGTGCCGGCGCTGGACGATGCGCTGGCCTGGCTGCGCCGCGCCGTGCGGCGCTAAAAGTGCCCTGCGCAGCGGCTTGCGCACTGCTTGACGCAGGGCCTGGCACACCGCCTGACACGCCGCCTGGCACACCGCCTGGCACACCGCCTGACACGCCGCATGACACGCCGCGTTAAACGCGGCCCCGGATCACCAACGCCACGCCGCCCAGCACGGCGATGGACGCCAGCAGCAGCGGCGCGGTCAGCGGCTCGCCCAGCAGCAGCGCACCACCAGCCGCGGCCAGTGCCGGCACCGCCAGTTGCACCACGGCGGCCCGGGTGGCGCTGAGGCCACGCAGCGCGGTGTACCAGACGGCGTAGCCCAGCCCCGACGCCAGCGCACCCGAGGCCAGCGCCAGCGCGGCGCCGCTGCTGTCCCAGCGGGCCTGCGGCCACAGCAGCAGGCTCAAGGCCAGCGCCAATGGTGCAGCGCGCAAGAAGTTGCCGGCGGTCACGGCGGTGGCATCGCGGGCTGTGCGGCCACGCAGTGAATACACCGCCCAGGCGACACCTGCAGCAGCCATCAATGCGCCGCTGCGCAGGCTGGGTGTGGCCAGGCCGGGCAGCAACAGCGCCACCAGCCCGGCGCTGGCGGTGGCCAGGCCCAGCCACTGCAAGGGCCGTAGCCGCTCACCCCGCCACAGGCCCCAGCCGATCATCGTGGTCTGCACCACGCCAAACAGCAGCAGCGCGCCGGTGGCCGCACTCAGGCTGACATAGGCCATCGAAAAGCCGGCGGCGTAGACAAACAAGGCCAGGGCGGACGGCCAATCACCCGCCAGGCGATTGCTTGTTGGTGCGGCGAGTGCGGCGGGTGCGACCGGTGCTGCTGATGCGGCCGATGCGGCCGATGCGGCC
>JANPOW010000412.1:0-14514 GCA_031428185.1 Betaproteobacteria bacterium | reverse complement strand
CTGGCGGCGTAGTGCGACTGGCGCACCGTCTCCAGCTGGGCCTCGACATGGCGCAGCTCGGCCAGGCGCGCTTCCAGCGCATTGGTGGCGCTGCTGATGGCCTGGGCCACACGCGCTTCTTCGGTCGCCGCGTCACGCTGCTTCAGAAACCACAGCTGGTGCAGCTTGGTGCTGCCGGCTTCTTGCAGCGTGTGGTACCTGGTGGCCACCTCGGCCTGCTTGCCCAGCTTGTCGAGGTTGGCATTCAGCTCGCGCAGGATGTCGTCGACCCGGGTCAGGTTCTCGCGGGTGTCGCGCAGGCGCAGCTCGGTCTCGCGGCGGCGCTCCTTGTACTTGCTGACGCCGGCGGCCTCCTCCAGGAACAGCCGCAGCTCTTCGGGCCGGCTCTCGATGATGCGGCTGATGGTGCCCTGGCCGATGATGGCGTAGGCGCGTGGGCCCAGGCCGGTGCCCAGGAACACGTCCTGCACATCGCGCCGGCGCACCGGCTGGTTGTTGATGAAGTAGCTGCTGCTGCCGTCACGGGTCAGCACCCGTTTGACAGCGATCTCGGCAAACCGGCTCCACTGGCCACCGGCGCGGGCGTCCTCGTTGCTGAACACCAGCTCAACACTGGCGCGGCTGGCGGGCTTGCGCAGGCCGCTGCCGTTGAAGATCACGTCCTGCATGCTCTCGCCACGCAGCTCGCTGGCCTTGCTTTCACCCAGCACCCAGCGCACTGCATCCATGATGTTGGACTTGCCGCAGCCGTTGGGGCCCACCACGCCCACCCGCTGCCCGGGCAGCTGGAAGGTGGTGGGTTCAGCGAAAGATTTGAAGCCCGAGAGCTTGATCTGGTTCAGGCGCATGCGGCGGTGGGGGTAGGGTCATGCAGCCCTGGCAAGGCCGCTTTCGGGTGCTTCAGCGGCGTCTCAGCGATGCACGCAAGTATTTGATTTGTATGGTTTTATGGCGCAAAATCTGGCCGCCGCAAGGGCGCTGATGATAGCATCGCGCCCCCTGCAAACCCTGAGCCAAGCGCCCCCCGTTCTCATGGCCAAGAAGACCACAAGCCCCGCCGCCGCCGCGCCGCTGAACCAGCGTGTGATGCCACCCAACCCGCCCAGCGCACCTTCAAAAGACCTGCAGGTCTTCCCCAACCCATCGCCGGGACGCGACTACCTGATCGAGTTCCAGGTGCCCGAGTTCACCTGCCATTGCCCGCTGACGGGCCAGCCCGACTTTGCGCACTTCACCATCGACATGGTTGCGGACCAGCGCTGTATCGAGTTGAAGAGTTTGAAGATGTACTTCTGGAGCTTTCGCAACGAAGGCGCATTCCATGAGAAGGTGACCAACACCATCCTGGACGACATCGTGGCAGCCAGCCAGCCGCGCTTTGTCCGCATCACCGCCAAGTGGTATGTGCGTGGTGGCATCTACACCAACGTGGTTGCCGAGCACCGCAAGAAGGGCTGGAAACCGCAGCCGGCGGTGGATTTGCCGGCGCTGCCGATGGAGCGTGGTCTGCTGGCGTGATGGCGTGACGGCGTAATAGTGTGACGGCGTGATGGTGTGACGGCGTGATGGGGTCGTGCCTGCAGGCGGCGCCGTTGATGGCTGCTGCGCTTGCAAATGGCCGGCCTGCCGGGGCCACGGCAAGCGCAAACTGCAGTTGTCGTGATGGCTGATGACGCCAATGGCCGGCGCGCGCCATAGCATCAAGCTCAGCCTCAACCCCAGGAGCCGACCATGCGCCGCAGTGCCCTTGCCCTGTCCCTTGCCCTGCTGGTGTTGCACGGCTGCGCCACGGTGGCGGTGGAGCGTGGCAAGGATGTGTCCAGCGCCGCCATCCGCTATGCCGACACCACCACGGCGGTGATCGACGTGGCCATCAACGCCGCCATTGACGCCGACAGCGAGGCGCAGGTGCGCAGCGCCCCACGTGCTGCGGTGCCGCCACAAGCGCAGCCCGTGCGCGCCCAGCGGCTGGAAATGCTGGACGCCGACCTGGCCAAGACCGTGTCGCTGTACACCACGCTCAAGCATTCGGTGCGCAGCACCAAGGCCTATTTTGTGGCGCTGCAAGAGCTGGCCAATGGCTCACAAGCCGAGGCCACCGGCGACGCCGTGCAGGCGGTGGCCCAGCGGGTGAACAGTGTCAATACCGCGCTGCAGGGTGCTGCGGCCACGCCCAAGTTCAGCGCCGCGCAGATCACCGCACTGGGCGGCCTGGCCAGCCAAGTGGCCGCGCAGGTGCACGGCGCCAAGGTGGCCCAGGCGCTGCAGCGCGACGCTGAAAAAATCGGCCGGGCGCTGATGCTGCAGCAGGCGGTGCTGCAGCTTGCGGGTGACGACATCCGCAACAACCTGACCGAGGCCAACAACCGGTTTTATGTTGACCGGGTGCGCACGCCCTACCAGCAAGGCGCCCTCAACGCAGGCTGGGTGGATGACCGCCGCACCTATCTCAAAGTGCGGGCGCTGGGCCAGACCGAATCGGCGCTGACCGCCGCCCAGTCGGCTGCCGGGCAGATGCAAACAGTTTGGCAACGCATCCTGGCCGGCACCTTCACGGCCAGTGAGATCAACGCGGTGCTCAAGGACACCGAAGACCTGCTGGACGCGGTGTCCGCCTTGAAGGCCGCCGACAAACCCAAGTGATGCCGGCAGTGCGCCCGACCACCACACGCTTCAGGAGTTGACGATGGCAAACCCGAAATCCGGCACCAGCCCCAGCCCCAAAACCCACCTGGCCAGCGCCAAGGCGGGCAGTAAAAGCGCCGCGCAACCGGCTGCGCCGGCTGCGGCTGCGGCTGCGGCTGCGGCTGCGGCTGCGGCTGCGGCTGCGGCTGCGGCTGCGCCTGCGCCTGCGGCCGAGGCTGCGCTGAGCCCGGATGACGCCGTGCGGCAGCTCAAGCGCATGCTGCAGGCCACCCGCGAGAAGTTGATGCTGGTCAGCCCGGACATGTTGTCCGACGCCGACCACGACGCCTGGACCCAGCAGATCTTTGAGGTCAGCACGGCCATCAACCGGCTGCGCAACGTCGCGCTGCAAAACTTGTCAGCGCAATTCACGGCCGAGTTGCCGGGGTTCGAGGCGGCGGCCAGCCAATTGGCCGCCGACCTGGAACGGCTGCAAAAAGCCACCGAGGTGATCAAGGCGGTGGCGGGCGCGCTGGGCGTCATCGGCAAGATCGTGACGCTGCTGGGCTGACGGCCGGCGCACGTCACAGCAGTTCTTCGGGCGCCAGCGGCGCCAGCAACTCCAGCCAGAACTTGGTGCCAAAACCGGCGTCGGGTTCGTCATCAAAGCTCACTTCGCCCTCGTCGTCGGCTGCGGTCCAGCGCAGGCCACCGTCAGGCGCCAGCATCAGCCTGTACGACGCCTGCAGCTTGTCCAGGTCCATCAGGCGCAGCACCTCACGTGCGAGTTGTGGGCTGTCGATGAAGATGCCCATTTCGGTGTTGGTTTTTTCGGAGCGGGGGTCAAAATTCATCGAACCGATGAACACCCGGCGCTTGTCCACCACCGCCGTCTTGGCGTGCAGCCGGCCCTGGCTGGTGGCAAACATACCCAGCCGGCTGGCTTTTTTTACCCGTACCGGGCTCAGCTCGTACAAATCTACCCCCAGCTTGAGCAGCTCGCGGCGGTATTTGCGGTAGCCCACATGCACCAGCGGCTCGTCGGTGGCGGCCAGCGAGTTGGTCAGCACCTTGAACTGGATGCCACGCTTGCGCTGCTCGGCAAAAAACGCCATGCCGCGCTCACCCGGAATCAGATAGGGCGAGGTGATGACCACCTCCTTTTGGGCGCTGCGCATCAAATCCAGCACGTTGTAGCGCACCGACTCCACGTCTTCCAGCGGCACCAGCGCGTAGCTGGCGCCCATGCCTTTGAGGCGCGCCGGCGGGTCAGCGTAGGCGGTGGCGGGCGCCCACACCAGGCCCAGCCGGCCGCTGCTCAGCTCATCGGACAAGGGGCCGTAACCCAGCACGTCGGTGTCCTCGGGTGGTGCCGGCAGCGGCGTGGCGCTGGGGCCGGTGGCACTGTCAAACTGGGCCCGCAGCTCGTCCAGATCCTCGGGCAGCGAGGCTATTTCCTGCAGCGGAAAGACCACCGGGCTGTTCCAGTAGTCATCAAACAGCGCGTCCAGTTTGGGCACCAGCGCACCGGTGACAAAGGCGTCCAGGTCAACAAAATTGGCCTGCTCGCTGCGCATGAAGTATTCATTGGCGATGTTGCGGCCACCGGTGACAGCCATCACACCGTCCACCACCATCAGCTTGTTGTGCATGCGCCGGTTGACCCGCGAAAACTCATGCGCCGAGCGCAAAAAACGGGTGATGAAAAACTCGCGCCCACCCGGGAAGGGGTTGAACAGCCGCACCTCCACATTCGGCTGCAGCGCCAGGCCCAGCAGCAGCGGGTCGTTGCCAGAGGTGTACAGGTCGTCCATCAGCAAGCGCACCCGCACACCTCGCGCTGCGGCGTCGCGCAGGCTGCGCAGCAGCAGGCGGCCGGTCTCGTCGTCCTGGATCAGGTAGTACTGCACGTCGATGGAGCGCTCGGCGCGGCGGATCAGCGTCAGCCGGGTGTCGATGGCAAAGGCGCCCGTCGGCAGCAGGCGAAAGCCCGACAGCGCGTCGTCGGGCGACGAGTCCGCCGCGATCTTGCCCAGCGTGGTTTTGGTGGACGCCGGCAGCGCAGTGGAGACCAGCCGCTGCACGCCAGTGGGCAGGCTGGCGCAGCCGGTCAGCATGGTCAGCGCGGCCAGCGCCAGCACGACCAGGCCTTTTGGCAGCCAGTGCAACCGCAGCCGGGTGTGCTGCGTATGATTTACCCGCTGAGGATGGAAAGCCCAGGCGCCGCCGTCGGTGAATGCTTGCAACGCAGTTTGGACGCTCATCATGGGCCGGAAGGATACGCAATGACACCGAGGCTTGCCGCCGCAGCTACCGGCCTGGTTTTGAGCCTCACCCTGGCCGGCGCGGCACCAGCCCACGCCGCGCTGGATGTGGGCGACAAGGCGCCGCCGTTTGCCATTGACGCCTCACTGGCCGGCAAGGTCTACAAGTTCTCGCTGGCCGACCAACTCAAGGCCGGGCCGGTGGTGCTGTACTTTTTCCCGGCTGCGTTTTCGCGTGATTGCACGATTGAGGCGCATGAATTTGCCGAGGCCACCGACCAATACAAGGCCTTGGGCGCCACGGTGATTGGGGTGTCGGCCGATGACATCGACACCCTCAAGCGCTTTTCCACCACCGAATGCCGCAACAAATTTGCGGTGGCCGCCGATGTGGACCAGGCGGTGATGAAAAGCTATGACGCGGTGCTGTTTTTCAAGACTGACTACGCCAACCGCACCTCTTACGTGATTGCGCCCAACGGCACCATCGCCTACCAGTTCACCAGCCTCAACCCACTGCGCCATGTGGCCAATACGCTGAATGCGGTGAAGGCGCTGATGGCCAAGAAGCCATGACGCCGGAACCGCGCCCGGCCTACCAGAAGTACGACGTGGCGGTACACAAAAGCGGCATCGACGGCTTTGGTGCGTTTGCGGCGGAGCCCATCCCACCACGCCGCAAGATTGGCGAGATCCGCGGCGAAAGCATCAGCGTGGCCGAGGCCAGGCGCCGCGCCATCGGCAAACAGCGCATCATGATCGTGGAGGTGTCGGCGCGCAAAGCGATTGACGCCTCCCAAAGCGATGACCCGATGCGCTTTACCAACCACTGCTGCAGCCCGAATGCACGCTTGAGCATCCAGGGCGGGCGCATTGAGTTTTATGCGCTGCGCGACATTGCCCCGGGTGAGGAGATCACGGTCAACTACGGTGAGACCCACCACGAGGGCACACTGGCCTGCCGCTGCGGGGCGGCCAATTGCATCGGCTGGTTGTAGGCGCTGGGTGCAGGGCGTGCAGCCAGCGCAATCAGGCCGGCCGCAACACGTTGATCAGCGGCTTGCCATCGCGGCCCCGGTAGACATCAAAGTCGGTGGCTATGGTCAGGATCTGGCGGATTTTCAAACGCGCGGCGGCTTCGGCGATGGACGCATCGGCCAGATCGAATTGCAGACCAGACGGCAGGCCCGCAAAACGCTCGCTGATCAGCAGCACCTCGGCCAGTGAGTGGTCTTCGGCCCGGTCCAGCGTGATGCCACCGCGCTGCGCCCAGCGCAAAAAATCCAGCGCTGCAGGGTTGCCGATGCGCCGCGCCAGCAGCGCACAGACCTCGGTGGCCACCGGCCAGGTGCTGATGAGTTGCGCGCCCGGCTGGGCCTGCAGCCACTGCAACACCACCGCATGCCAATGGTCAGCGCGGTTGAACAGCGCCAACAGCGGGCCACTGTCCACCAGCACCCGGCCCAGGCCGGCAAAGCCGGGCGGCGGCTCGGCGGCGACAAGTGTGGTGGGCTGCGCGCTTGTGATGGTGGTGGCCATGGGCGCGATAACCGGATCAGGTGCGCCGGGTAGCGTCTTTGGCGTCCCACACCTCGGCGGCGGCTTGTTTGCGGCGGCTGGCCAAATCCACCGGGCCGGCATATTGGCCAAACAGATCGCGGCCCAGGGCATAGGCCGACGCGGGGGCCTGCGGTGTGTCGTCCAGCCAGGCTTGCAGCGCCTCGCGGATGATTTGGCTGGCCGGCAGGCCCAGCGCCAGGCTGTGTTGGCGCAGCCGCTGCTCCAGCGCCGCGTCGAGCTTGAAGGACATGGTCATGGTGGCTGCCTCGCTGAGTATTACCATTGATATTACATCGACAGGGGCAGCCTGTCGATCACCGGCTGCTGGCGCGGGCACACTCTGCAAATTGCCGCGCACCAAAACCAATTGACCAACTCGCCGCTCCCGTCCGCGCCCTGCCCCACCCTTGATTTGGCGGGTGCGTTGCAGTTTGTCGTCAACGCCAAGTCAGGTCACAACGACCGGGACGCCAGCCGCCAAGCCATCGACGCAGCTTTGCAGGCCAGCGGCCGCAGCGCTGTGTTTCACGCCGCCCGGCCGGGCGAATTGGCGCGTATTGCCCAGCGGGCCACGCAAGCCGCGCTGGCCCAGCGCAGCGCGGTGGTGGCAGTCGGCGGCGACGGCACGATCAACGCCGTGGCCCAGGCCGCCCATGCACAGCGCTGCCCGCTGGGCGTGGTGCCGCAGGGCACGTTCAACTACTTTGGCCGCACCCACGGCATCCCCACCGATGCCGGGCTGGCCACCCAGGCGCTGCTGGCGGCGCAGCCGGTCGCCGTGCAACTGGGCTTGATCAACGACCAGGTGTTTCTGGTCAACGCCAGCCTGGGCCTGTACCCCGATCTGCTGCAAGACCGCGAGGCTTTCAAGGCGCGTTTTGGCCGCAACCGGCTGGTGGCACTGGTGGCGGCGGTGGCCACCGTGCTGGGCCGGCACCGCCGGCTGCGGCTGCACATGGAAACCCGTGACGGCGTGCAGGACGTGCGCACGCTGTCCCTGTTTGTTGGCAACAACCGGCTGCAGCTCGACCAGGTGGGCCTGCCCGAGGCCAGCGCCATCGCCCACGGCCAGATTGCCGCCGTGGTGTTGCGCCCGATCGGCACCCTGGCGCTGTTGGGCCTGATGCTGCGCGGTGCGCTGGGCACGCTGGGTGATGCGCCCACGGTGCACAGCTTTGAGTGCCAGCGTTTGCGGGTCAACCACCAGCGTGGTTGGGCCGGGCGGCGGATGAAGGTGGCGTTTGACGGTGAGGTGGGCTGGATGGCCACACCGCTGCTGTTTCAGGTATCGCCCCAGCCCCTGTACCTGCTCAAGCCGGCACAGGCTGACGCAGCAAGCACAGCGCCGCCCGCACCATGACGGTGCTGCTGCACATCTCTGACCCCCACTTCGGCACCGAGCGGCCGCCGGTGGTCGAGGCGCTGGTGGCCCTGGCGCAGCGGCAGCGGCCCGATCTGGTGCTGCTGTCGGGTGACATCACCCAGCGCGCGCGGCGTCAGCAATTTGCCCTGGCGCAGGCTTTTGTGGGCCGGCTGGGCGCGCCAGTGTTGGCGCTGCCCGGCAACCACGACATCCCGCTGTTCAACCTGGCCGCCCGCCTGGGCTGGCCTTACGCTGCTTTTCTGCGGGCTTTTGGCCACCAGCCAAGTGGGGGGCAAGCCTTTGGTGACGCACTGGCGCCGCAGTTTTCGTCCGCTGACGTGCTGGTGATCGGGGTCAACACCACCCGCTGGTACCGCCATGCCGACGGTGAAGTCTCGGCCCGGCAGATCACGCGGGTGGCGCAGCGGCTGGCCAGTGCCGCGCCCGGCCAACTGCGCCTGGTGGTGGTGCACCAGCCGGTGGCAGTGCAACACGCCGAGGACAGGCACGACCGGCTGCGTGGCCACGCCAGCGCGTTGGCGCAGTGGGCTGCGGCGGGCGCCGACCTGGTGCTGGGCGGCCACATCCACCTGCCGTATGTGATGGCGCTGGCCGGCCTGGCGCGGCCGATGTGGGCGGTGCAGGCCGGCACTGCCGTGTCACGCCGGGTGCGCCCGGGCGTGCCCAACTCGGTCAACCTGCTGCGCTGGGGCCAGGGTGCGCCGGCCGGCCAGTGCCGGATCGAGCAATGGGACGGCGCCGCCGATGGCAGCGATTTTGTCTGCCGCCAGGTCACCGACGTGCGACCCGCTGCAGCGCGCAATGGTGGTTGACGCGGCCTGCCTGGAGCTGGCAGCCGACACGCTGGGCCGGCACGCGCTGGTGCTTTTTTTTGCGCTGTTGCTGCTGTTGCCCGCAGCGGCGGGCATGGCTGCCCGGCGGCTGTTGCGCGGCAGCCATGGCGTTGACCACGGCAATGGCAACCCGTTTTGCAGCCCGGTTTGCAGCCCATGGCGCACCGTTGCCGCCACCGTCGGCGTGGCGGTGTTTGCCACGCTGGCCACCGCACTGATGACCGGCAACAGCCTGCGCTTGGCCGATCTGGCGTTTGCCAACGCCGTGCGCGCCAGCCTGCCGGCGGCCGCCCTGCCGCCTATGGCCGCCCTCACCCACCTGGCCGACACCGCCACCTTGACCAGCTTGAGCATCACCATGGCACTGCTGATGGCTGCCCTGCGCCAACCTGCGCTGGCCCTGGGCTGGGCGCTGGCGCTGGCCGGCAACGGTCTGCTGACCCGCAGCCTGAAGGCAATTTTTGGCCGTGCCCGCCCGCTGGACCAGGTGGCGGCGTGGGCCGAAACGGGGTTCAGCTTCCCCAGCGGCCACAGCTCCGGTGCGGTGGTGGCCTGCGGCATGCTGGCTTATACCGTGCTGCGGCTGCTGCCAGCGCGCTGGCATGCTGCGGCGCTGGCAGCAGCCGTTGCACTGGCCTTGACCATCGGCGCCAGCCGGGTGTTTTTGGGCGTGCATTTCGCCAGCGACGTGATCGCCGGCTTCGCCTCGGGCGGTCTGTGGTTGCTGCTGTGCGTCAGCGTGCTGGCGTCGCACCCGCGTTGACCTGCCCGGCTGCTGGCGGCGGCCGCGTGGCAGCCCACAGCCCGGCCACCGCCCGCCAGCCAGGTGGATCAACACCGGCCGGTGGCGGGCCGTTGGCGCGCTGGCCCTGGCGATAATCGGTGGATGAATCCGCTGCTGGACAAACTGCACCCCTACCCGTTTGAGCGCTGGCGCGCACTCACCACGGGCATCACGCCCAACCCGGCCCTGCGGCCCATCAGTCTTGGCATTGGCGAGCCGCGCCACGCCACCCCGGCGCTGATTGAAGACGCCCTGCTGGCCAACCTCAAAGGCCTGTCGGTGTACCCGCCCACCGCCGGCACACCCGCGCTGCGCGAGGCCTTTGCCTCCTGGGTACAGCGGCGTTACAGCGTGGTGGTGGACGCCGGCAGCCAGGTGCTGCCGGTCAGCGGATCGCGTGAGGCGCTGTTTGCCATTGCCCAGACGGTGGTGGACAGCCGCCGCCCCGGTGCCACCGTGGTTTGCCCCAACCCGTTCTACCAAATCTACGAGGGCGCAGCCCTGCTGGCCGGCGCTGACACCGCCTTTGCCAACAGCGACCCGGCGCGCAACTTTGCGGCCGATTGGGCCAGCATTGACGCTGCCACCTGGGCCCGCACCCAGTTGTTGTATGTCTGCTCACCCGGCAACCCCACCGGCGCGGTGATGCCGCTGGCCGAATGGGCGCAGCTGTTTGCGCTGAGTGACCGGCACGGCTTTGTCATCGCCAGCGATGAGTGTTATTCAGAGATCTACTTTGGCAACCCACCGCCGCTGGGCGGGCTGGAGGCCGCAGCCCAGCTGGGCCGCGGTGATTTTCGCAATCTGGTCAGCTTCACCTCGCTCAGCAAACGCAGCAACGTGCCGGGCTTGCGCTCAGGCTTTGTGGCGGGTGATGCGGCCCTGATCCAGCAGTTTTTGCGCTACCGCACCTACCACGGCTCGGCCATGAGCCCGGTGGTGCAGGCGGCCAGCATCGCCGCCTGGGGCGATGAGGCCCACGTGGTGGCCAACCGCGACCTGTACCGCACCAAGTTTGCCCAGGCCACACCGGTGTTGGCCGACGTGCTGGACGTGGCGCTGCCCGACGCCGGCTTCTACCTGTGGGCAGGCATCCGTACCGCGACAGGCCAGCCCGCTGACGATGTCGATTTCGCCCAGCAACTGCTCGCTCAATACAATGTGGCAGTGCTGCCGGGCAGCCTGCTGGCGCGCAGCGCGCACGGCGTCAACCCCGGTCGGGGCCGCATCCGCATGGCCTTGGTGGCCGGCACCGATGACTGCCTGGAAGCGGCTCACCGCATCGCCGCGTTTGCCCGTGGCTACACAGCCGCAGCATCACACCCTCCTCATCCTGAACCAGCCCTACGCTGACCCACCATGACCATCGCCCTGCAGACCCTCATCGACCAAGCCTGGGACGCCCGCGCCAGCCTCGGGCCCACCAGCGCTGACCCCGCGCTGCGCGAAGCGGTAGAGCACGTGATCGCCGAGCTCAACGCTGGCCGCATCCGTGTAGCTGAGCGCCAGGCCGTGGGCCAGTGGACGGTGAACCAGTGGATCAAGAAGGCGGTGCTGCTGAGCTTCCGGCTGAATGACAACCAGGTGATGCGCTCCGGTGACCTGACTTTTTTTGACAAAGT
Organism: Betaproteobacteria bacterium; assembly: GCA_031428185.1. GTDB lineage: Bacteria > Pseudomonadota > Gammaproteobacteria > Burkholderiales > Burkholderiaceae_C > Pseudaquabacterium. The sequence continues at coordinate 3,442 of JANPOW010000412.1, read as the reverse complement.
GCCCACCAAGTTCTCGCACACCGATGAAGCAGCCATCCGCGCCAGCGGCGTGCGGGTGGTGCCACCGGCCGTGGCGCGGCGCGGCAGCTACTTGGCCAAAAACGTGGTGCTGATGCCCAGCTACGTCAACATCGGCGCCTACGTTGATGAAAACACCATGGTCGACACCTGGGCCACGGTGGGCAGTTGCGCGCAGATCGGCAAGAACGTGCATCTCTCCGGCGGCGTGGGCATCGGCGGCGTGCTCGAGCCGCTGCAGGCCAATCCCACCATCATCGAAGACAACTGCTTTGTGGGCGCCAGGTCCGAGGTGGTGGAGGGCGTGATCGTCGAAGAGAACTCGGTCATCAGCATGGGCGTCTACCTCGGCCAGAGCACGCCGATTTATGACCGCGAAACCGGCGAGACCAGCTACGGCCGCATCCCCGCCGGGTCGGTGGTGATCAGTGGCAGCCTGCCGCGTGATGGTGGCAAGTACAACCTTTACTGCGCGGTGATCGTCAAGAAGGTAGACGCCGGCACACGCGCCAAGACCAGCATCAACGAGCTGCTGCGCGCTTGAAGCACACGCCCTTGCCCGCCGTGGCCTTGCCAGCTTGACCTTCAGGACAACCCCGGCATGAGCGGCAGGATGGACAAAGTCATGCGCCTGATGGCTGAGCGCCAGGCGTCTGACGTGTTCCTGTCGGCCAACATGCCGATCCTGATCAAGATCCACGGCCAGATGTTGCAGCTGTCGGACCAGGTACTCACGCCGCTGCAGCCACGCCAGTTGCTGGCCGAGGTGCTGTCGCCCACCCAGCTGGAAGAATTGGACGAAACCGGTGAGCTGAACCTGGCCATCGGCATCCACGGCGTGGGCAGTTTCCGCATTTCGGCCTTCAAGCAGCGCGGCACAGTGGCCGGTGTGGTGCGCCACATCCCGCATGTGATCCCGGCGCTGGAGACCCTGGGTGTGCCCATGCAACTGGGCCAGATGGTGCTGGAGAAACGCGGCCTGATCCTGGTGGTGGGCGCCACCGGGTCGGGCAAGAGCACCACGCTGGCGTCGATGCTGGAGTTGCGCAACCGCAGCATGCCTGGCCACATCCTGACGATCGAGGAGCCGATCGAGTTCTTGTTTCAAAGCAAGAAGTGCGTGGTCAACCAACGTGAGGTGGGGCGCGACACCGAGTCGCTGCAGGTGGCGCTGAAAAACGCGCTGCGCCAAAGCCCGGACTGCATCCTGATCGGCGAGATCCGCGACCGCGAGACCATGACGGCCGCGCTCAGCTACGCGCTGTCCGGCCATCTGGTGCTGGCCTCGCTGCATGCCAACAACAGCCACCATGCGCTGGGCCGCATCCTGTCGATTTACGCGCCTGAGTCGCGCCAGGTGCTGCTGGCTGATCTGGCCGCAGGCCTGCGCGCCATCGTCTCGCAGCGCCTGTTGCGCTGTGAGTCCGGCGGCCGTATCCCGGCGGTGGAAGTGATGTTCAACAACAATCTGGTGACCGAGCTGATTGAGCGCGGTGACTTGCACGGCGTCAAAGAGGCGATGGACAAATCGCTGGCCGAAGGGTCCATCACCTTCGAGGAGGCCATCAGCAACCTGATCGCCAGCGGCAAGATCAGCCGCGATGAGGGCCTGGCGCATGCCGACTCGGTGACCAACCTGCTGTGGCGGCTGCAAAACGACAGCACGCCCGTGTCGCGCATTGCCGCCAAGCGCGAAGAAAGCGACCACCCGGTGTTCACCGATTTCACGGTGGACGTGGTGCCCGACGGTTTTGTGGCGCGGCGCGCGGCGGCGGCGGGGTTCCCGCCGTTGCTGTCCTGACCCGCGCGCTGCGCTGCCCCGTCCCGACCACCGCAGACACACCACATCCGTACCCCGCACCATGACCGACACCCTGCCCACCCTGCGCCTGCTGGAAGCACTGATCGCCCGCCCGTCCGTCACCCCCGACGACGCCGGCTGCCAGGCCCTGGTGGCTGAGCGCTTGGCGCCGCTGGGCTTTGAATGCGAAACCCTGGTATTTGGCCCCGCCAACGGCCGTGTCAGCAACCTGTGGGCGCTGCACCGGGGCGGCCGGCCCGGCCCCACCGTGGTCTTGGCCGGCCACACCGACGTGGTGCCCAGCGGCCCGCTGGCCGCCTGGGCCAGTGACCCGTTTGTGCCCAGCCACCGGGGCGGCAAGCTGTACGGCCGGGGCGCGGCCGACATGAAATGCAGCATTGCCGCGATGACGGTTGCGGCCGATGAATTTGTGCGCCAGCACCCCGGCCATGCCGGCACAGTGGCGCTGCTGTTCACCAGCGACGAAGAAGGCCCGTCGGTGGACGGCACTGTCAAAGTGGTGCAGGCCCTGCAGGCGCGCGGTGAGCGGCTGGACTGCTGCATCGTCGGCGAGCCCACGTCGGTCAGCCGGCTGGGCGACATGATCAAGAACGGCCGGCGCGGCTCACTCTCGGCCCGCCTCACCGTGATCGGCGTGCAAGGCCATGTGGCCTACCCGCAACTCGCGCGCAACCCCATCCACCAGTTGGCGCCGGCGCTGGCCGACCTGACGGCCATGGTGTGGGACGCCGGCAACGACCACTTTCCGCCCACCACCTGGCAGGTGTCCAACATCCACGGTGGCACCGGTGTGGGCAATGTGATCCCGGGTGAGGTGGTGGTGGATTTCAACTTCCGCTTCTCCACGCAATCCTCGCCCGAGCAACTGCAAGCCCGCGTGCTGGCGGTGCTGGCCCGCCACGGCGTGGAGCACCGCATCGCCTGGACGCTGGGCGGCTCGCCCTTTCTCACCCGGCCGGGGACATTGAGTGATGCACTCACCGCCGCCATCCACGCCGAGACGGGTGCTGCGGCCGTGCTGTCCACCACCGGCGGCACCAGTGATGGCCGCTTCATCGCCCAGGTCTGCGAACAGGTGGTCGAGTTCGGCCCCATCAACGCCAGCATCCACAAGATTGACGAGCATGTGTTGGTGGCCGACATTGAGCCGCTGAAAAACATCTACCGCAGGACGCTGGAGGCGTTGCTGACATGACCGTGATTGACCTGATCGAGCGCTGCAGCGCCCGCCTCAGCCAGGCGGGCGTTTCATTTGGGCATGGCACCACCAACGCCTTTGATGAAGCCGCCTGGCTGGTGCTGTGGCGCCTGGGCCTGGCGCTGGACGCGCTGGATGCGGTGGCCGGGCGTGCCGTGTCGGCCGACGAACTCACCACTGTGGATGCCTTGCTCAACCAACGCATCAGCACCCGCCAGCCTGCGGCTTACCTGACCGGCGAGGCCTGGCTGCAGGGGGTGCCGTTCACCGTGGACGCCCGCGCCATCGTGCCGCGATCCTTGATTGCCGAACCCCTGGCCGACGGCACGCTGGATGCCTGGCTCAAGCCCGACACCCGGCGAGTGCTGGACTTGTGCACCGGCAACGGCAGCCTGGCCGTGCTG
>JANPOW010000411.1:0-10456 GCA_031428185.1 Betaproteobacteria bacterium | reverse complement strand
GTTCTCCTCGCGAAGCATGCGCGCCAATGCCGCACTGTCGGTACTCGGTGCGCCGCCAGCGATGTCATAGAACCGCGGGTTCTCGGGATCGAAGTCGAGCAGTTCGATCGCTGGCTGGATGGTTTGGTGCTGTGCCATGGGATGTCCGTCAACGCGCAGGCTAAAGAGTCGCGCAGGATAAGCCGCGCCTGGCTGCCGATATCGGTTGGTCGGTTTGTCGCCGCCAGCCAGGTGCGGCGGGTATCGCAACTTGCAGTCTCGGGCGCCTAACGCCGACGCCTTGCCGCGTTGGGATAGCGAAGCATCAACCCACCACCAACCGCGGCGCCCCGCTGGCCTTGCCAATCTGCCCCACCACCGCCGCTTGGCCAAAGCCGTGGCGCTGAAACACCGCCAGCACCGCATCCACCGCCGATGGCGCACACGTCACCAGCAAACCGCCGCTGGTCTGCGGGTCACTCAGCAAGGCCTGATCCTCAGCTGCAAAGCCAGCCGGCAGCACCACATCCTGGCCATAACCGCCCCAGTTGCGGCCGGACGCACCGGTGACAAACCCCTGCGCGGCCAGCAGCCGCACACCGTCCATCAGCGGCACCGCTGCCCAGTCGAGTTGCAAGTCACAGCGGGCGCCACGTGCCATTTCCAGCGCATGGCCGGCCAGGCCAAAACCGGTCACATCGGTGAGTGCATGCACACCGGGCAGTGCAGCCAGGTCAGGCCCGGGGGTGTTGAGCTTGGTGGTGCAGTCAATCATCTGGGCGTAACCGGCGGCGCTCAACTCGCCTTTTTTCAGCGCCGCCGACATCACGCCCACGCCCAGCGGTTTGCCCAGGATCAGCATGTCACCGGGTTGCGCGTCGGCATTGCGTTTGACGTGGTCGGGGTGCACCAGGCCCAGCGCCACCAGGCCGTAGATCGCCTCGACCGAGTCGATGGTGTGGCCACCGGCAATCGGGATGCCGGCGGCGCGGCAGACCGACGCACCGCCCTCAAGAATGCGGCCGATGGTGGCGGTGGACAGCACGTTGATCGGCATGCCCACCAGCGCCAGCGCCAGGATGGGCCGGCCGCCCATCGCGTACACATCGCTGATGGCGTTGGTGGCGGCGATGCGGCCAAAGTCAAACGGGTCATCAACGATGGGCATGAAAAAATCAGTGGTGGCAATCAGCGCCTGGGTGTCGTTCAAGCGGTACACCGCCGCGTCGTCGGCCGTCTCGATGCCCACCATCAGCTCTTTGGGGATGGGCATGGCCGCCGTGCCCTTGAGGATCTCGGACAACACACCCGGCGCGATCTTGCAGCCGCAACCACCGCCGTGGGACAGCGAGGTCAGGCGGGGCTCGGTGGGGTGCTCAAGCGTGCTCATGGTGTGGTCTCGGGTGGGGTGATGAAGGGGGCCAGCGGGTTGCTGCGGGTGTAGTGCCGATCAAACCAGCCGATCAAACCAGCCGATCAAACCAGCAGATCAAACCAGCAGATCAAGCCAGCAGATCAAGCCAGCAGTTCAGCCAGCAGCGCCAGCAGCGTGGCCTGCTCTTGTGCCGGGGCAAACAGCGGGGCGCGCGCGGCACACTGGGCTTGCAGGTGGGCGAGCATAGCCGGGCTGTCACGCAGTTGCTGCAGCCGGCTGGCCAGGCCGCCGGCATCGCCCAGTGCAAAGTAGCCGTCGTAGCCCTCACCCAGCAGGCCCACATTGCCGTCGATGTGGGAGGCCAGCACGGCCGTGCCGCTGCGCAGGGCCTCGCTCACCACATGGGCGCCACCCTCCATGCGGCTGGGGTGCACCAGCACATGCGCGGCCTGGATACAGCGCCTGGCCACCACGTGCGGCAAGCCACCCAGCCAGCGGTAGGTTGGGCAGGTGCGGGCCAGCGCGGCGGCAGCAGCACCCAGGGCCGGGTCCAGCGCCTGGCCGATGTGGTCCAGCAGGATGTCGTGTCGACGCTGTGCTGGACCGGCCAGCAGGCGGGCCGCATCAAAGTAGGTCTGCGGGGATTTTTCATCCCGCAGATGGCCCACCATCACCGCGCGCAGGTGGCGGCTGGTCTTGGCCAGCGGCTGACGCGCACTGCAGGATTGCAGCAGCACCCTGGCCTTGGCCCGCAGGGCCGGCGGCAAGGCCTGCGCGCCCAGGGTATTGAGCACCACCAGCCGCTGCGCCGCCTGCAGCGAGGCTTGCGCGGCGCTGTCATGCGCGATGTCGCGGTACAGGTCGGTGCCGGTCAACACCAGCAGCAGCGGTGCCCCTGGGCGCTGTGCCTGCCAGCAGGCCACCGATGGGGCGGAGCGGCGTGCATGCAGGGCGATCAGCGCGGCCTCGTCGCCGCCGGCCCAGCTGGCCGCCAGCCGCACCCGGTAAGCTGGCGTCAGCAGACGCGCCCAGCGCTTGGCGGTCTGCCAATTGCCGTTGTTGGCGTCTGCCAGCGCCGGGGTCACGATCACAAGGGTTGGGCGGTGCACCGCCGGAGGGTAACGCGCATGCAGCACAGCAGTGGCTTGGCAAACCCGGCAGGGCAAGGCGCCAGCACGGTGGCAGCACCGGCAGCCACAGCAGGCGCCGTGGCCGATGACAACGCCGGCTGGCCCAGTAACGGCCACGCGGCGCGCCAGGCCGACGCGGCCTGGCTGGCCAGCGCGCTGCAGGCCAGCCGGCACGACACACTGGCCACGTTTGCGGCTTGCGCGCGCGGCCTGGTGGCTTTGCAGGTGCCGCAGCGCGCCACGCTAAACCCACCGCTGTGGGAGCTGGGCCACATCGGCTGGTTTCAAGACCACTGGCTGGGCCGCAACCCGCAGCGCAGCGCCGGCGCGCTGGCTGACCCCGATGCACCCCGACTGCCAGCCGCACGGGCGCAGGCCGACGCGCTGTATGACTCCGGCGCGGTGCCGCATGCCACACGCTGGTCACTGGCCTTGCCGGATGCAGCCGCCACCCAAGCCGACCTGGCCGCCCAGTTGCACACCACCCTGGCCCTGCTGCTGGCCGCCGACACCAGCGATGACGCGCTGTATTTCTTCCGCCTGGCCCTGCTGCACGAAGACATGCACCACGAGGCCGCGCTGTACATGGCGCACAGCCTGGGCCTGGTGATTGACGATGCGCGCTGGCAGCCCAAGCCCTTGACGGCCACCAGGCAAACGCTGCCCCTGGCGGCCGCGCACTGGACGCTGGGCAACGCTGAGCCCGGCTTTGCTTTCGACAACGAGCTGGGCGCCCACCCGGTGGCGCTGCCCGACTGCCAGATCGACAGCCAGGTGCGTCTTTGGGCCGACTACCTGCCATTTGTCGACGCCGGTGGCTACCACCAGCCGCAGTGGTGGAGCGCACAAGGCCGCGCCTGGCTGGCCGCCGGGCAGCGCCAATCTCCGCGCTACACCCGCCGCCAGGGCAGCACCTGGCAGCACTGGCGCCAAGGCCAGTGGCAAACGCTGGACCCGGCCCTGCCGGCCAACCACCTGAGCGCATTTGAGGCCGACGCCTGGTGCCGCTGGGCCGGCCGCCGCCTGCCCAGCGAGGCCGAGTGGGAGCGAGCTGCGCTCAGCCATCTGCGCAGCGAAGCCACCAACCCGGAGGGCAGGCCGCAGATCAATCCGCCAACCCGCTTTGACTGGGGCCAGGTGTGGGAATGGACATCCAGCCACTTTGCGCCCTACCCCGGCTTCACGCCCCACCCCTACCGCGACTACTCCGCGCCCTGGTTTGGCAACCACCGGGTGCTGCGGGGTGCGTCGCACCTGACCCAGCCGCGCTTGCGCCATCCGCGCTACCGCAATTTCTTTTTGCCGCAGCGCAATGATGTGCCGGCGGGCTTGCGCACTTGCAGCCTGTGATGCCTGCCAAGCGCCATGCAGGTAGAGTGGCGCGCCTTGCCGCAACGCCAGCCGCGACACCCGATACCCGCGCCAGCCCATGACCCCGCCCACCTGCCCAGAGCCCGCCGCGTGCAACTGCAACTGACCGCGCTGTCTGCCCGCCACCCCGCCGCCCGGCCCGGTGCGGTGGCGGCGCTGCAGCCGCTGGATTTGCAGGTGGCTGCGGGTGAGCAGCTGGCGGTGATCGGCCCGTCCGGTGCTGGCAAAACGACATTGCTGCAGGTGCTGGCCTGCGCGCTGGCGCCGCTGGCCGGTGGCATCCGCCTGGACGGCCAGGCGCCGTGGCAGTTGCCAACCCGGGCCTTGCAACGCCTGCGCGGCCAGTTGTTCCTGGCACCGCAAACCCCGCCGCTGCCACCACGCCAGCGCGTGGTCACCGCCGTGCTGGCTGGCCGCCTGCCCAGCATGGGCTTGCTGGCCAGCCTGCGTTCGCTGGCCTACCCCAGTGACATCCCGGCCGCTGCCGCCGCATTGGCCCAGTTTGATCTGGCAGACAAGCTGTTTGAGCGGGTGGACCGGCTGTCCGGCGGTGAGCGCCAGCGTGTGGGCCTGGCACGTGCGCTGCTGGCGCCGGCCCGGCTGTGGTTGGTGGACGAGCCGCTGTCGTCGCTGGACCCGACCCGCGCCAACCAGGCCTTGCGCACCCTGACTGACGGCGCACGGGCGCGTGGCATCACCTTGATCGTCAGCCTGCACCAGGTGGACATTGCGCTGGCCCAGTTCCCGCGCATCGTGGGCCTGCGCGATGGCCGCCTGGCCTTTGATCTGCCCACCGCCGCCGTGACCCCGGCCCGGCTGCAAACGCTGTACGCGCAAAAAGAGGATGAGCTGCACGGCGCGGCCGCACCGGCACCCGACCTGCCCGAGCCACCGCGCCTGGCCACGGTGGTGCATTGCCGATGAGCAGCGCCGCGCCGGCCGTGCGGGCAAACACACCCGCCAGCCGCGACCCCGCCGCGCTGGCCAGGTTGGCCTGGGCAACCGCCGCTCTGGTGCTGCTGTGGCCACTGCTGCAGGCCACCGAATTCAAACCCTGGGCCTTGCTGGATGCCCACAGCTTGGGCGTGAGCGGGCGCTTCTTGGCCAGCTTTTTGCCCCCCGCCACCGCACCGGATTTTTTATGGCTGGTGGCGCGTGAGACTTGGCGCACCGTGGCCATTGCCACGGCCGGCATGACACTGGCGCTACTGCTGGCGCTGCCGCTGACACTGCTGTCCACCCGGGTGTTGTCCATCTCCGCCGTGCGCGGGCGCATGGCGGTGGGCCCCGCGTGTTTGCGCCAAGCGGTGCGTGGCCTGCTGATCGTGCTGCGCAGCCTGCCCGAGCTGGTGTGGGCGCTGATTTTTGTGCGCGTGGTGGGCTTGGGCCCCACCGCCGGTGTGCTGGCCATCGCACTGACCTACGGCGGCATGCTGGGCAAGGTGTACGGCGAGATCTTGGAAAGCGGCGACACCCACGCCACCCAGGCCTTGCTGCGCAACGGCAGCAGCCGCCTGCAGGCCTTTGTTTACGGCTTGCTGCCGCAAAACGCCGCTGAGCTCACCTCGTACACCGTGTACCGCTGGGAGTGCGCCATCCGCTCGTCGGTGGTGCTGGGCTTTGTGGGCGCCGGTGGCCTGGGCCAATTGATGGACGGCTCGATGAAGATGTTTGCCGGCGGTGAGGTGCTGAGCATGCTGCTGGTGTTCTTGGCGCTGGTGGCGCTGGCCGACCGCATCAGCGCCGCGCTGCGCCGGGCAATCGGTTGATCGGTTGATCGGCGCTCGATGGCACAGCAAACCCTGACCCCACCACCCGCCAGCTGCCGTGGCTTCTGGTTTGCGGCCGGCCTGCTGGCCCTGGTGCTGGCCAGCTTCTGGTCACTCGATTTGCAGTGGGCGCAATTTGCGTCGCTGGACGCGGCGCGCAGCATGGGCCGCTTTCTGGCTGAATTTGTGCCGCCCGATATGGCGCCGGCCTACTTGCACAAAGTGCTGGTGGCCACCTGGGAGACGCTGGCCATGTCCGCGCTGGGCACGCTGCTGGCCGCCGCTGCCGGCCTGCTGCTGGCCCTGCCGGCCAGCCGGCTGTACCGGGGTGATACGGCCCGCGGCCGCGTGCCCGCCGGGTTGCTACTCAACGCGCTGCGCGCTGTGCCCGAGCTGGTGTGGGCCAGCCTGCTGCTGATTGCCGCCGGCCTGGGGCCGTTTGCCGGCACCCTGGCCCTGGCCGCCCACACCACCGGGGTGTTGGGCCGGTTGTTTGCTGAAGGCATTGAAAACGCCCCCGGCGGCCCGGCCGATGCGCTGCGTGCCCAAGGTGTGGGCAGTGCCCGCGTGCTGCTGTACGCCACCCTGCCCCAGGTGCTGCCGCAACTGCTGAGCTACACCTTGTACCGCTGGGAGAACAACATCCGCGCCGCTGCGGTGCTGGGCGTGGTGGGCGCCGGTGGGCTGGGCCAGTTGCTGGCCTTCCACATGGGCTTGTTCCAGATGGGCAAAACCGCCACTGTGCTGATCGCCATGTTGGCCCTGGTCACGCTGGTGGATGTGCTCAGCCACGGCCTGCGGCGGCTGATGACACGCTGAGGCCAACACCACCCGGCTGCGGCTCAAGCCATCTGGTCGGCATAAGCCCGCTGGTTGCTGGCGTAACAACTGCAGGCGGCGGCCTCCAGGCCGGGCCGGTCCAGCACGGTCAGCTCACCACGCTGGTAGGTGATCAGGCCGCGCTGCTGCAGCGCACCCGCGGCCACCGTCACGCCCACCCGCCGCACGCCCAGCATGTAGGCCAGAAACTCATGCGTGACATGGAAGCTGGCGGCGTTCGCCCGATCCTGGCTCATCAGCAGCCAGCGCGCCAGGCGCGGGCCGATCTGGTGGAAACGCAGGCAACCGGCCGAGGCCACCATCTGCGCCATCAGCACATACACATAGCGCCCCAACTGGCGCTGCAGTGCCGGGCTTTGGCCCAGCACCCGTTTGAAATCTGCCGCGCTGATGCGCCAGCACATGCCCTGCCCCTGCACCAGCGCGCGCAGCGGTGCGGTAGCCACACCCAGCGCCAGTTGGGCGCCCACCATGCCCTCACGGCCCACCATGCCCACCTCCAGGCCGGGGTGCTGGTCAACCTGCGCCACCAGTGAGATGAAGCCCTCGGTGGGGAAGTAGGCATGCTGGGTGGGCACACCGGCCTCGCACAACACCTCGCTCAAGACCAGCGGCACAGGCTGGCACAAGGCCAGCAGGCGGCTGCGGTCCCGACTGGGCAGTTGTTCAATCAGGTCGTTCTGGGCTGGGCTCACCGGGCGCTCCAGTGCATCGGCAGGCCCAGTCTGCACACAACGGGCTGCGGTGTCGGTGCTGCAGCGAACACTGGCTGCGACGCTGGCCTGGGTGGCGCTGTGCAGTGGCGCCCTGCAACACCGCCCCGGGGTTGCGGCCTCAGGTGGCCTGGCGATCAGGCAGCAGGCGGTCGTATTCTTTCTTGACCACCGCATAGCACTCACAGGTGCGGCCCTCCAGGCCAGGCCGGTCCAGCACCGTAATGTGGCCCCGGGAATAACTGATCAAGCCCAGTCTTTGCAGCCGCAAAGCACTCTCGGTCACGCCCTCGCGGCGCACACCCAGCATGTTGGCAATCAGCTCTTGCGTCATCACCAGCTCATTGCCTTGCAGCCGGTCCAGGCTGAGCAGCAGCCAGCGGCACAGTTGCTGGTCCAGCGCATGGTGGCGGTTGCACACTGCGGTCTGCGCCATCTGGGTGATCAGTGCCTGGGTGTAGCGCAGTAGCAGGTGCATCACCGGGCCGGGTTGCTCAAATTCATCCTTGACGGCGCGGGCGTGCAGGCGCCAGCCCTGCCCCGCGCTTTGCACCACCGCCCGGCTGGGGGTAGATTCACCGCCCATGAACAGCGAGATGCCCACCAGCCCGTCGTTGCCCACCACCGCAATCTCGGCCGAAGCGCCGTCTTCCATCACATACAGCAGCGACACGATGGACGTGGTGGGGAAGTAAACATGGCTCAAGGTGCGGCCAGACTCATACATCACCTGGCCCAGCGGCATGTCCACCCATTCCAGCAGCGGCTGCCAGCGCTGCCATTCGGTGGCAGGCAAGGCGGCCAGCAGGTGGTTTTGACGAGGATCGGTTTGGGCTGCCACGGTCATGCGGGGGGTGGGTAAACGCTGCTGTGCCGGGTAGACACAGCGGGCGCGGCGCAGTGCAATTGCCCAAGCGCGGTATATACGATGATAGGCAAACATGCTGCCAACCCTGTGTAGGACAGCGCACACACTTGCGGTCAGCTTTGGCCGGTCAGGCAAGCGCGATACCAGTGCGATGCCTGCGCAAAACGCTGTGTCGGGCAGCGCACAGACACAGCCGGCGGCGGCGGCCCACACTGCATTGCAAATTGGCACAGCCGGACAAGGCGGAGCACTTGATGGAGTTCAAGGACTACTACAGCACACTAGGTGTGGCCAAAGACGCCAGCGCGGACGTGATCAAGCGTGCCTACCGCAAGCTGGCGCGCAAATACCACCCCGATGTAAGCAAGGAGCCCAACGCCGAAAACCGCTTCAAAGAGGTGGCCGAGGCACACGAAGCACTGATTGACCCCGAGCGCCGCGCCGCCTACGACGACCTGGCGCGACGCCATGCCCAGGGCCAGCCCTTCGAAGCGCCGCCCGGTTGGGACAGCGGATACGAATTCAGCGGTGGTGCACGCCGTGCGCCATCGGGCCGGGCCACCGGCCGGTCGTCCAACCCGGCTGGTGATGCCGATTTCAGCGATTTTTTCGAGTCACTCTTCGGCAGTGCCAGCCGCGCCGGGGCTGGTCAGCGCGGCGCCGGTTTTGACGATGGCCGTGGCGCCGCCAGGCCCCAGTCCCAAGGCGCTGACCACCACGCCCGCATCGAGATTGACCTGCATGACGCCTACCAGGGTGCGCGTCACACCATCACGCTGCGGCGGCCGGTGGCGGGCGACAACGGCCAGGTCAACATGCAAGAGCGGCAGGTGGAGGTCAACATCCCCAAGGGTGTGCGCGCTGGCCAGCACCTGCGCCTGGCCGGCATGGGCAACCCGGGCCACGGCGCGGCAGCGGCGGGTGACTTGTACCTGGAGATTGCGCTGCGCCCGCATGCCCGCTTCCGGGTGGACGGGGCCGATGTCTGGGTTGACCTGCCGGTGGCCCCCTGGGAGGCCGCGCTGGGTGCCAGCGTGACCGTGCCCACGCCCGACGGTGCGGTGCAACTGGCGGTGCCGGCCGGGTCGGGTGCCGGCCGCAAGCTGCGCCTCAAAGGCAAGGGCCTGCCCGGCAAGACGGCGGGTGACCTGTATGCCGTGCTGCAGATCAGCCTGCCGGCGGCCGACAGCGACAGCGCCCGCGCTGCCTACAGCGCGATGGCGCAGGCATTTGCCCAGTTTGACCCCCGCACCAGTGCGGCAAGCACGGCCAGTGCCACCAGCGCCCCAGCAACCGCACCCGAGGCATGACGACCATGAGCAACCCGGCCCTGCCCGCGTTTGACGCCATCGTGGTGGAGCAGACGCTCAGCTTCAGCTTCAACGCTTTGTGCCAGGCCAGTGGCGGCCAGCACAGCCAAATCCTGGCGCTGGTGGATGAGGGCATTCTTGAGCCACAAGGCCAGGGGCCGGCCGACTGGGTGTTTAACGGCAGCGCGCTGCGCACCGCCCGCACCGCCCTGCGCTTGGCCGACGATTTGCAACTGGGCCTGGCCGGCACCGCGCTGGTGCTGGACCTGCTGGCCGAGATCAACCGCCTGCACGCCAGCCTGCGCCGCGTCGGCCTGGGCTGAGTGCGCTGGCCCAAATCCAGCGCCAGCGGCTTGCGCCACAGATGGCAAGCCAGCAACAACAGGCCATGGGCACAGGCGCCAGATCGCCAGCGCCATGCGCCACAGCGCCGCCTCAAGCCCTGGCCGGTGGGTCGCCAGCTAAGTGAGTGATACGGATTTTGATGCGCTGCTCACCACCAGCACACCGGTGGTGTTTGCCGTCCACGGCGACCCGTCACTGGTGCACCGGTTGATCTACCGGCGCGCCAACCGCAACATGCATGTGCATGGCTACAACGAGAAAGGCAGCATCACCACGCGGTTTGACATGCGGGTACAAAACGGCCCGAACCGTTTCCATCGGGTGCAAAAAGTGGTGGCTTGCCTGCCACCACTGGGCAGCGTGGGCAGCGACCTGCTGCAGGCCAAACGCCAGAAGCTGATCCAGCACAAGCTGCACAGCGGCGAGCAGGGTGAGGACTTGCCCGAAATCGGCAACTGGACCTGGGCCGGTGCGCGGGCAGCCGCAGCACCTGGTGCTGCGGCTGCGTACACCAAGCCAGTATGACGCTGCGCCGCCACCTATGCTGCGGGCATGAATGAACGCATCAACCAGATCCTGCAACAAATGGCCACGCTGGAGGCCGAGCTGCACAGCGCCGTGCATGCCCAAGAGCACCGCATGTTTTTCCAGATCAAGGGGCGTCGGGTGGAGTTCGAGCGCTCGGTGCATGACGCCCACCGCAAGCTCAAGCTCAGCCTGTGGCGCTGGCTGGTCACCAACCGGCCGCAAAACCTG
>JANPOW010000410.1:0-25127 GCA_031428185.1 Betaproteobacteria bacterium | reverse complement strand
TTGATGTCGGCCCAGGTGGGCTTGTCGGCCACCGTGATACCGGCTTTGTCGGCCAGGTCCTTTCGGTACATCAGCATCGAGCTTTCACCGTAAAACGGTGCGGCGTACAGCTTGCCGCCCACGCTCAAGCCGTTGCGCATGGCGGGCAGCAGGTCGTCCACGTCATAGGCCGCGTCGGTCTTGAGTTCTTGCAGCCAGCCTTTTTTGCCCCAGATCGGCGTCTCGTACATGCCGATGGTCATCACATCAAACTGGCCGCCCTTGGTGGCGATGTCGGTGGTGACGCGTTGGCGCAGCGTGCCTTCTTCCAGCGTCACCCATTTGATCTTGATGTCCGGGTTGGCGGTCTCGAAATGCTTGGTCAGCTTTTGCATCTCGATCATGTGGCCGTTGTTGACGGTGGCAATCACCAGCTCGGTGGCGGCCTGCGCCAGGTTGGCGGCCAGGCCGGTGGCCAGGGCAACAGCCACCGACACAGCGGTGGCCAGAGAGGTTTTGGATGTCATGCGGGTGTCTCCTCGCGGGGGGTGGGGCGGTTGGCGTGGCGTGCGGTGCAACGGTGGCACCGACCGTCGCACTGTAGGCCGCTCAGGCTGCGAGTTTTGATACCAACACGGGCTAGATTGATACCCAGTTGCACGCATGCCTAGTGGTTTTTATCTACGCACAGTGTTTTTGTATCAGCTGGTGCGTGCTGTGTGCAGCAATGGGGATGGCCTGACCGGGGTTGCAGGCCTACGATCCAACGCAATTTCGGCGCCAAGTCGGCGCTTCGGAGGCCCGCCATGCCGCTCAATGCGTTCATCGTCCGCCCGTTCGGCCGCAAGTCGTTTTACCTCAAGGCCGGCGTGTCCACAGCGCGCCTGGCGGCTGCTGCGGCCATGGTCACGCTGCTGCCCAAGGCAGTTGACGCTCCACAGCTGGTAGAGGTGGATTTCGACCTGGTGCAGCGCCGCCTGATCGAGCCGGCCCTGGCGTTGATCGGCACCCGCGGCAAGACCGCCGCCGCCGACATTGCCGCCGGCAACATCCGCGAAGACATGTTCAACCGCCTGCTCACGGCCGACCTGGTGCTGGCCGATGTGTCGATCCACAACCCGAACGTGTTTTATGAGTTGGGCATCCGCCAGGCCTTCCGCGAGCGCCACACTTTTGTGCTGCGCAGTGACCTGTCTGACTACCCGTTTGATTTGCAGACCGACCGCTACTTTGCCTACGACCTGACCGAACTGGCGACCGCGCCCGAGCGCGAAGTCGAGCGCCTGGTGGACGCGCTGCGCGCCACGATTGCGTCCAGTGAGCCCGACAGCCCGGTCTTCCGCCTGCTGCCCACGCTGGTGAGCGAGGAGCGCGGGCGGTTCATCGTCGTGCCCGAAGAGTTCCGCGAGGAGGTGGAGCGCGCCCGCAGCCGTCGCCAGCGCGAAGTGCTGAGCGTGCTGGCGGTGGAATGCGAGGGCAGTTTGTGGGAGGTCGAGGGCCTGCGGCTGGTGGGCCGGGCGCAGTTTGAATCCAACTTTGTCGATGGCGCGCGCCAGACCTGGGAGACCATCGCCAACCGCTACCCGGACGATGTGGAGGCCAACACGTCCCTGTCCACCATCTACCAGCGCCAGAATGAGCCCACGCGCTCGCAACAGTCGCTGGCGCGGGTGTCGCGCAGCAAGATGCTCTCGGTGGGGCGCCAGTCCGAGCTGCGTGCGCTGGAGGGCCGCAATCTGAAAGAGGCCTGGGTCGCCAGCTGGGACAGGCCGCCCCGCGATGGCGACAAGGACAAGGACAAGGCGCTGGCGCATCGCCAACACGCTGCGCTGCTGTCGCCGCTGCTGCAACTGGCCGCCGATGCGTTCTTCGACGCCTTCAAGCTGGACTTGAACAACTCCTACGCCGGCTTGAACGCGCTGACGCTGCTGTTGATCCAGACCGAGCTGGCGCACAACCATTTCGAGGAATGGGAGGCGATCCAGGGCCGGCCGGGTGAAGGGCGCCGCGAGCTGACCGAGCGCCAGGAGACCATCCACCTGCTGATCGCCGCGCTCAAGCTGGCGGTCGAATCCGACCGCGAGCGCCTGGGTCGCACGGGCCAGGTCGACCCGTGGTTCAACCTGCTGGAATCGGCGGTGATGTGCATCGTCTCCAGCAAGCCCAGCTATGTGGAGCGCTTGTTCGAGAAGGCGGTGCACTTTGCGCCGATCAATGCGGGTGAGTCGATCCGGCGGTCACTCGAGCTGTCCCGCGCGCTCGACATCCAGGGCAGTGACCGGCCTGAGCCCAAGACCGAGGTCGGCACCATCCACCAGAACGTGGAGCGGGCGATGACCGTGCTGCGCAAGGAGAACGAGGCGCTGGGCGCATCCAAGGCGGTGCGCCGGATCCTGCTGTTTGTCGGCCTGCGCATCGACGGGGCGGGCGGTGATTCGGCCACGCCCGAGTTGGCGGCGCAAGGCGGCGGGCGGGGCGGGGCGTTTCCGGCATCGCAAGAACGGGCGGTGGCCGCGCTGATCCGCGAGGCCATCAAGCATGAGCTGGAGAAAGGCGATGTGGCGCTGGCCATCGCGGCCGGGGCCAATGGGGGCGACATCCTGTTCCACGAGCAACTGCACGCGGTGATGAGCGAAACCGGCATGGCGTCCGGCACAGGGCCGCTGGTGCGGCTGTGCCTGGCGATGCCCCGGCCCGCCTACGTGGGCCAGTATGTGGCGCCGGCGGGTGGCAGCTGGGTGGAGCGGTTCTCGGCTGTCTACCGGCGCGTTGTGGCGCCGCCGGACAAAGGCGACGACAAGGCGATGCATCTGGTGCGGGCGGTGCCCGTGTTCACTGACTCCCCGGACATGCCGCGCTGGCTGCACATGAAACGCCACTACAACGTGGGCCGGCGCAACAACCTGTGGATGCTGCAACACGCGCTGACCCAGGCCTACGAGCTGGGCGAATACACCGAGATCACCTTGTTGGCGCTGATCCCCGCAACACCGGCGTGGGCGACCGACGCTGAACCCTCGATGGGCGGGGTGCAGGACACGATGCGCCGCGCCGCTGTAAATGGCATCAAGGTGGTGCCGATCCAGGTGCCGCCGGCTGGCACGGCTGCGGTGTCGGTGGTGCCGGCGGGCCGGCCGGCCGCCGACGGACCAGCGGGCATGCGCCGCGCAGGTTGACGCGCCGGCACCGCAGCGCCCGGCGCAGGGCGTCTGCAATGCCGGGCTGGCCGCGTCACCCCGGCGCCGCGTTGCCGGGCGGGTACAAGCCCCGCACCCGGCCGTGCAGGCGCGCCAGGCCCAGCAGCGCGTCGATGTACGGTGTGGCCAGGCCCACCCGCTGGGCGATCTCGCGCACCGCGCCCACCAGCGCGTCCAGCTCAATTGGCCGGCCGGCTTCCACGTCTTGCAGCATCGAGGTCTTGAAAGCGCCCAGCTTGCGCGTGATGACATGCCGGTCGGCCGGGCTTTGCTCGATCGCGCAGCCGATGCGCGCACCCACGGCGGCGGCCTCGGCCATCGCGCTGCTGCAAAACGTGCGGGTCAGCGGGTCATCCAGCACCCGGTCCACCGTGGCGCCGGTGATCGCGGTGATCGGGTTCATCGTCATGTTGCCCCACAGCTTGAACCAGATGTCGTGCCGCACATCCGTGCTGGCGGTGGCCTCGAACCCGGCCTGCTGCAGCAGCGCCTGCAGTTGATCCACCCGGCCACTGTGGCCGCCCAGCGGCTCACCCACAATCAGGCCCTGGCCCATCTTGTGCACCACCAGGCCAGGCCCGGCCGTGAAGGTGCTGGCATGCACCACGCAGCCAATCACCTGGCCCAGCGGGATGGCCGCAGCGATCAGGCCGCCCGGATCAACACTCTGCAGCGGGGCATCGCCGATGGCCGGTGCACCAGCGCCAAACCACCACGGCACACCGTTCATCGCCGGCAGCACCAGCGTGTGTGCGCCCAGCAGCGGTGCGATGGTGGCGGCCACCGACGGCAGTGCCGGCGCTTTGACAGCGATCACCACCAGGTCTTGCACACCCAGCTTGGCCGGCTGGTCACTGGCCTGCAGCGGGGCTTGCAGCAGCACGCCGCCCTGCTGCAGCCGCAGGCCGTGGGTTTGCAGCGCCGCCAGCGTGGCCCCACGCGCCACCGCGCTGACCTGGCATTGGCCAGCCAGGGCCAAACGGGCGCCCACGAAGCCGCCAATGGCACCCACACCAACAATGCAGACCTTCATCACCGGGCCGCCTTATTTGGCAAAGACCTGGCTGATGTCGCCAAAGGCCTTGAACTCCAGCGCGTTGCCGGACGGGTCCAGAAAGAACATGGTGGCCTGCTCGCCCACCTCGCCTTTGAAGCGCACATGCGGCTCGATGATGTAGCGGGTGCCGGCAGCTTGCAGCTTGTTGGCCAGCGCTGCCCAAGCATCCAGCGCCAGAATGGCGCCAAAGTGCCGCACCGGCACGGCGTCACCGTCCACCTGGCCGGTGGCGGCCACGCGGCATTCATCGGGCGCCAGGTGCGCCACCACCTGGTGGCCGAAAAAATCAAAGTCCACCCAGGCCTCGCTGCTGCGGCCTTCGGGGCAGCCCAGCAGGCCGCCGTAAAAACCACGGGCGGCGGCAATGTCATGCACCGGGAAAGCGAGATGGAACAGCGGTGTGGCGTGCATGGCGGGTGTCCGGTTGCAGGATGTGGCCAGATTTTGCACGCCGGGTGGCGCAGGCCAGCGCGTGCCGCCCCACCGCCACAATGCGGCCCACCATGCGTGAGCCCAAGCCAGAACACGAACAACGCGGCATCCAGAGCATCGAGGTGGGCGGGCAGTTGCTGCATGCGCTGGCGCACCAGGGCCGGCCGATGGCGCTCAAAGACCTGGCCGCCGCTGCCGGCATGGCTGCTGCAAAAGCCCATCCCTATTTGGTGAGCCTGGGCAAGATCGGCCTGGTGGAGCAAGACCGCGCCAGTGGCCGCTACGGCCTGGGGCCCCTGGCACTGCAACTGGGTTTGATGAGCTTGCAACAGGCCGACCCGGTGCGCCTGGCCACCCCTGTGATGGAAGACCTGGCGCTGGCCACCGGCCACACCGTGGCCATGGCGGTGTGGGGCAGCCACGGCCCCACCATCGTGCGGCTGGCCGAAAGCCCGGCCGCCATCCACGTCAACATGCGCCACGGCACGGTGTTTTCAATCAGCGGCACCGCGTCGGGCCAGTTGTTTGCGGCCCACCTGCCTGAAGGCCTGGTGCGCCCGCTGTACGAGGCTGAGCGCCGGGCCGCCGCAGCGCCTGCGGGCCAGGCAGCGGCCCAGTTGCCCAGTTGGGCCACATTCGCCAAAACCACGCTGGCCGAGGTGCGTGCGCAGGGCCTGGGCCGATCAGAGGGCGCGGTGGTGGCCGGTGTCAGCGCCTTGTCGGCACCGGTGTTTGACCAGCGTGGCCAACCGGTGCTGGCGCTGACGGTGATCGGCCCGTCCGCCGCACTGGACAGCCGCTGGGACGGCACCTTGGCCATGCAGATGCGCCACGCTGCGGCAGCGGTGTCGGCCCGCTTGGGCCACCGGCCGGGGTGAACGGCGACAAGTGCACACTGGCACTGCAATTCAGGGACGATTTGCGATTGGCCCTGGCGCCAGTGCCAATTGGCACCAGCACAAAAAGGCGTTGGCTTTTAAGATGCCCGGGCCGGGATGTTGTATGTGGTTGACGGCAGCAACCCCCTTGGGCCGCCGGCCATGCTGCGGTGAAAGCAACCCTCTTTGACGGAACCCGGACGATGAACCGATCAATGGCTGACTGGGCCTGGCGCACCGCCATGCTGTTGTTGCTGGCCTGGGTGGGCACCGAGCTGCATGCGCTGCGCCAGGATTTGTCAATGACGGTGGATGTGGAGCAGGAGACCGCCACCTCGCTGGGCCGCACCCCAGGGGTGGAAGGCTGCGAGGACCACAGCCTGCAGGTGCGTGGTTTGCCGCAGCCGGCTGCTGCCAGGCAGGCCGCACCGGCGGCACCAGCCACTTGACTGGCGCAGCACCGGCGCAGCGCTGTCAGACCTCCACCGTGCTGATGGTCCAGAAGTCGGATGCCAGGCCGGCGTCACCCAGGTAGGCGTAGGGCATCGTGAAGTAGCCTTTTTTGCCCCACTTGTCCGACCATGAATTCATCACCGTGAAGCGCTGGCTAGCGTCGTCATAGCCCACCGCCAGCACGGCATGGCCGCCCAGCATCTTCTCGTTGGCCGCCGGCATGGGCACCAGGCCGGTCTTGGCCACCGCTTGTGACTCAAAGCTCTCGTAGACCGAGAAGCCAAA
Organism: Betaproteobacteria bacterium; assembly: GCA_031428185.1. Lineage (GTDB taxonomy): Bacteria > Pseudomonadota > Gammaproteobacteria > Burkholderiales > Burkholderiaceae_C > Pseudaquabacterium. The sequence continues at coordinate 18,846 of JANPOW010000410.1, read as the reverse complement.
AACAAAGGGGTAGCCTGAGGCCAGGCAGCTTTTCATCTGCGCCGGGCTTTGCACCAGGCGGCGGTAGGTCAGCGCCTGGTGGGCCAGCGCCTTTTTGTAGCAAGGTGCAGTGGGCTTGTTCTTGAACTTGGCGATGTCGTAGGGCCAGTCCAGCTCATCACACACCCCGAGCTGGGCAATGCTCTTGATGCCGTCGCGGATCATGGCGCCCGAGTCAGCACCCACCGTGCCCTCCATCACCCGCTCGTTGTAGTAGATGAACAGGCGTGAGGGCATGAAGGTCTTGGCCGCACCTTGTTTCATCTGGTTGAAGCGGTGCGCATTGCCGATGGCGTTGGCGGTGCAACTGCCCAGTTGGCCCTGGTCCACCACCGGTGGGCACTTGGGCCGCAAGTCCACCTTGGCCGGCAGCGTGGCTTGCACCGACGACACGGCGGCAAACATGTGGTCGCGCTGGTCGGGCAGGTCGGGCACCCAGCCGTAGTGCACATTGGTTCTTTGCATGGCGCGTCTCGTCGGGTGGTGGGCGCCAGGGCGCCAGTGGTTCGGCGCTCAGCGTACGCCGCAGCCGGGGGCTGCCGCAAGGCCACACAAGCCAGCACGGCCCGCCTGGCATCCGCCCCTCAACGGCGGATGCACGCTGGTGCAGCGGCACCAGCGTCGGGCTTACCAGCCGCCGCCGTCGCCGCCGCCGTTGGACCCGCCATCCGACCCGGCGTCATCACCGCCCCAGCCGTCACCGTTGCCCACATCAATGTCGCGCTGCTGCAGGTCGCGGGCGGCTGTGTTGGCGCCCGCGCTGTCGGGGTAGAGGCCGCTGCCCAGCCCACCATCAGCACCCGCAGCGCTGCCAGGGGACGCCAACGGCGACTGGCCGCTGTTGCGGTGGCCGTCAAACAGGCGCTCGGCCAGCATGCCGGCGGCCACACCACCGGCCACCGCCATGCCAGTGCCCAGCAAACCACCCGGCATGCCGCTGCGCGCCGGTGCGGCCCAGCCGCCGGGCGCTTGTGGGGCGCCGTAGCCGGCTTGCTGGGCCGGCACCGCCAAGCCGCCAAAACCGTTGCCGGCAGGCGCTGCGGTGGCCGCTGAACTGGTGTACTGACCAGCTGGGCTGGTGCCTGCTGGCAGCGCCGCTGAGCGCCGCGCTGCCATCACCCGCCAGGCCAGCCAGGCCGCCGCACCACCGCCCAGGGCCCAGGCCCAACCGGGCACGGCTGGGCTGGACGACGGGATGGCTGCCGGCAGCGCCGTCATCTGGGTGCCGGGGCTGGCCATCTCGGCGCGCTGCTGCTGGGCAGGCCGGGCGCTGGTGGCCGCCGGTGGGCTGCTGCGGGCACGCCTGGCGGCGGCCTGCTCACGGTCCAGCATGTTCTCGAAGGCGCGGAACTTCTCGGGCGCGGTGAACTTGATGGCCGGGTCAATGGCCTTGGCCCGTGCCAGCTCAGCCGCTGCCACATCGAACCGCTGGTTGTGCGCCAGGATTTCGGCGTACAGGTAGTGCGCCCGTGCGCTGCCCGGCTTGGCGCTGACCACCTCGGCCATCATCGTTTCGGCCTGGGCATAGTTGCCACGGCTGATCTCGGCCTGTACCGCGTCCACCGTGGGCAGGGCCCAGGCCGGGCTGGCCAGCCACAAGGTGCTGGCCAGCAGGCCAGCGGCCACGGCAGGCGCAAAACGCGGGGCAAGACGGCGTGCAAGGCGGAGTGTGGTGCGCATCGGGAATCCTGTCGGGTGGGGTGCGGGGTAGATGGCGGCGTCTGGCCAAAACCCAAGACCCCGGCCTCAACCATCCAACATCAGCAGCCACTCAGTGGTGGTGCCGCCCGCCATGCCAGCCACCACCACGCTGCACCACAGCCGGCCAGGGGCTGATGTAGACCGACGGGCCGTAATAAGCACCTGGCGCGACGTAGTAGTTGGGTGCCACCACATAGCGTGGCGCGGCGTAGACCACCCTGGGGGCTGGCGCGACCTCGTCGTACACGACGAACCCATCACCGATCACAGGCGACCCCACCTGCGACACGGTTGCCGACGGCGCCAGATACGCACCCCCGCTACGCAGCGGCACGGCCGGGGCGGCACCGCCAACCGGGGCCACGCTGATGTCGAGCGCAATGCGGTTGCCCGGGTCTTGTGCCAGGCGGGTGCTGCGGCGCACACCCTGGTAGTCATAGACCACGTCGTAGCCGACGGTGCGGTTGTCGTACTGGGTCACGTTGCGGCAGCGCTGCGCCGTGGCTTGCACCGGCGGGTTGTTGTTGGCCTGTAGCTGGTCACCCACCGCCGCGCCGGCCACCATGCCCAGCCCGGTGGCCAGGGCTTGGCCCACACCGCCACCCAGCTGGTAGCCCAGCACCCCGCCGGCAATGGCGCCCAACACCGCACCGGCGCCGTTGTTGGGCGCCTGCACAGCCACGGGTTCGTCATTGCACAGGCGCTGGAACACCGGGGTGGCGGCCTGCACCGGGGTGACCGACACCACTGTGCCGTACTCCACCGCCCAGGCGCTGCTGCCGGCGGCCAGCGCCAGGGTGGCGGCGAGTGCTTGTTGCGTCAATCTGCTTGCCATGGCTGTCTCCAGTGGTGGCCACACACGCAGTGGCCCGAGGGTATTGACCGCATTCAACGCCGCATCGGTGGCTTTGGTTGAGCATGGAATGTAAAGACCGCCAATCCGGGTGGTGCCCGGCCGCTGTCAGGCCGGCGGCTTTGGCTGCGGATGGGCTGCTGCCCCGGTGCCGGGCCCCGTGTCCAGCGCCGCCAGCGCTTGGGCAATGTGATGCGCCAGTGGGGACACCGTCTCCATCAGGTGCCGCCTCGCTGCGGCGTCCGGTGGTGTGTCGGCCGGCGCTGGTGGGTTGATGACCCGGCTCAAGCGGCCATCCTCCAGCTGCGGCGTCTGGCGCACAAACAGCTCCAGCTCACGCCGGCACCAGGCTGAGGCCAGGTAAGCCGGCGACACCAGCGCCACCAGCACGGCGCTGCCGGCCACGACTTGCGCATGGCCCTGCGCATCAGGCTCAGCCCCGGACAAGCCCTGCGCATACCAGATCACTGGCTTGCGGCTCGGCATCCACCCGGCTGCCGCTGACAAACACGTCGTTTTGAAAGCGTTGCGGTTGGTCCATGCCATGTGCGCCAAGGCGGTGTGGCTGTGGCGCGAGGCCAGGGCGGCCGGCGCCTGACGAACACCCCAAATCACAGCCCGCAGAATGCCCGCATGTCCACCCTGCCCCGCTGTGTCACCACCCTGCGCCGCTGTGTCACCGCCCTGGCCGTGCTGTGCACCACGCTGCTGCCGCTGGCTGGCTGCGGCAGTGCAGCACCCACCACCGGCCCCACGCTGCTGCTGCTGGGCGAGGTGCATGACAACGCGGCCCAGCATGCACTGCGGCTGCAAGCACTGCAGCGCCTGCTGGCCAGCGGCGCTCGGCCGGCCTTGCTGATGGAGCAGTTTGACCGTGAACGCCAGGCCGACATCAATCACCTGCAACACGCCCTGCCGGCAACAGACAGCGGCGGCGCCGAGCACAACGGCGCGCTGGACGCCCTGGTGCAACTGGGCCGCCAGGCGGGCGCCGGCTGGGACTGGCCGCTGTACCGGCCCTATCTGCACCTGGCGCTGCAATACCGGCTGCCCATCGTGGCGGCCAATGTGTCACGCGCCGATGCCCGGCTGGTGATGCAGCAAGGGCTGGCGGCGCGGGGCTTTGATGCCGCTGTGCCGGCCGACATCCAGCAGGCCCAGGCCGAGGCGATTGTGCAAAGCCACTGCGGCCAGGTGGACACCGCACAGGCCGGCCGCATGGCCCTGGCCCAGGTGGCGCGGGACCAGTTCATGGCGCGCAGCATCAGCGCCCATGCCGGCGGGGCTGTGCTGCTGCTGGCCGGCAACGGCCATGTGCGCAAAGACGTGGGCGTGCCACGCTGGCTGCAGGCCGGCCTGCAGGCGCGTAGCCAGGCGGTGGGCTATCTGGAACCCGATGACCCATCGGCCGCAGCGTTCGATGTGGTGGTCATCACCGCCGCGCAGCCACGCCGTGACCCCTGTGCGGCCAGTGTGGCGCCGGCCACCAACCAGCCACCTGCACCCACCAGCACCACCACAGCCAGCCCCGCCCGCCCCTGACCCACCACCATGCCAAAAACCTTGCACGCCTCGTTGCGCACATCCCTGTTGACGCTGCGCCACCTGCTGCTCACGGCCGGCCCGTTTGTGCTGCTGGCCGCTGGCCTGCTGCTGCTGGCCTATCTGGTGCTGCAGCCCAACCCGCCCAAACAGGTGGTGCTGGCCACCGGGGTGGAGCAAGGCGCGTATGCCGAGTTTGGCAAGCGTTATGCCGAGCAGTTGAAAAAACACGGCATCACCGTGACGCTGCGCGCCACCCAGGGCGCGGCCGACAACCTGGCCCTGCTGCGAGACCCGGCGTCGGGGGTGGACCTGGCCTTTGTGCAGGGTGGTGCCGACGATGCCGCGGCCAGCAACAATACCGGCGCAGCGGACAACCCCGCGTCAGACACCACACCAGCCGCCACATCAGCCACCACATCAGCCGCCACGCCAGACGCCAGCCTGGTATCACTCGGCAGTGTGTTTTTTGAGCCGGTGTGGCTGTTCTACCGCCAGGACAGCGCCCAACGCCTGCTGGGCCAGCCGGTGCTGGGCAGCCTGGCCCAACTGGCCGGCGCCAGGCTCAACATCGGCGCGCCGGGCAGTGGTGCCCCCCCGCTGCTGCAGCACCTGCTGGCGGCCAACCACATCCAGCCCGGCGCCATCACCGTGCTGCAGCAGCCCACCACACCGGCGGTGATGGATTTGCTGGGCGGCAACATGGACGCCATCGCGCTGGCGTCCGCGCCTGAGGCGCTGATGGTGCAGATGCTGCTGCAGACCCCCGGCATCGCGCTGTTTGACTTTGCCCAGGCCGAGGCCTATTCACGCCGCTTCCCGTTCATCAGCGCGGTGCGGCTGCCACGCGGTGTGGTGGACCTGGCGCGTGACCAACCCCCCGCCGATGTGCAACTGGTGGCCCCCACCGCCACCCTGCTGGCCAAGGGCAGCCTGCACCCGGCGCTGGTGCAGTTGTTTGTGCAGGCGGCGCAGCAGGTGCACGGTGGCGCCGGCTGGTTCCAGCGCAAAGGTGACTTCCCCAACGCCGGCAACAGCGACCGGCCACTGGCGCCCGAGGCCCAGCGCTTTTACCGCAATGGTGTGCCCTGGCTGCAGCGCTACCTGCCGTTCTGGCTGGCCAACCTGGCTGACCGCATGTGGCTGGCCCTGCTGGGCATCGTGGCCGTGCTGATCCCGCTGGGCCGGGTGCTGCCGCCGTTGTATGAGTTCCGCATCCGCTCGCGCGTGTTCCGCTGGTATGCCCGGTTGCGCGCGGTAGAAACCAACGCCGACCAACACGACCGCAGCGCGCTGCTGGCCGAGCTGGACCAGATCGAAGCCCATGTCGGCCAGATCAGCGTGCCGCTGAGCTACACCGATGAGCTGTACGCGCTGCGCAGCCACATCCAGATGGTGCGCCAGCAGGTGCAGGCCGGGCCGCTGCCAACGGCTGGCCGCAGCGGCGCCGGTTGAGCAGGTTTGGGAGGGTCCGCCGGCGGCGTTGGGCCAATGTGCGCCGACGCACAGACGCCGGGGCTTAGGATGAATTTTTTCAATCTGCTACCGGCACCGTCCGATGTCCCCTGCAAGCCACGATGGCCGCCGCAGCACCACCATGCTGGCACAACGCGTTGGGCCAGATGCAAATGCGTCTAGCGTTGCCGTCGTTTTTGCCGGCATCTGGCGCCAGATTGACGCCGTGCTGGCGCCCATCGTCGGGCCGCGTGGTGTGGCCGCACTGCACCAGCGCTGTTTCCACCTCACCACCGCACCGCAATACTGGCGCGTGCCGGCACCTGCTGACGGCATGCAGGCGCAAGGGCCGGCCCACTTGCAAGCCCTGCTGCGCAACCTGGATGGCGACAGACCCGTGGCCGCCGGGGATGCGTTTTTGAACAACTTCCACGCACTGCTCATCAGCCTGGTCGGGCCGTCCCTCACCGACCGCCTGCTGCAACCCGTCTGGGCCGACCCGGCCAGCCAACCGCCCCCGCAGGACACGCCGTCATGAGCACCAAAGTCAAGATCCAACGTCTGGCCACGGGGGTGCCGGGGCTGGATGCCGTGCTCGGTGGTGGCCTGCCCGAGTTCTCGTTCAACCTGATCGCCGGCCAGCCCGGCTGCGGCAAGACCACGCTGGCGCACCAAATCATGTTTGCGCTGGCCACACCACAGCGGCCGGCCATCTATTTCACTGTGCTGGGTGAGCCGCCGCTCAAGATGCTGCGCTACCAGCAGCAGTTCAATTTTTTCGACGAGACCGCAATCAACCAATCGGTGCGCTTCATCAACTTGTCCGAAGACGCGATGGCCGGTGACCTGGACCGGGTGCTGCGCCGCATCGTCGAGGAGGTGAGCATGCACAGCCCGGGGCTGGTGTTTGTCGATTCCTTCCGCTCGGTGGTGGTGGCCAGTGAGGGTGTCAACGGCGCGCCGCCCAACGGCCTGCAGCAGTTTGTGCAGCAGCTGGGCATGCTGATGACCAGCTGGCAGGCCACCACGTTTTTGATCGGTGAGTACTTTGTCGAGACCGATGCCAACCCGGTGTTCACCGTGGCCGACGGGCTGATCTGGTTGCGCCAGAGCGTGCAGCGCAACTCGATGGTGCGCAAGATGGAGATCATGAAGATGCGTGGCCAGCCCACGCTGCCCGGGCTGCACACCTTCCGCATCAGCACGGCCGGCTTTGAGGTGTTTGCACCGGCTGCCGCGGCGCTGGCGGCCGACCGGCTGAACGGTGCGGGCGCGGGTACGGGCGCAGGTGCGGGTTTGGGTGCAACAACCGGGCCTGGCCTTGACGGTGCCGCCACACCCCACGCCAGCCGCCTGCAGATGGGTGTGGCCGGGCTGGACGCGATGCTGGGCGGCGGCCTGCCACGCGGCTACTCGCTGCTGGTGGCCGGGCCGTCCGGGTCAGGCAAAAGTGTGCTGGCTGCGGCCTTTTTGGCCGAAGGTGCCCGCTGCGGTGAAACTGGCGTCATCGTTGCGTTTGAGCAGCACCCGGCGCAATCCCGCAACCGCCTGCTGGCGGACCTGATCAGCAGCGGCCAGGTGGCCCTGGTGGACAGCCGGGCCAGCGACCTGTCCATCGATGAAGTTGTCTTTTTGCTGCTGCGTGAGATCCGCCGGCTCGGCGCCAGCCGGGTGGTGATCGATTCGCTGTCGGGGTTCGAACTGGCCCTGGCGCCCACCTTCCGCGACGACTTTCGTGAATCGCTGGCCCGCACCGTCAGCGCGCTGGCCGGCACTGGTGTCACCGTGCTGATGACCAGCGAGCTGGAAGACCGCTACATCGATCTGCGCTTCTCGCCCTACGGCACCGCCTTCATGACCGACGCGATCATCGTGCAGCGCTACATCGAGCTCAACAGCCGGCTGCAGCGCATGATGGCCGTGGTCAAGGTGCGGGCCAGCGCGCATTCCAACCAGTTGCGCGCTTATCACATCGACGCCGACGGCATCCACATCGGCGCCATGCTGGCCGACCAGGAGGGTCTGTTGGGCGGCCGGCCGACGCTCAAACACAAGCTCCAGCGCGAGACCGCTGCGACCGGCACCGTGGTGCTGGATGGCGCCAACCGTGTCGGCTGATCGCCTGCGGCTGGGCGCCACCCCATGACACACCCGCTGGGTGCCCCCGCGGCTGCCTCGCCGGCGCCTGCCGGCCCGGCTGAAGCCGCCACCAGCGCTGCCGACACCCTGGCCCGCGTGCAGGGCAGCAAGGTGGCGACGGTGCGGGCGCTGCTGGTGCGGCTGCTGCAAGCGGTGGCGGTGGCCGAGGGCCGGCTGGGCCAACAAGGCCTTGCTGGCGGCCAGCAATTCAGCCCCGACCTGCTGGCCGCCAACCAGGCCTTGTTGGTGGCCGCGCTGCTGGCCCAGGCCGACGCCGAGGACAGCGCCCGCCACCTGGCCGCCGCCAGCCAGTCGGCCGAGCTGGACAGCCTGACCCGGCTGCCCAACCGGTCCCAGCTGAAAAACCACCTGAGCCGGGCCATCGCCCAGGCGCAGCGCCACGGCAGCCGGCTGGCTGTGCTGTTTCTCGACATCGACAACTTCAAGCCGATCAACGACACGCTGGGCCACGGCGCCGGCGACATGGTGCTGCAGCGGGTGGCGCGCTGCCTGGTGGGCGCGGTGCGTGAGGCCGATACCGTCAGCCGCTACGGTGGTGATGAGTTTGTCATCCTGCTGGACAACGTCATCCAGCCCGCTGACGTGGTGCGCGTGGCCGCCACCATCACCAGCGCGCTGGACGCCCCGACCCTGGTGCGCGACCAGGTGCTGCGGCTCAGCGTGAGCATCGGCATCAGCCTCTACCCCGACGATGCTGATGATGCCGAGGCGCTGATCCTGCTGGCCGACGACGCGATGTACGCCGCCAAGCGGCGCGGGCCAGGCAGTTATGCCTTTCACGGCCAGGTGCCGGGCATGCCGGACCCGCTGCCCTGCGGCCGGCCGCTGACCCTGGCCGAGCAGGAGCGCCGCAATAGCGAGTTGCGCGAGGCCAACAGCCAGTTGGTGCGGGCTGCCGTCAGCGCGCAGGCCCTGCAGGCGGCGGCCGAGCTGGCACAGCGCCAGCAGGCGTCGTTCATGGCGGCGGTGCTGGCCGAGCTGGCGGACCCGCATGCGCCCATCCGCGTGGCCGCTGCCATGGTGGGCCGCGCCAGTGCCGCTGACCCGCTGTTGCCCCGGGTGCAGCAACTGGCGGCCAGCCAGGCGCGGCAGATCGACCACCTGCTGGACGGACTGGCGGACAGCCGGGGCAATACAGCCGAGGCCAGCACAGCAGCGCTGCTGGACCTGCAGGACATCGACCTGACCGAGACGCTGGACCGAGCAGCCAAGGCCTGGCAGCCGATGCTGCAAGCGCGGCACATCCGGTTTGCCCTGCGGCGGCCCGGCGCTGCCTTGCCGGTGCGCGGTGACCCGGCCCGGCTGCTGCAGGTGCTGAACAACCTGCTGGACAACGCCGCCAAGTTCACTCTGGACGGTGGCCAGATCGGGCTGGGCGCGGTGCTGGCCGGCGACCAGGTGCGGATCACCGTGGACGACAACGGTGTGGGCATCAGCACCGATGCGCTCGCGCTGCTGTTTGAGCCGTTTGCGCAGGCCGGGCTGACCTTGGGGCTGCACAGCGTTGGCGCTGTGGCTCAGGGTGTGGGCCAGGTTGTCGGCCCCGGCATCGGCCTGACGGTGGTGCGCACCCTGGTGCAGGCGCACGGCGGCAGCGTGGCGGCCTTCAGCGCAGGCATTGGTCAGGGCAGCCGGTTCACCGTGACGCTGCCTTTCCGGGCCACAACCGCGGCCAACTGACGCCGATGCGGCCCGCTGCGGCGGGTGTGCATGCGTCACAAGCGCAAGGTGCAAGCGTCACTGTGGGCAAAAGGGTGGCAAGGCCACACTGACGGCCAGTCTGCACTGCGCACCACAAGGCACAGCAGCAGCCCACCCCACCCAGCCCACACCGCAGGAGATTGCCATGCAAACCAGCCGCCATGCCACCACCCAAGGCAGCAGCGATGCCAGCTTGAACGACGCGGTTGAAGCGGTGCTGGCCGCAGCGCTGGAGGCTGACTGGGCCAAGCGGCGCCGCAACATCGGCCCGCTGCTGGCAACCCTGCTGACGGGCGCACTGGCCCTGTTTTTTGCCGTGATGCTGGCTGCCGAGTCAGCGGGCAACGGCAGCAGCGCCGTGCCACAGCACCTCCCAGTGTCGGCCAACCTGCCGGCGCCCGACACCTCGGTGCCGCCGGCCCGTTTCAGGGCCGACACTCTGCCGGAAGCGCTGCCCGCCACGTTCTGAGCGCGCCCAGACGGGCCGCTTGGCGTCAGCCCCCCCCGAGGGGCTCAAGCCTGCCGGCGCGCCCGGTACAGCATGTCCAGCGTGCTGTGCCGCACCTCAGTTTTGCTTTGCTCGATGTGGGCGCGCAGCAGGCGCTGGGCGGCGTCGCCGCGGCGCCGGGTGATGGCGCGCAGGCTGCGGAAGCGCTCATCCAGCCGGCCCACGGCGGCGCTGTGCTGCAGCCGCTCGGCTGGCGGCGCCAGCCATATGTCCGCCAGTGCCTGCAGTGCCGGAGAACGCAGTGGCCGTCGGCCATCAAGCCTCGTCCGCCTCCACCACCAGCCGGTGGCGCTGCACACCACGCACCGCCAGACGCAGTACCAGGCGCAGAGATTCACCGGGCGCCAGGGTGCGGGCAAAACGGTAGTCCAGGCCGTCAAATGTGCCGGGGTTGCTGCTGTTGATGCGGCGCTGCCATTGCTGCGCACCGTTGGCCAGCACGGTCATCTGATGCCAGGCGCCGTCAAGTGGGGCGCCGCAGCGCACCGTCATGGCAACAGCGATCTCGAAGCGGCGCTCACGCTGCGGGTCGGCCGGGATGGTCAGCACACCTTCGGCGGCATCGCCGGCGTCCAGTCGCCAGCGCTCGGGGCGCTGGGCGGCGTTGGTGTTGGTGTTGGCAGGGGGGTGGCTGGATCGCGTGGGCATGGCCGGGTTATCGCATGCCCGGCCTGGTGCCACACCCGGCCAGGCCTGCCGGATCAGCCCGCCTTTTGCGCAAATACCAGGCAGGTGGTGGTGGCGTGGGCGTACAGCTTGCCCGCTTCGTCCACGATGCGCGCCTCGGCGGTGGCCAGTTGGCGGCCGCTGTGCAGCACCTGGCCGATGGCACGCAGCGGGCCGCTGCGGCTGCTGGCGGCGCGCACGATATTGACGCCCAGCTCGGCCGTGGTGTAGCCGTAGCCCGCGGCCAGGCTGGTGTGCACCGCGCAGCCCAGCGCGGAATCCAGCAAGGTGGCAAACCAGCCGCCATGCACACTGCCCAGCGGGTTGTAGTGCTTGAGCTGTGGTGTGCCCTGGAACACCGCCTTGCCCGGGCCGACCAACACCAGTGCGAAATCCAGCGTCTCGGCGATGTGGGCATAGGGCAGCGCGCCGACCAGCATGGCCTGCATGATCTGCAGCCCGGTTTTGCCGGCCACCTGGTCTGGCCGCGCCAGGCCGGGCACACCGCCGCCGACCAACATGCGCTGGCGCACGGCGGCCAGCTCGCTGTCCCAGGCGCTGGAGTTTGTGGGCATCTGCGGGGGCGTCTGCGGGGGCGTCTGCGTGGGCATCTGCGGGGGCGTCTGCGGGGGTATCTGCGGGGGCATCGGCGTGAGGATGTGTGTCTTCGTGTTCATGTCAGCATCAAATAGTTGCACCTACAACAATTGTAGCTACACTCGGCAACATGCGTACCACCACCACCACCCCCACGCGGCAGGCCGCGCCGCCAGCCCCGGCAAGTGACACCCTGCCGCAGGGCTGCACCAACTTCAAGCTGCGCCAGTTGCTGCGCCGGGTGGGCCAGCACTACGACGCAGCGCTGGCACAGGCCGGCCTCAAGACCACCCAGTATTCACTGCTGTCGCATGTGCAAAAGTTGGGGCCGCTGCAGCCCGGTGTGCTGGCCCGGGCCATGACGATGGATGCGTCCACCGTCACCCGCAACCTGCAGCCGCTGGTCAAGGCCGGTTGGCTGGTCTTGGGTGCGGGTGCGGACGGCCGCAGCCGGCAGGTGGCCATCACCGAGGCCGGCATGGCCAAACGGGCCGAGGCGCGCGGCCACTGGCTGGCCGCGCAACTGGCACTGAACGCGCGGCTGGGCGTGGCCCGGGTGCAAGCCCTGCACGCGCTGATTGACGACAGCCTGCCTTTGCTGGACGGCTTGCCGGCAGGCCAGCCCGGCGCCGCCACCACACACCACACGGCGGAGGCCACCGATGACTGAGCCCACCACGCAAGCCACACCAGCCGTGCCGCCCAGCTTTGCGGTCTGGGCCGTGCTGCTGGCCGCCGCCGGCTGTTTTGCGCTGACCATGGGCGCGCGCCAAAGCATGGGCTTGTTTCTCAGTGCGCTCAACAGCGCCACCCACCTGGGGCTGGGCAGCATCAGCCTGGCGTTTGCGTTTGGCCAGTTGTGGTGGGGCCTGACCCAGCCGTTTGCTGGCGCGCTGGCCGACCGGCTGGGCGCCGGCCGGGTGTTGCTGGTGGGCGTGTTGCTGGTGGCGCTGGGCACTTTCATCACGCCCATGATGACCAGCACCGCAGGGCTGATTTTTGCCATCGGCGTGTTGTCGGCCGGTGGTGCCGGCATGGCCGGGCCGGCGGTGTTGATGGCCACCACCGCGCGGCTGATCCCGCCTGAGCGGCGTGGCCTGGCCACCGGCATCGTCAACGCCGGGGGGTCTGTCGGTCAATTTGTGATGGCGCCGATTGCCGGCGCGCTGCTGCTGGGCCTGGGCTGGGCCAGCGCGATACAGGTGATGGCGCTGCTGGTGTTGCTGGCCTTGCCGGCGGCCTGGGTGCTGCGCGGCACCGGCGCTGCTGTGCCGGTTGGGGCGCCGGTGGGCGCGGCCGCAGCGGCCCCGGCCAAGCCCCTGCCGGCCGGGGCCGCCGTCCGCGCGGCGCTGCGCAACCGCAGCTTTTTGTTGCTGGCCAGCGGCTTTTTTGTCTGCGGCTTTCACGTCGCGTTTTTGGCGACGCACTTGCCGGGCGTCATCGCCGCCTGTGGCCTGCCGCTGCAATACGGCGCCTGGTCACTGGCCATGTTGGGGCTGTTCAACATCATCGGCAGCCTGGGCATGGGCTGGGCGGTAGGCCGCTGGCGCATGAAGTCGCTGCTGTCGCTGGTCTACGCCGCACGGGCGGTGGCGGTACTTGGGTTTTTGCTGGCGCCCAAGACCGGGCCGGTGATGCTCGTCTTTGCGGCGGTGATGGGGCTGACCTTTTTGTCCACCGTGCCACCCACCGCCGGCCTGGTGGCCAAGTTTTTTGGCACCGGCAACATGGCCACGCTGTTTGGCGTGGTGATGCTGACGCACCAGGTGGGCGGCTTTTTGGGCGCCTGGCTGGGTGGCAAGGTGTTTGAGGCCACCGGCAGCTTTGACTGGATGTGGTACGCCGACGTACTGCTGGCCATTGGCGCAGCGCTGGTCCATCTGCCGATCCGCGAGGCGCTGGTGGTGCAGCCGGTGCGGCCGGCTGTGGCCTGAGTGTGCGCCGGGCGGGCGCCGGCGCCCGCGCAAGGTCCAGAAGTTGTTGCGTGTCACCCCCGCTGCCGGCGGTGACGATGGCCAGCCAGGCGTTGACGGCGGTGGCCGGGGCTTGGGCCTGCTGGCGTGTTGTATCGCAACACATGGGCAATCAGCACACGCGCGCCGCCAGCGCGGCCAGGTGTACTCAGGACGGTGTGGCCGCCAGTTGCTGCAGCCGCTTGCGGGCGTCGTCCAGCGCTTTGCCCGGGCCTTTGCCGGTGGCCACAAAACGGGCCAGCGCCAGGCGCGCCGCGTCGGGCTGGCCGGCGGCTTGCAGCGCCAGGCCCAGCCGGTAGTCAAAACCAAACGCCGCAGCGCCTTTGAGTTTGGCGCCGTGTTCATACAGCCGCAGCGCGTCCGCCACTGCGCCCAGCGCGTGCTGCGCCCGGGCGGCGCCGTACCAGCCCACCGCATGGCCAGGGCGCTCACGCTGCAGCCGCTCAAAAACGGGCAGCGCCTTGGCCGGCTGGTCTTTGGCCAGCAGCGCAAAACCGGCGGATTGAATCCATTGCTGCACGTCCTCGGTCAGCGCGGGGTCGCTGCCCGCGCCGCTGGGCACGGCGTACAGCGTGGCCAGTGCGGCATCGAACCGCTCGTCGTCCAGCGCCACTCTGGCCTCCAGGGCCTGCGTCTGGTCGGGCTTGGCGGCGCCGCGTGCAGCGGCCAATGCCTTGCTGTGGCTGCCACCCAGCAGGCCGGGCGCCACCAGATAAAACTCCACCACCGCGCTGCGGGCCGGGTACCAGGTGGGCTGCAGGCGCAAGGCCTCTAACAGCGCGGCTTTGACCGTACCCACACTGGACGCCATCTTGCTGATGCCCTGGCCCATCGCGTGGATGCCCAGCACGGTGCCCAGCGCGTAATGGCATTCGGCCAACTGCGGCGCTTGCTGCACGCAAGCCTGGGCGTGCTGGATGGCCGCCTCACGTTTGGTGCCATCGTTGCTGGCCAGGCCCACCATCGCCAGTGCCAACACGGCCTGGCCATCGTCGGCCCGGGCCGCCAGGCGTTTTTGGGCGCTGGCGTCCAGATCGGCAAAGCGCTCGGCCGCGTATTGCGCCTGCAAGGCCGGGTCGCTGAACATCTGGGCAGTGGCCGGGGCGCTGAGACTGGCCACGACCAGCACAGGTAGCGCAGTGGCAAGCCAGGCGCGGGGGTGGGCAAAGGCGGTCATGCGGGCGGGCGCGGCTGGCGTGTTGGATGGACCATCACCCGATGCTGCCAGACCGGCCTGGCCCGCCGGTGCAGCTTGCGACAGGCGGCTGGGTGGTCGGCACAGGCCGTGCGCAAGATGGGCCAGCCGGGGCCGCCGCTGCCCTGACGACCGGCCCGCAGTGGCGCCAGCGGCCGTTGCAGGCCAGGCTCAGGCGCGCAACCGGTCGGGCGACAAATAGGCCAGCCGGTACTGCTCAAACAACATCGAATCACCGGCCTCGATGCGGCGCTGTTCCGCCAGGGATTCTTCGGCCATCTCGGCATAACGCACGGCCTGCGCCTCGCCCCAGGGCAAAGCCAGCAGCGCGGCCCGGGTGCGGGCCGAGCAATCGCGGATGAAGCGCGGGTACGAGCCCTCGAACCCATCCACCATGCGCGCCAGCACACGGGCCGACGGCAGGCTGTGTGGTGCGGCCAGCGCGGCATGCGCGGCCTGCAGCGCGCCCTGGTACAGCGCCCCGCCGTGGGCGGCGTCCATCGCGTCGGCAATCGGGCCGCACTCGTCCAGCAACTGGGCGGCCCAGTCGGTCAGGGTGATGGTGTGGTCGCCGTGTTCCAGCAACAGGCCGGGCTCACGCCCACGGGCGGCGGTGCGGTGCTGGTTGCGGCCCAGCGCGGCGATTTCTTCGGGGGTGTCGGGCGGGCTGTCGGCCAGCAGGCAGTGCAGCAAGAAGATGTCGATGAAGCGGGTGGTGGCCGCGTTGATGCCCGCGGGCTCAAACGGGTCCAGGTCCATGCAGCGCACTTCGATGTATTCCACACCGCGCTCGCGCAGCGCGTGCAGCGGCCGCTCACCGGGGTAGATCACACGCTTGGGCCGGATCAGGCCGTAAAACTCGTTTTCAATCTGCAGCAGCGTGGTGGCCAACTGGTTGTAGTCACCACCCGGGTTGGTGATGCCCACCGCCTCATACGCCGGATACGGCTTGGTGAGTGCCTCATACAGGCTGCCGGCGTAGCTCTCCAGGCTGTTGTAGCTGACCGCCAGCGAGGCCTGCGCGTCACTCTGGTAACCCAGCCGGCCCATGCGCAGCGAGGTGCCGTGCGGCATGTGCAGGCTGCCACTTTGCACACCGGGGATGGGCTGCAGCGCATGCGGCCGGCCGGCCACAAAATCACCACACACCGCCGGTGAGGCGCCAAACAGGTACAGCAGCACAAAGGCGTGGCGGCGGAAGTTGCGGATCAGCGCAAAGTGCGCATCATTGCCCAGCCCGGGCATGGACCAGTTGTAGTGGATGCCCGAGATGGTTTGCATGCGCCGGCCGTAGCGGTGGCCCAGGCCCATGCGGTAAACACTCTTGGCACGGCCCACATTGCTGCTGCCAAAGCGGCCGATCGGGATGGTCTCGTCGGTGGGCAGGCCGCAGGGCATGCTGCCCACCCACAGCATTTCAGCGTCCGGCGCTGTGCCCAGCGCGTGGTAGACGGCCTGGTGGCATTCGGTCAGCTCGGCCAGGCAGGCGGTGGTGCTGGCATGCACACTGGTGATCAGCTCCAACTGCGATTCGCTGTAGTCGGTGGTGATGTGCGGATGGGTGAGTGCCGCGCCCAGGCCAGCCGGGTGCGGCGTCAAGGCCAGGCCACCGCCGGGCAAGGCGCGCAGGCTTTCTTTCTCGATACCGCGGCGGATGGCGCGCAAGCGCTCCAGCGGCAGGGCACGCAGACGGTCGTGCAGTGCTGTCACCAGGCGTCTCCTCTTGTTTTGATCAGGTCGGCACGCTATCAGAGGGGCGTGGCTGGCGTCAGACAGGGGGTTGTTGCGGCCTGTGCTAGGGCAAATGATGCAAAGTGTGCCCCGCACGACGCCACCCGCACGATGCCACCCGCACCATGCCACCCGCACGACGCCACCCGCACTGCGCCACCCCCAGGAGACCCCATGCCCGACGGCTTGACATTCGACACCCTGCAGGTGGTGTCTGACCTGCACCTGGGCGGGCGGCCAGGCTTCCAGATTTTTGCTGCCGCCAATGCGCTGGCCTGGCTGGCGCACCAGGTCGCCGCGTTGCCCGGCAGCGGCCTGGCCGCGCTGGTGGTCAACGGTGATTTCATCGACTTTCTGGCCGAAGAACCCGCGCTGGCCTTTGATGCCAGCGGCGCCATCACCAAGATCAACCGGGTGATGGCCGACCCCGCGTTTGCGCCGGTGTTTGAAGCCTTCAAAGCCTTGCTGGCCACGCCCAACCGGCTGCTGGTCATCAACCTGGGCAACCACGACCTGGAGCTGGCCCTGCCACCCGTGCGCCGCCACCTGCAGCGCTGCCTGGCGCCCGATGACGCCGCCCGCGCCCGCCTGCTGCTGGTGAGCGACGGCACCGGTTTTGCCTGCCGGGTGGGCACAGCCCAGGTGCTGTGCCTGCACGGCAACGAGGTGGACAGCTGGAACGTGACCGACTTTGAACGCCTGCGTCGCATCGGCCGTGACTTGCAATACGGCCTGCCCGACACACCGTGGACACCCAACGCCGGCTCGCAACTGGTGGTGGAGGTGATGAACCAGGTCAAGGCGCGTTACCCGTTTGTCGATTTGCTCAAGCCCGAGACCGCCGGTGTGGTGCCAATACTCGCCGCGCTGAACCCGCAACTGCTGCGCAAGCTGCAGGATTTGACCGGCATCGCCCGCCGCCGCGCGCTGGACGCGGCGCGCATGGCCGGCGGGTTTCTCGATGCCGATGCCGTGGTGGGTGCTGCCGGGGGCGGTGGTGCCGGTACGGATACGGCCGCTGCGCCCTTGTCCTGGTCGGTGCCGCCTGCCGCTGCACCCGGCCAGGGCGCAGCCGCGCTGCTGGCCCGGGCCGAAACCGCCTGGCAGCACGGCATCGAACCCATCACCCTGGTGCGTGGCGACGCTGGTGCGCAGCTCGGCGTGTGGGGCGCCACCTGGGACTGGCTGACCGGCAAACCGCGCGCCGAGGTGCTGCGCGAGGCGCTGGAGTTTCTGGACAAGGACCGCAGCTTCGATGCAGCCGCGCCGGACGACACCTTCAACGGCATCGACGCGCTGGTGGCGCCGGCCATCGACATCGTGCTCACCGGCCACACCCACCTGGAACGCAGCCTGCGCCGCCAGCGCGGCAGCGGCCACTACTTCAACAGCGGCACCTGGGCCAGGCTGATGTGCATCACACCGCAGGTGCGGCAGGATGCGGCACGTTTTGCCCGCCTGTTTGCGCTGCTGGACGGCAGCCCGGTGGCCACCCTGGCTGCGGCTGAGCCGACGCTGGTGCTGCAGCGCAATACCGTGGTCAGCCTGTGGCGTGATGCCGCCGGCACCACCCAGGCCGAGCTGCGCCATGTGACGGCCGATGCCAGCGCCGCCGGCGGTTACGCGGCCCGCAGCGTGCCGGGCAGCCACCGCACGGTAGGCCTGTGACAGCCGAAGCGTTTTTTGAAAGCACCCATGCGCACCATCACCCTTGAACTGCTGCGCCACGGCCCGGCGCACAACCAGTTGCTGTCGCCGCTGACGCCCTACCTGGCGCTGTGTGAAAACCACGAAGCCGTGACCGTGCAAGTGACGCTGGAACACAGCCAACTGCTGCACCGGCTGCGCGCACTGAGCTACCGGCTGGGTGAGGAGGCACGCCAGTTCCAGCTACAGGACACCGCCCGCTGGCTGGCCGGCCTGCTGGCCAGCATCCCCGGCCTGGGCGCCGAGTTGCAGCGTGGTCAGGGCGACGGCACCGCCGCCAACGGCACTACAAACGCCCCCGCTTCCCCGCTGCATCTGCGCCTGGTCTTGTCCGCCAGTGAGCTGGCCTTGCTGCCGTTTGAGCTGGCCCTGGCGCCCAGCGCCTGGCCCGGTGCCGGCCAGCCGGTGCTGCTGCAGCAGCAAGCCCCCATCTGCATCACCCGCGAGACCCGGCGTGTGCCACAGCACACCCTGGCCTGGCCGCAAGAAACCCGCGTGCTGCTGGTGCTCGCCAGCCCGGCCGGCCTGCCGCCCGTGCCCGACCTGGCGCACCTGGTGGCGCTGCGTGGCTGCCTGGCGGCCTGGGCTGGCAGCCCGGCCAGCGTGGCCCAGCACCTCACCGTGATCACCGACGCCACGCTGGCGGCGGTGGAGCGCGCCTGCGCCGAGCAGGCCTTCACCCACGTCCACATCCTGGCCCACGGGGGTGAGCGCAGCGCCGGCTTCGACACCCGCTTCGGCCTGCTGCTGCACAGCGCGGGTGACCCGCAAGGCCCGGCGGACGTGGTCAGCGGTGAGCGCCTGGCCAGCGCGCTGCGCACCGTGCGGCGCGGCGCCGGGGGTGGCCTGGACGGCACGGCGTCCAGCCCGTCTGTCGTCACCCTGGCCAGTTGCAACAGCGGCGCGGTGGGCGGGGTGATGGGCGTGGGTGCCAGCATCGCCCACGCGCTGCACCAGGCCGGCATCCCGGTGGTGATTGCCAGCCAGTTTCCGCTGTCCTTCGGCGGGTCGGTGCGTA
>JANPOW010000409.1:0-8171 GCA_031428185.1 Betaproteobacteria bacterium | reverse complement strand
CCTGCCTCCAGCTGCTGCAGGTAGCGCAGCGCGGTGGCCAGCAGCGCCGGTGGGCTGGCCGGGCCGTGGCCGGGCACCACCTGGGTCAGTGGCAGGCGCTGCAGGCTGGCCAGCATGCGCTGCCAGCCGGGCAGCTCACTGTCCTGGATGTCGGGGATGCGGCCGTTGTCATACAGCCCGCCGCCAAACAGCACACCGCTGGTTTCATCAAGCACGGCGATGTCCCCCGGCCCGCTGCTGTGGCCGCCCCACAGCAGTTGCACCGGGCGGCCGATGGTTTGCAGCAGCAGCGGACCGTCAAATACCCGGTCGGGCACCACGAGTCTGGTGCCTTGCATCGCCCCGGCGCCCACCTGCTGCACCAGTGTTTTCAGACAAGTCTCACAGCGTGCGGCCATCAACTGCGCAGTGCGGCGGTGCGTCTGGATGGGGATGCCCTGGTTTTGGAAGGCAGCGGCGCCAAACAAAAATTCGGGCCTCGTGTGGCTGATCAAGGCCAGCCGAACCGGTGCGTCGGTGACGTTGCGGATGGCATCCAACAGCGCCTGGCCATGTGCTGCTGAGGTGCCGGTGTCGATGGCCAGCACCCCCAGCGGGCCAACGATGAAGCCGGCATTGCCGATGCGCCCCAGGTTGCTGGCATCGGCCTGGTCACCCTGGCCCGGCAGCAGGTAAACGCCATCGGCCAGGCGCTGCGGCGTGGGCGTGCCTGGCGGCAGCTTGCCCGCCATGGCGGCACAGCCTTGCAGCAGCGCCAGGCCGGGCGCTGCCAGGCAGGCTGCGGCCAGCAGGCCCAACCCGTGGCGGCGTTGCGGGCTGTGGTGGGGCATGGACGCGGGCGTGCTGCGGCGGGTGCTGCGGGGTGGTGGTGCTGGATCAGCGCCGGATCAGCGCGCCTCGGCCAGCTTTTTGAGATGGGCCAGGCCGGCTTGGTACACAGCGGTGACGGCCTTCACCGCGGCCTCGTCGTTTTGCTCTGGCGGTGGGTCGTTGTTGGGATAGGCGCGGTAAAACGCACCACGCCATTCCACCGTGCACTTGGCATCACCATCCGGCTTGACGCTGATGGTCGAGGTGTAGTTGGTCACCGGCAGTGCGCCCCCGTCCTTGGCGCGGTAGGTGTAGCGCATGCGGCCGTCGTCATGGCTTTCCAGCACCTCGGTCAGCGCGCCGCCACCTTGCAATTTGAGTATGCGAACCGAGCCTTCGTCATTGCCCTTGTCGGCCGGGCTGTCTGCCACCGCCGGGTGCCAGGCCTTGAGTGCGTCAAAGTTTCGGATGCGGGCCCACACCGCAGTGGCTGGGGTGTTGATGCCGATCTGCTCCACCACTTTTTGCCGGGTGGGGCCGTGGGCAGTGGCCATGCCAGGCAGCAGCAGGGGCGACAGCAATGACAGCAGCGCGGCGCGGCGCGGCAGAGGCAATGGGCGTGTTGGCAATGTCGTCATGATGAGGGTGGGCGGGGGTTGAGGCGGGCGATCCAGCGTGTGGGCAAGGACATCAAGGCGGCAGCGGCGCACCGATGAAGGCGCCAAAGCCACGGCTGTTTTTGCCGGTGCTGATCTGGCGCAGCAGCCGGCCGGTGTTGGCGTCCAGCACGCTCACGTTGTCGTCCATCCAGTTGACAACGTAGACCGCGTCACCGTGGGCGGCAATGCCCTCGGGGTAGGCAAAGCCGGTCAGGGTGGTGATCAAGCGCAAGCTGTCGGCGTCGAACAGGCTCACCGTGTCGGCATGCTGGTTGGTGACAAACAGCCGCCGTCCGTCGGCCGACAGTGCGGCGCCGTAAGGCGTGTTGCCGGTCTTGAGTGTGGCCACCACGCTGGGGTGTACGGCATCTTGCAGGTCGATCACGCTGATGCTGTTGCTTTGCACGTTCAGCGCATACAGGCGTTGGCGTGGTGTGTCCAGCAGCAGCGCGAATGGATGGCTGCCCACGGGCACCCGGGCGCGCACGCTGCGGCTGGGCAAGTCCACCACGGCCACGCTGTCGTCGTCACGCTCGGCCACAAACACGGTGCGGCCATCGGGGTGGGCGGCCACACCAGCGGGGGCTTTGCCCAGGGCGACGGCGTCGGGTGCATCCTGCGGCCGGGCCGGGTTGATCAGCAGCAGGCGGTTGCGGTACCAGTCAGCCACAAACAGCTGCTGGCCATCGGCGGACGCATCAATGCCCACCGGCCCGTCACCGGCCGGCAAGGTGGCCACCACCCGCTGGCTGCGCATATCGATCACCGAGATATCGCGGCTGTCGGGGTTGGAGATGAATGCCCGGCCAGCCCGGCTGTTGGCCACCACACCGGCCGGTGAGCGGCCCACCGCCACGGTGGCCACCACCGCCTGGCTGGCCAGGTCGATCACCGACACATCGTGGCTGCCCTGGTTGGTGATGTAGGCAAACGGTGCGGCATGCAGGCTTGTCGGCATGGCCAAGGCAGCACTGGCCGCAAGCGCAAGGGCGGGCCACAGCATCAGGCGCTGCCACGCGACAGCGTGCGGCTGGCCGAGAAGCGCCCGGCGTCGGAATCCACCACCTGCGCTTGCAGTTCTCCGCCCCCACCGGGCTGCACAAAAAACCGCAGGTAGGGGTTCTCGCTGAGCGAAAAATCCACATCGGCCTGCAGCACCAGCTGGCCGGCCAGCGTGATGTCAATCTGCCGAACGTAGCGGGCGCGGATGTTCTGGCGGGTGTACTGGTCCATCGCCAGGCCGGAATCGTTGGGGTGGCTGATGTGCAGTTGCACGGCTTGCGCCTCACCGGCGGGTGGTGGCGCTTCGGGCTGCAGGTGGATCTGGCCCAGGCGGGCCAGGGCGGTGGCAGCGTCCGCTGCGGCCGGTGCCGAGCAGCCGCCCGAGGCTTTGACATAGCGGGTGCGCATCCACAGCGTGCCGTCAGACAACTCGGCAATGGCGCGCACATGGGAGTAGGCGTCCACCCGCACCCGGGTTTCGATGTCGGCCGGCCCGCTGGCAGCGCCAAACTGCAGCGTCATGCCCACCGGCGACGGGTTGTTGTCGATCACCAGCAGCAAGCGGCTGACCTGGTGCGGTGTGTTGGCGGGCAGCCTGCAGCGCAGGGCGATGGGCACCACGGCGGCGTCTGCCGCGCGGGCCGCCACCTCCAGCACCAGTTGCGCCGGGCTGGCCGCCTGGATGGGGCGCTTGCCAAACAGGCTGCTGCGCACCGCCAGCCATACCCGGTTGGTGTCCGGGTCTTCTTGCACCGGCAGTTGGCTGCGTGCAGCCGGCGCCCAGCTGGCCAGGCCGCAGGCTGACGCAGCGGCAGCGGCTTGCTGCAACCAGGCGCGGCGGCTGGCAGCAGCGCAGGTCAGGGCGGGGCAAGGCCGCGCAGCGTGTGGCTTTGGCATGGTGGGTATCCCCGGGCTGGGTTTGGTGTGGCTGTGGCCCAGGGCGGTGCGCGCCTCAGCGCGGCCCCATGCCGATAAAGCAGGCCTTGCGGGTTTTGGCCTGCAGCTCGCGGTAGCGCGCCAATTGCGGCTTGAGGGTGTCGTTGTCGCGCAAGTCATTGCCACGCTCACCGCCAATGCTCATCGCGTTGACGATGGTGACCATGGTCACGTAGTCATCAAACTTGACCTCACTGGCAAACCGGTCCAGCGCGCAGGCGCATTTGTTGACCATCTCGTAATACGGCCCGGGGTTGTCGCGTATGCATTCCTGCACATGCAGCACCCGGTCCACCGTGGGGAAATCATTGGCCGCAGCGCTGGCACACAGGCCGCTGAGCAGAGTGGCCAGGCAGGCCAGGGCAGCAGGAGTTTTCATGAGCGGGTGGGCGGTGGGGTGGGCGATGCTGCGGTGGTCAGGGCTGGCGGCGGCCGGCAGCCGGGCTGGTGGACGGAGAGGTGGTCGGTGCGGTGGTGGGTGCAGCGGAGGGTGCCGTGATCGCCTCGACCCGCTCAAACGTCATCTCCTCGGTCAGCAGTGGCGCTGCACCGTTGGCACCGGCCACCCGGGTGCGGATGCTGTGCAGGCCGCCTGGCACCGCATCGGCCAGGGTGAAGGTGTATTGCTTGCCGGCCAGTTGTGCAAAGCGCTCGCGCAGCGGGTCATCCAGGTAGGGCGAAATCTGAATCTCTTGTGCATCCACCGTCTTGCCGGCCCAGGCCACCTGCACCGGCCGCAGCGTGGCGCCGTTGAATACTGCCAACCGGATGCGCTTGCGGAAGTAGTTGGGCTGGCCTTTGGTCAGGCGCTGCATCTCGCGGATGTCACGCTCCAAAAAATACAGGATGGCCGGGTTGCCTTGCGCCGCTTCAATATCAGGCAACTTGAGCGCCCGCTCACCGTGCAGAAACTCGGCGCTGGTGGCGCAGCAAGCGCCGTCCGCCGTGCGGCGCAGTGCAATCGTCACGCTGTCATCAAAGCCCGCTTCCAGCGAGCCTTGTTTACGGTAGCTGTAGCGCAAGCGCGCCGGCGGGTTGACGGCGCCGAGCTGGTTGTTGATAAACAGCGCTTTTTCAGCGGGCGATATCTCGTCGGCCGCGTGGCTGGTGCCCGGCCACAGCAGGGCATACGCGCAGGCCAGGGCCAGCCCGGCCACTGCATGGCGGATCAATTGGGTGGCCGTGCTGGCTGTGTTGGCCGTGCTGCACTTGCCACCGGCATGGTGGGCTGGCGCGTCGTGCTGCAAACAGGAATGGGTCATGGTGGCGTAGAAAAGGTCAGGCGGTGACCGGGCAGGCCGGGGTGCCGGCGGGCGGGTTGTTGGTATTGGCGGCCAATGTGCCGGCCACGGGCGGGTTGAGCGCGATGGCCACGTCCAGCGCATCACGCCGGGCGCGGGCGGCCTGGCGCAGCGGCTGCAGGCGCAGTGCGCAGTCCAGCGCCGGCCCGGCTTCGGTGTGTTGCTGCAATTCACTCAGGGCCAGGCCCAGCAGGTACCAGGGTTCACCGTCAAACACATCGTCATGCAGCCAGCCACGCGCCAGGCCGGCCAGATCTAGCCAGCGCCTGGCACCCACCAGCACATTGGCCAGCAAAAAGCGCGGCTGCTGCGCCCCTTGCTCCTGCCAGTAGGGCAGGCGGGCTGGGTCAAGCGGCGCCACCGGCTGCAGGCCACCGCTGTCTGCTGCATCCACCAACCTGTGCACCCATGCGGCCGGCGCAGCAAAGTAATGCTGCGCACCACCACGCAGGCGGAAGGTGAGGATGCCCACCAACTGGCCGTCGGCATTGAAAAGCCCACCACCGCTGGCGCCGGAGTTGAAGCCGTTGGAGGTCTGCACCACCATGCCGTCTTGCCAGCGGTGCAGGTCGACCACGGCACCAAAGCTGTGTTGCAAGTCCACTCCGCCGGTGTAGCCCAAGGCGGTCACGGCCTGGCCCATCTGCAGCGGCTGGGTGGTGGCCAGCGCCACCGCGGTGGATTGCACACCCGGCGCCTGCAGCAGGCACAAGTCATGGTCGATGTCGGCCTGCTGCGCCGCCACCAGCCAGCGCACACCACCGCGCACCACGTGCAGCCGAGTGGCGTCGCGCGTGACATGGCAGTTGGTGATGACCAGATCACGCCCGACCGTCACGCCCGAGCCCAGCGACAGGCCACCCGATGCCCGCTGTGCCTCGATGCGCAGCACGCTGCCGGCCAGTTGCACCGCAGCAGCCCGGTCATGCGGGTGGCTGACTTGGGCTGGTGTTGCCGCCGCGCTGCAGGCCAGCCCGGCCGCCAGCAGCAGCGGCCAGGCCGTGGCCGGCAGAGCGGCCGGCAGCAGGTGTTGCAGCAGCATGGTCGGGGCTGGTGCAGCGTTGGGCTGGTGGATCAGCGCCGGCCGGGCGCTGAGAAGGTCTCGTCAACCAGCGGCACGCCGTATTCGGCCAGGATGGCGGCAATCTCGGCCTGGCGTGATTCGAGCAGGCCCTCGACCTGCTGTTTCCAGTCGCGCTCACCGTAGCGCACGCCCATCGCCATCTGGAAGTCGAACTGGACCCCAGGCTCGGATTTGAGCGGCACCACCACCAGCTTGGGCGCAGTGATGCGCTTGGCAAAGTAGCCGGCAATGGGCCCCCACACGATGGCCACGTCGATCTTGCCTGCAGCCAGGTCTTTCTCGATGATCTCGCCCGGGTACTGCGCGGGGTCGGCGTTCATGATCTGGTAGGGCACACCGCGGTCGACCAGGCCATGCTTGCTCAGCCACACGGACGCGGGTGAGCGGTCATACACGCCGATGCGCAAGCTGGCCAGCTTGGCCGGGTCCAGCTTGAGAAAGTCTTCACCCGTCTTGACCGTGTCCATGCCACGCCCTTGTGGGTAGACCAGGGCGTAGGTAGACCGGTAGTACGGCTTGGTGACCGACACCTGGTCAAAGCCCACCGGCACACCCATCACGATGTCGCAGGGGTAGTCATCGCCCGGCAGCTTGTAGCGCAAGGTGTTGCGGATGAAGGCCAGGCGCTGCGGGAACGAGTAATAGGTGACCGGCAGGCCGAGCGCCTTGCCAAACACGTCGGCAATGCGGTTCTCGATGCCATCACCCCGGGTGCTGGAAAACGGCAGGTTGTTGGGGTCTTGGCAGACGCGCAATGCGGTGCGGGCCGGTGGGTCTTGCGCCTGGGCGGCACCTGGCACCAGCACGGCAGCAAGGCTGAGCAGCAAGGCTGCGCTGGTACCGGCCATGCGACGGTGTTGCCGCGTCATGGGGCCAGCTCAACCTTGGCGCGGGTGATGGCGCCGTCCGAGCGGCCTTTGAGGTAGGCGTACAGCGCGTCAATGTTGTCCATCACCTGCGGGCTGGTGCCAAAGCTCTGCATGCCTTTTTCGAGCCGGCCGTCACGCACCGTCTTGACGAAGTCGTCTTTGGACAGGGTTTTCATGCTGACCACCAGTGACGGCCCGACCAGGCCCTCTTGATTGGCGCCATGGCAGCGGTCACAGGCCGCAGCGCGCCAGGTGCGAAAACCCTTCAGGGTATTGGCATCCACCTTGAAGCCATCGCTCACCTGGTACAGCGGCGCCTGGCCAAACGCGGTGGTGGATGCCAGCAAAGTCAACGTGAGCAGTGATTTCCGGAGCATGTGCAAACTCATCCATCGTGACAAAAAAGGGGGGGGCGCTGCGGCGCAGCACCCACCCCTCATCGGATCCGGAACCGGTGTGGCTGATTCCGGGCAATCGCACTCAGTTGGGCAGTGCAAACACGGTCAACGAACCACCCAGTTCAGTGTATTGGCTCAGCTCTTTGTAGCCGCCCACAGCACCCAGGCCGTCGCTGTCTTTCTCCAGACCAGCCGCCATGCCGATGCCGGCCCAGCCACCAATGCCCGAGAACACACCGATGTATTGCTTGCCCTTGTGCTCATAGCTGAACACGTTGCCGATGATGCCGGACGGAGTCTTGAACTTGAACAACTCCTTGTTGATGTCCTTCTTGTCCACACACTTGAGGTAACCCTCCAGCGTGCCGTAACAAGACAGGCCACCCGCAGTGTTCATCGCGCCGCTCCAGACCGAGAACTTCTCGGCATGGCTTTGCACGATCTTGCCGGTGCCGGCGTCCCAGGCAATGTAGTTGCCCATGCCACCGTGGCTGCCCGGTGCCGGGTACATCGACAGCGTGGCGCCCACATACGGCTGGCCAGCGGTGTATTCCACCTTGAACGGCTCATAGTCCATGCAGACATGGTTGGTGGGCACGTAGAACAGCTTGGTTTCCGGGTCAAATGCCGCCGGCTGCTGGTCTTTGCTGCCCAGCGCCGCCGGGCAGATGCCCTTGCTGTTGACATCAGGCCCGGCGTGTGCGGTGGAATACCTGCTGACGACCTGCGGCCGGCCTGTCTTCATGTCCACATGCGTGGCCCAGTTGACTTTCGGGTCGAACTTCTCGGCCACCAGCAGCGCGCCGTTGGTGCGGTCAAGTGTGTAGCCAAAACCGTTGCGATCAAAGTGCACCAGGGCCTTGGTCTGCTTGCCATGCACCGGGATGTCGGCCAGGATCATCTCGTTGATGCCGTCAAAGTCCCACTCGTCAAACGGGGTCATCTGATAGACCCATTTGGCCATGCCGGTGTCGACATCACGCGCGAAGATCGTCATCGACCACTTGTTGTCCCCGGGCCGCTGTGACGGATTCCATGTCGACGGGTTGCCGGTGCCGTAGTACATCAGGTTCAGCGCCTTGTCGTAGCTGTACCAACCCCAGGTCGTGCCG
>JANPOW010000408.1:0-17104 GCA_031428185.1 Betaproteobacteria bacterium | reverse complement strand
GGCTCCTAGCCTGGCACCGAAACTCGCCCCGGCGCAGGCCCGACCCAAAGCCCGACAGGCTCCCAGGCCTGCTGGCCGGCCAGGTGGACCTGAACTTTGACAACCTGGCCAGTGCCGCAGCCAACATCCGCGCGGGCAAATTAAAGGCACTGACCGTCACCAGCGCCGGCCGGTCTGGCGCCATGCCCCACCTGCCCACCATCGCCGAGGCCGGCCGCAGCCTGGGCCTGGGCGGCTTTGACGTGGACACCTGGTTTGGCCTGTTCGGCCCGGCCGGTTTGGCGCCGGACGTGCTGGCACGCTTGAACAGCGCCTTTGTGGCGGTGCTGCAAGCACCCGAGACCCGCAGCCGCATGGCCACGCTGATGACCGAACCCGCGCCCACCACACCGGCCCAGTTTGCGGCGTTTGTCAAAGCCGAACTGGCCAAGTACGGGCCGGTGGTCAAGGCCTCAGGCGCCAAGGTGGATTGATGGCTGGCCGGGCCGTGGCGGCCTACCTGGGCTGCAACTGCTGCAATTCAGCCAAAGTGTTGGCATTGAAAAACGCGTCCGCGTCGTCAAACACCACGGTGGCGCAGCGGTGCTGGCTGGTCCAGCGGTCAATCTTGCGCTGGCCGCTGTGGCTGAAGGCCACCAGGCTTTCGATCAGCGTGGCCTGCATCAGGCAGAACACCGGCTGCGGCTGCACTTTGCCGTCTTCCAAGGTGGCGGCGATGGCCAGTTCAGCGTCTTGCACCACCAGCGCCTGGGCCAGCCTGGCCACCAGGTCAAGCGGGAAGTTGGGTGTGTCGCAGGGCACAGTCACCAGGTACGGCGTCTCGCAGTGTTCCAGCCCGGCCAAAAAGCCGGCCAGCGGGCCAGGATAGGCCTCAGACCCACCCACCAGCGCATCCGGCCACACCGGCACGCCCATCGCGTCATATGCGCCCAGGTTGCGGTTGGCGTTGAGCATGCTGTGGCCCACCTGCGGCCCCAAGCGCAGCAGGCTGTGCAGCGCCAGTGGCATGCCCAGGTGGGATTGCAGGCCTTTGTCGATGCCGCCCATGCGGCTGCCACGGCCACCGGCCAGCACCAGGCCGGTGATGTGTTCGGTTGGGATCAGGTTCGGGATCACGGTCGTTGTCATTCAGGCCTCCAGCAAGTCAAAACCCTGGGCCTCGACCTGCACCAATGCGCGTGTCATCGCCGCCACCGCGCGCCAGGTGTGCGCGCGCGGGTGGGCGTCCACCGCGTCGCACAGCTTGCCAACCCAGGGCTGCAGGTGGACGCGGAAAAACCGCTGCTGCTGCGCCAGGTTGCACACCGCCACGTCGTCGCCGGCAATCAGCCAGCGCATCACCTCCAACACAAACGCGATGTGGTCCTCGGTCTCCAGGCTTTGCGCGTCGCGGGTCAGGCCCAGCGCGGCCAGGTCCTGGCGCAGCGTGGCCAGCGGTGCTTCGTTCAAGAAGCCGGTCAGGTAGAACGAGCCGTAGGCCATCACCTCGGGCCGGCCCACGCCGTCAAACAGCGCGCCGTGCTCTGCTGCAGCTGCGGCCACCGTGGTGGCGCGCATGGCGGCCACCAGGTCGCCCCAGGGTGCCTCCAGATGGCCGCCCTGCTGCGGCGCCTCGGTCACTGCCACTGCAAACTGCTGCAGCAGCGCGGCGTCGGGCGGCGCCAACCACAGGCCGGCCAGCAGGCCGTACAGCTCGGCGCGGGCCAGCTCTTCGCTGTTGTCGGCGGCGGCAAAGTGGATGGGTCGTGTTTGCGGGGGCGGGGGGGTGTTGCGCATGGTCGTGTGGCCTGCTGCATCACAGATCAGTGATGCGGGTCTCGTTGGGGTTGCTGTGCATGTCAATCACGCGGCAATCGCCACACATGCGCAGCCGGTCCGCCGCCGCGCCCTGGAAGGCGGCGTGGCCGGCCAGTTTGGCCATCATGGCCTCGATGGCCTGCAGCGTGCCAAACGGCTTGGCGCAGCGGATGCAGGCAAACGGCTGCGCGGCATGCAGCACCCGGGTGGCTTTGCGCGCCTTGCCATCATCGGCAAGCCACAACCGGGGCTGCAGGGTGATGGCCGACTCGGGGCAGGTGGTGGCGCACAGGCCGCACTGCACGCAGTTTTTCTCGATGAAGCGCAGCTCGGGCCGATCGGGGTTGTCTTGCAACGCGGCCTCGGGGCAGGCGCCCACGCAGCTGAGGCACAGGGTGCACTTGGTGGTGTCCACCAGCAGCGTGCCGAACGGCGCGCCGGCGGTGGGCAGGGGGTTGGCCTGGTCGGCGCTGGGCGTTTGGGCGGTTGGGGCTTGCGGCGCCTGGGCCAGCAGGTGCTCGATGGCCAACTCCAGCGTGCCACGCTTGTCGGCCTGCACGGCAAACGCGGCCGGCCGCTGCACACCCTGGGCCGGGCCAGCACGCAACGCGGCATCCAGCGCCAGCAGCGGGTCAGCGCCGCCGGCCTCGATCAGCGCGACATCCACAACGGCAAAGTGCTGGCCGCTGTAGCCCAGGCCTTGCAGGATGGCCTCGGCCACCGCCATCTGCTCGGCCAGGGCGCGGCGGTAGTCGGGGGCTTCTTCAGCCGTCAGCAGCACCCAAACCTGGCATGCACCCTGGGCGATTGCGGCCAGCCACAAATCGATGCCGGTACTGGCGGTGTGCCACAGCGCCAGCGGGATCACCCGGGCCGGCACACCCTGCAGCGCCGCGCCTTTGCGCCCGGCCTGGGCGGCGCGACCCAGCGCGTCGATCAGCTGGCTGCCGGCCTGCTGGCTGTGCAGCAGCAGCGCGGCGTTTTTGCCGCCGGCCTTGGCATAGGCCGTGAGCACCGTGCGCAGGCGCTTGCCCTGGTCTGCCGGGCCGGGGTAGGCAAAACCCATCGCACCGCTGGGGCACACCGTGCTGCAGGCACCGCAGCCCACGCACAAGTGCGGGTTGACCACCACACCGCCACCTTGCTGGGCCGGTGCGCCGGCCACCGGCTGGCCAGGCATGGCACCGCGGTTTTTGCCTTGCAGCTTGCCTTTCAGGGTGGCGTCACTGCGGATGGCCTGGGCCGAGCAGACATCGATGCACGCGGTGCAGCCGATCTGCTGGTTGCGGCTGTGTGCGCACAGGTTTTGCCGGTAGTTGAAAAAGCGCGGCTTCTCGAACTCCCCCACCAAGCCACGCAGCGCCAGCACCGCAGTCATCAAGCGGCCCGGGTCAGCCCCGGTATGGAAGTAGCCCTGCGGCGGCTGGTGCATGGCAAACGCCGGCTGGGCGCGCAAGTCCAGCACCAGATCAAACTGGGCATCCACCCCTTGCGGCGGGCGCTGGAAATCAATCGCGCCGGCGGCCTCGCACACCTGCACACAGGCCCGGTGGCTTTTGCAGGCGGCCAGGTCCACCTGGTAGCTCAGATCAATGGCGCCTTCGGGGCAGGCGGTGATACAGGCGTTGCAGCGGGTGCACAAGTCCAGGTCGATGGGGTTGGACTGGACCCACTGCACCTGGAATGCCCCCAGCCAGCCCGTCAACTGGCTGAGCTGCCCGGTGTGCACCGGCAGGTGGTGGGCCTGGGCCAGCGTGCCGCCTGGGCGGTCCACCAGCAGGCTGACATCGAGTTGATCCGCCAGCAGCGCGGCGGCTTGCTGGGCGGCGTCCGCCGGGCCGATCACCAGGCAACGCCCGCCCGAGCGGTAGGCCACGGTGCCCACCGGGTCCACATCGGGCAGTTGTGCTGCGGCAATCAGCGCAGCGATCTTGGGCGTGGCTTGGGCTGCGTCGCGCGACCAGCCGCCGGTCTCGCGCAGGTTGACAAAGTGGATGGGCCGCACGCTGGTGGGTGCGGCACCTTCGGTCTGCGCGTTGAGCTCAAGAAACAGCCGGCTCTCTTGTGTGCAAGCCACCAGCAGCGGCTCGGCCCGGGCGCCGGTGCTGGTGGCGGCGCGCTGGAACGCCGCCGCCTCGCGCCGGCACAGCAGGCTGTGCACCTCAGCCAGCCCGTCAGTGCTGGCGCCCGGGGTCTGGCCCAAGGCCCGCAGCAGGGCCGGACGGTCCAGCGGCAGGGTGCGGTTGCAATCACAAAGCAGGGTTTTCATCGGACTTGGTCGCGGGTTCAGGCAAAGCGTCGGGCTGGGCTGCAGGCAAGTGGTCGGGCTGGGCGGGCTTGGTGGTGGTCAGGTGGGCGGCCACGGCCGCAGCGGCGGTGCTTGCGGGCGCCGCCGCGGTGGCGGCCGCAGCAGCCTCATCGTCCTCCTCACGGAACAAGCCCAGCGCGTGGGACTGCACCATCTGGCGCAGCATGCCGACGGGCAGCGGGTCGGGCTTGCCGTAGTCGTCGATGTAGGTGTCCAGCCCGTCCATGATGTTGAAGTGCGGGTTGGTGAACAGCTTTTTGAGCGCGGCATTCTTGACGCCGGCATCCACCCCGGGCGCCACAAAGCGGCTGTAGTCGGAGGCCTGGGTGAGTGCGGCCACGTCGGCCAGGGTGGGCGGTGCCGGGGTGGGCTCTGCGGCGGGTGATGACGGGTGGTCGGTGGCGCTGGCCGCTGGGCGCTGCGCTGGCTGGGCCAGCACCGGCGGTGGCACGGCGGCGGTGGCTGGCACCGCAACCGGCACCGCAACCGCCGCCAGCGCAGGCACCGGCTCAGCCGGCACCGCACCCTGCCGCACCAGGGTCTTGCGCTGCGACCAGCGCGACAAAAACCCGCCGGGTGCGTCGTCGCGATCCCCCGTGGGGCTGCCCGCCGCCATCAGCGCTGCCCCGGTGGTTTGAACGAGACCGGCCGGCGCCTCTGTTTGGCCTCGGGCCGGTAGTGTTCATCCACAAAGGCCTGCAGCACGGCCGCCACCTCATCGGGCAACGGCAGGTTGTCCACCCGCTCCTGCGCGTCCAGCAGGCGGCCGGCCTCGTTGTAGGACAGCGTGACCAACTCGGGCCAGGCACGCGCTGGGTCGTCCTCATCGATGCGCCACATCACAAACCACACCGGCGCGCCGGACGTGAGGTTGAGGTAGTAACCCTCGCATTCATCGCGGTGCAGGCTCACCGTCAGCCCGGGGTGCAGCATTTGCGCCCGGCAGCCGTCATCGCGCAGGGTGCGCGGGCTGTCACCAAAGCCACCTTCGTCCACCACCACCTCGGTGATGCAAAAGCCCCAAGCCTCCCAGGTGTTGGGCTGCTTGCGCCGCTCGATCAGCACGGCCACGGGGAGTTGGGGATGGGCTGGCATGGGCGCTCAAGTCTAGCGGCCGGGCTGCGACAAGCTGTCGCAGCGCAGCAGCACGTCCATCACCGCACCCGTGCCAAGGCCCGCTGGCCGGTTCCGGGCTTGCAGGTCGCCGCCGTAACGCTCCACGATGCTGCGGCTGATCCACAGGCCCAGGCCGGTGCCGTCTTTTTTGCGGGTGACAAAGGGCTGGAACAACACACCCAGCAGCTCGTCGGCCAGGCCGGCACCGCTGTCCATCACGCGCAGGCAGACACCCGGCGCGCCGTCGGGTGCGGCCCAGTCACTGCAGGCCAGCGTCAGGGTGCCACCCGCTGGCATCGCATGCACCGCATTGACCAGCAGGTTGACCAGCACCTGCTGCAGCTCTTGCCGGTTGATGGCGGCCGTGCGCGTGGCGCGAAAATCCCGCTCGATGGTGATGCCGCTGCGCGCCAGCAGGTGGTGGGTCAGCACCAGGCTGTCCTGCAGCGCGGCGGCGGGCTCCACCGCTTCCACATAACCGGCAAACTCTGTCGGCCGGGCAAATTGCAGCAGTTGGGTGACGATCAGTCGCATGCGCTCAATCTGCGCGTCCACCAGTCGCAGCTCGGTCAACACTGGCGCTGCGGCCGGGCCTAACAGCTCCCGCACCAGATCCAGATTGCCCTGGATCACCGCAATGGGGTTGTTGACCTCGTGCGCGATGCTGGCTGTGAGCTGGCCCACGGCGGCCATTTTTTCAGCGCGCAGCAGTTGGGCCTGCGCGGCTTGCAGGGCCTGGGTGCGGTCGGCCACCTCGGCGTCCAGCGCGGCATTCAGGGCCTGCAGCGCGTCGGTCTTGTCGGCCACGGTTTGCAGCAGCCCGTCCAGGTGGCCGGCCAACGCGCCGATCTCATCGCCGCTGGCCACAGTGCCAACGCGGGCTTGCGGGTCACCGGCCTGCACCTGTTGCAGGGTGCGGGCCATCTGCTCCAGCGGGCTGGAGATGGCGCGCGCCCAGCGTGCCGACCACCACGCGGCCAGCAGCATCACGCCAAAAAACACCACGCCGATGCCCGCGAGCACGCCATATTTCAGCCAGGTGAAAGGCCGCTCCAGATAGCCGACGTAAAGCATGCCGACACGTTCTCCGGCGGCGTCTGCCAGTGGCTGGTAGGCCGAGACATACCAGTCGTTGACCACAAACGCCCGGTCCAGCCAGGTCTCGCCACGGCCCAGCACGGCCTGGCGCACTGCTGCCGACACCCGTGTGCCGATGGCGCGCTGGGCGCCGCTGCCGGGCGCCGTGCTGGGGCTTGCACTGGCACTGGCCACGGTGGGGCCGGCAGCGCCGTCCGGCGCGCCGGGCTGGGCGGCGTCTGCTGCGGCGTCAAACAAGCGCACGTTGGTGGAGATGCGCACGTCGTCCAAGAACAGCGTGGCCGTGCCCTGGCTGCCAAACGGCAACGCGCCCTCGGGGTAGACGATCTGGTTGATGTGGTCGATGAAGGGCAGGTTGTGGTTGAGCAGCACCCCGGCTTGCAGCAGCGCCAGCACCCGGCCGCCGGCCGCCCGCACGGGTGCCGTGGCCAGCACCACCATCGCCCGCTGCTCTTGCTGGCGCTCACTGGGCAAGGCATTGCGGGTGGCCACCAGCGGCACGGCCACCCGGGCTTGCAGCGCCGGCGACAGCAGGCCTTGTTGGGCCGGCTGCAGCACCGCCACGCTGGCGGCCGTGCGGCCGGTTGGCGGGGCCAACACGGCGGCCAATTCATCGGCGCTCAGGGCGGCGGCGGGCGGGCCGGCGGGCACGGCAAAATCGGCCAACAGCAGCCGGCCGTCAGGGCTGCGCAGGTTGATGAAATCCAGTCCCTCGCGGGTTTTGAACTGCTGCAGCAAGGCTTGCAGGCCGCGCTGGTCGGGCTGGATGCCGGCGCTGGCACCGGCATCCACACCGGCCGCTGCGGCCAACGCGGCGTACAGCGCTTGTGAATCGGCCACCGCGCCGGTGCTGGCCGCCACCTCCACCAGCACCCGCTCAAAATAACCGTGCGCCACCGCCAGGTCGGCGCGCACCTTGGTGATCAGCAAGCGGTCCAGCGCGGCGTTGCCCCACACCAGCAGCAGCAGGCCCAGCAGCGGCAGCACACCCAGCAGCGGCAGCAAGACCAGCGCCAGCAGCTTGCGGCGGATGGGCATGGCCGCCAGCCGGCCGCGCCAGGCGGGTCCCATCCGCCTCACCCGCCCTGGGCCCAGTCAGCCACCCGGCGCTCGAGCGTGCGGCGTGAGATGCCCAGCAGCTGTGCGGCGCGGCTTTTGTCGCCCGCCACGCTGTCCAGCACAGCCAGGATGTGCTGCTTTTCCAGCGTCAGCAAATCGGTCGGGCCGGCCACCCGTGCGGCCGTGCTGCGCGGCAGCGTCTGCCGGTCCTGCCGCGCCAGGCCCTGGTACAGCGCCGACACGTTGAGCGCGCCCAGGATCAGCGAGCGCTCGATCAGGTTGCGCAGCTCACGCACATTGCCGGGCCAGTCGTATTGCTGCAGGTAGTGCAGCTCATCGGCCGTCAGCGCGATGGGCGGCACACCCAGGCGCGGCGCCAGGCTGCCGATGAAATGCGCCACCAGCGCGGCCATGTCCTCTTTGTGGGCGCGCAGCGGTGGCAGGTTGATCTCCACCACCTGCAGCCGGTAGTACAAATCATGGCGGAAGCGGCCGGCCGCCACCTCGTCGGCCAGCCGGCGGTGGGTGGCGGCCACGATGCGCACATCCACCGGGATCTGCTGCTCACTGCCCACCGGGCGGATGCGCCTGTCCTCCAGCACGCGCAGCAGGGTGGCCTGCTGCGGCAGTGGCAGCTCGCCGATCTCGTCCAAGAACAGGGTGCCACCCTGGGCGTAGACAAACAGCCCGTCGCGCCCGGGCCGGCTGCCGCCGGTGGCCTGGCCAAACAGCTCGGCATCAATCAGCTCGGGCAACAAGGTGGCGCAGTTGACCGGCACAAACGGCCCATCTGCCCGGCCGCTGTTGCGGTGCAGGGCCAGCGCCGCCAGCTCTTTGCCGGTGCCCGATTCCCCGCTCAGCAGCACCGTGCTGTCCACCCCGGCCACGCGCTGCAAGGCGGCTTGCAGGCCTTTGATGGCGATGGACGCGCCCACCAGCCCGTCGGCCGCCGGGGTGCGCTGCTGCAGCGTGCGGCGCAGCACCCAGTTCTCGCGCCGCAGCAGCGCCCGCTCCAGGCCCTGGCGCAGCGCGTTGTGGATTTGCGTGACGCGGAAGGGCTTGAGGATGAAATCACTGGCACCGGCACGCAGCGCCTCGATGGCCGTGTCCAGATCGGCAAAGGCGGTGATCAGCACCACCTCGCCGGCAAAACCACGCGCACGCAGCTCACGCAGCCAGGCCAGGCCACTTTTGCCGGGCAGTGTGATGTCCAGCACCACCAGATCAAACCGGTGCAGTTGCACCAGCACATCCGCGGCTTCGGCCGAGGCCGCGCTATGCACCTGGCCAACCCGCGCGGCCAGCGTCTTTTGCAAAAAATTGCGCATGCCAGGTTCGTCGTCCACCACCAGCACGGCGGCCATGGGCCAGTGGTCGGGCGTGGCTGGGCTGGTATCGGGTGCGGGCTGCATGGCGCGCGCATTGTGCTGGTTGACCCGCATCCTGCGCGCCGCGACAAGCTGTCGCTGGGAAGCGCGACAACTTGTCGCGAAAATCCCGGGCCAGCCCTGATTGCAACCGGGTAAACATCAACCCCTAATACAAGGTGTTGATCTGCCGGCCTACCCATGGGCCGACACAGCCGGAGCCCCTGATGCCCACACCCCCGACCACCCCTCTGTCACGCCGCCGGCTGTTTGCCGGTGCCGGCACCGCTGGCGCCCTGGCCGCTGCCGCCGCCGTGCTGCCGCTGCAGCCTGCTGCACCCGTGGCCAGTGCCCAGCCCAAGCCCGCACCCGAGGCCGGTGGGGGTTACCAGCTCACCGCGCATGTACAGCGTTACTACCAGACCGCCAAGGTCTGACGGACCGGAGAAGACGATGCTGCTGACCCGCAAATCCACCGCCTCCTCCGCCACCACCGGCATGGGCAGTTCGGCCCTGGTGGCCAGCCTGTCACGCGGCATGGCCCGCACCGTGCCCACGATGGACCGACGCGCCTTCCTGCGCCGCTCGGGCCTGGGTGTGGGCGCCGGCATCGCCGCGTCGCAACTGCTGCTGGTCAAAAAAGTGCAGGCAGCCGACGCTGGCAAGCCCGCAGCCACCGGCGCCGGCAAGGTCGAAGTCAAACGCACGGTGTGTGGCCACTGCTCGGTGGGCTGCGCGGTGGTCGCGGTGGTCGAAAACGGCGTCTGGGTGCGCCAAGAGCCGGTGTTTGATTCGCCCATCAACCTGGGCGCGCACTGTGCCAAGGGTGCTGCACTGCGTGAACACGGCCACGGTGAATACCGGCTGCGTTACCCCATGAAGCTGGTGGGCGGCAAGTACCAGCGCATCAGCTGGGACCAGGCGCTCGACGAGATCAGCGCCAAGATGCTGGACCTGCGCAAACAAAGCGGCCCCGATTCCATCTTTGTGGTGGGCAGCAGCAAGCACAACAACGAGCAGGCCTACCTGCTGCGCAAGTGGATGAGCTTCTGGGGCAGCAACAACACCGACCACCAGGCGCGCATCTGCCACTCCACCACCGTTGCGGGTGTCGCCAACACCTGGGGTTATGGGGCGATGACCAACAGCTACAACGACATGCAGAACTCAAAAGCTGCGTTGTACATCGGCAGCAATGCGGCCGAGGCCCACCCGGTGTCGATGCTGCACCTGCTGCATGCCAAAGAGGCCGGCTGCAAGGTGATCGTGGTCGACCCACGCTTCACCCGCACCGCCGCCAAGGCCGATGACTACGTGCGCATCCGCTCAGGGTCGGACATCCCGTTTTTGTTCGGCGTGATGCACCACATCTTCAAGAACGGCTGGGAGGACAAAAAGTACATCGAGGACCGTGTCTACGGCATGGACAAGGTGCGCGACGAGTGCCTGTCCAAATGGACCCCGGACAAGGTGGAAGAAGCCTGCGGCGTGGACGAAGCCACCTGCTACAAAGTGGCCAAGACCATGGCCGAGAACCGGCCCAGCACCATCGTCTGGTGCATGGGCCAGACCCAGCACACCATCGGCAACGCCATCGTGCGGGCGTCGTGCCTGCTGCAGCTGAGCCTGGGCAATGTGGGCAAGAGTGGTGGTGGCACCAACATTTTCCGTGGCCATGACAACGTGCAGGGCGCCACCGATGTCGGCCCCAACCCGGACAGCCTGCCCGGTTATTACGGCCTGCTCGAAGGCTCGTGGAAGCACTTTGCCAAGGCCTGGGGGGTGGACTACGAGTGGATCAAAAAGCAGTACGCGCCCGGCATGATGACCAAGCCCGGCATGACGGTGTCGCGCTGGATCGACGGTGTGCTGGAGAAAAACGAACTGATCGACCAGGACAGCAACCTGCGTGGCCTGTTTTTCTGGGGCCATGCACCCAACTCGCAAACCCGCGGGCTGGAGATGAAAAAGGCCATGGACAAGCTGGACTTGTTGGTGGTGGTTGACCCCTTCCCGTCCAACACCGCCGCGATGGCCGCGATGCCCGGCAAGGCCGAAGACCTGAACCCCAACCGCGCGGTGTACCTGCTGCCGGCGGCCACCCAGTTCGAGACCAGCGGCTCGTGTACTGCGTCCAACCGGTCCATCCAGTGGCGTGAGCAGGTGATTGAGCCGCTGTGGGAGAGCCGCAGTGACCAGATGATCATGTACCAGCTGGCCGCCAAGTTGGGCTTCGAGAAAGAGCTGGTCAAGAACACCAAACTGGTGGCCGGCAAGGCCGGAATGATGGAACCCGAGGTCGAATCCATCCTGCGCGAAATCAACTCTTGCGTCTGGACCATCGGCTACACCGGCCAGTCACCCGAGCGGCTCAAAGCCCACATGCGCAACATGAACGTCTTTGATGTGAAGACGCTCAAGGCCAAGGGCGGCATCGACAAAGAGACCGGCTACAGCCTGGACGGTGACTACTTCGGCCTGCCCTGGCCGTGCTGGGGCACACCGGCGCTCAAACACCCCGGCTCACCCAATCTGTACGACACCAGCAAACATGTGATGGACGGCGGCGGCAACTTCCGCGCCAACTTTGGGGTGGAGCGCGAGGGCATATCGCTGCTGGCGGCGGATGGCTCGCACAGCCTGGGCGCTGACCTGACCACCGGTTACCCCGAGTTTGACCACCTGCTGCTGAAGAAACTGGGCTGGTGGGGTGAGCTGACCGAGGCCGAGCAAAAAGCCGCCGAGGGCAAAAACTGGAAGACCGATTCCAGCGGCGGCATCATCCGCGTGGCCATGAAGGTGCACGGCTGCCATCCGTTTGGCAATGCCAAGGCCCGCGCGGTGGTCTGGAACTTCCCCGACCCCATCCCCCAGCACCGTGAGCCGCTGTACAGCAACCGCCCCGACCTGGTGGCCAAGTACCCCACGCACGACGACAAAAAAACCTTCTGGCGCCTGCCCACGCTCTACAAGAGCGTGCAGGAGAAAAACAAGGACATCGCCAAGACCTACCCGCTGATCATGACCAGCGGCCGGCTGGTGGAGTACGAAGGCGGCGGCGAAGAGACCCGGTCCAACCCCTGGCTGGCCGAGCTGCAGCAGGAGATGTTTGTCGAGATCAACCCCAAGGCCGCCAACGACCGGGGCATCCGCAACGGCGACGATGTGTGGGTCAAGACACCACCGATGATGGCCATGCCCGATTTCAAAGGCTTGCGCGTCAAGGCCCAGGTCACCGAGCGGGTCAACGCCGAGACGGTGTTTTTGCCCTTCCATTTCTCGGGCCGGCTGGGCGGGCTGGATTTGGCGCCTTACTACCCGGCCGGCGCCATGCCGGTGATCCGGGGCGAGTCGGTCAACACCGCCACCACCTACGGCTACGACAGCGTGACGATGATGCAAGAGAGCAAGACCACGGTCTGCCAGATTGAACGCGCTGGATGATCCACCCCCGATGCGCCTTCGGCGCCTCCCCCTCAAGGGGGCACCGCCAGCAGCCCGGCAAAGCCGGATCTGCGGCGGTCGCTTGCTAACAGCCGACCACGTGCTACTGGAGACCTCTCAATGGCCCGCATGAAATTCATCTGTGATGCAGAGCGCTGCATCGAATGCAACGGCTGCGTCACCGCCTGCAAGGCTGAGCATGACGTGCCCTGGGGCGTCAACCGGCGCCGGGTGGTCACACTGAACGACGGCATTGCCGGCGAAAAAAGCATCTCGGTGGCCTGCATGCACTGCAGTGACGCACCCTGCATGGCCGTCTGCCCGGTGGACTGCTTCTACCGCACCGACGAAGGCGTGGTGCTGCACGACAAGGACGTGTGCATCGGCTGCGGCTACTGCAGCTACGCCTGCCCGTTTGGCGCGCCGCAGTTCCCCACCAACGGCACCTTCGGCCTGCGCGGCAAGATGGACAAGTGCACCTTCTGCGCCGGTGGGCCGGAGGCCAACGGCAGCGCGGCCGAGTACGAGAAGTACGGCCGCAACCGCCTGTCTGAAGGCAAATTGCCGGCCTGCGCCGAGATGTGCAGCACCAAGGCCTTGCTGGGTGGTGATGGTGATGTGGTGGCCGACATCTTCCGCACCCGGGTGCTGACCCGCGGCAAAGGCAGCGAGGTGTGGGGCTGGGGCACGGCCTACGGCAAACCCAGTGCCGCTGCAAGCCCGGCCAAACCGGTGGCAGGAAAATCATGAGCGGCCGGCACAGCGCCGCGCTGCTGGCATCCACACTGGCGCTGGCCTTGGGCCTGAGTGCCTGCACCGAAAAACCGCAGACCGCCGCCACCCGAAAGTCCGACGGCCAGCCTTGGGACGGCACGCAGACCGCGTTTTCGGCCAAAGGCTGGCAAGCCGGTGACAAGGCCGCCTGGGAGCAGCAGCTGCGCAACCGGTCGCAAGGTCAAAACGAATATTCACGCGCCCCAGCCAAGCTGTGAGCCGCCAAGGACTCGTCATGCAAGCACATCAGCCGTCTCTGATGCGTCACAGTAGCCACTGCGCACGCAACGCCCTGCTGGCGCTGGTGCTGGTGGTTGGTGCCGGCCTGGTGAATGCACAAAACACGGCACAAAACGCGGCCGAAAACCCAGCCCAAAACGCGAACCAAACCGCAGCCCCGGCCACCGCCTCGCCGGCCAACAGCGCTGCGCCACCCGCCGGCTTTGTGGCCCCGGCCGAGCCCAAGGCCGACGACAGCAATGCCCAGCGTGGCAAAAGCCAGCCCGGCAACAACGCGCCGTTCTGGCGCGCAGTGCGTGAATCGGGCAACACGGCCGGCATCACCAATCTGCCCGGCACCGAGAAAGGTGTGCTGGTGCAGCCGTTTGTGCAATACCCCGGCGCCCGCTTCACCAACGCCGGTGAGGGCTGGCGCCAGGTGCGCAATCAGTGGATCCTGCCCTACGGTGGCTCGCTGGTCTTGATCTCGCTGCTGGCCTTGGCGCTGTTTTACTGGCGCAAGGGCGCGCTGGGTGGCCAGGGCAGCACGGGCAAGGTGATTGAGCGTTTCACGCCATTTGAGCGTGCCGCCCACTGGACCAACGCCATCGCCTTTGTGGTCCTGGCTGTCTCCGGCCTGGTGATGGCGTTTGGCAAGTTTTTGCTGCTGCCGGTGCTGGGCGGCACGCTGTTTGGCGGCCTCGCCTACATGCTGAAATTTGCCCACAACTTTGCCGGCCCGTTGTTTGCGGTGTCGCTGCTGGTGGTGTTCATCACGTTCATCAAAGACAACCTGCCCAGCGCCGCTGACCTGACCTGGTTGTTGCGTGGCGGTGGCATGTTTGGTGGCCACGAGGTGCCGTCGCACCGCTTCAACGCGGGTGAAAAAATCGTGTTCTGGGCCGGTGTGTTTGTGCTGGGCTTGCTGGTGGTGGCGTCTGGCCTGGTATTGGACAAACTGCTGCCCGGCCTGGCCTATCTGCGGGGTGACATGCAGATTGCCCACATGGTGCATGCCACCGCCGCCTTGCTGATGGTGGCGCTGTTTGCCGGTCACATCTACATGGGCACGGTGGGCATGCACGGCGCCTACCGCGCCATGCGCACTGGCTACGTGGATGAACACTGGGCCAGGGAGCACCACGAACTCTGGTTTGACGATGTCAAAGCCGGCAAGATCCCGGCCCAGCGCTCGGCTGAGCCAGCGCCTGGCCCTGTCGCTGTGACCAGCCAACAAGCCTGACCCCACACCCGTTGAAGGACGACGCATGACGCGCTCAACCACCACCTTGGCACTGGCCTTGGCCTTGACCACCACCCTGGCCAGCACGCTGGTGCAGGCCAAGCTGCCCGCCCCCAGCGACGAGGCCAAAGCCAAAGCCACTGAGGCCGCGGCCAAGTCCGCCCACAGCGGCAAGGTGGACAGCTACAAGCTGTGCCTGGCGATGGACCGGGTGGCCGCTGGTTACCAGACCACTGCCAAGCAGGCCGGCAAGGCCGCATCGGCACCCGTGGACACACCCGCTTGCGCCGACCCGGGCGCGTTTGTCTACCCACCGGTTGCTGCCGCCTCCGGTGCTGCCCCTGCCGTGGTGGCTGGCACCAAACCGGGCCAGGGCCCGCTCGAATCGGCCGGTGCCCATTCACCCACCAAGACCGCCGCCGCACCACCCAGCAGCCTGACGCCGGCAGCCCAATCCGCGCCAACCCCGGCCAAGAAGTAGCGCGTGGCCAGCCCGCAGGTGCTGCACAACACAGTGCAACCCGAGACTGGCGCTGTGCCAGACACTGTGGCCATGCCTGGCCCCTGCACCGTGTCCAACAACGCGCCCACCACCCAAGCGCCGCAGGCGTTTGATGCACTGGCCAAGCCACCACCCGTGGCCGGCGCACCCCGCCTCACGGCGGCCCAGGCAGAGCTGCTGCGCGAGATCAGCATCGTGGACGAATACGGCGCGCGCCGCAGCATCCACATCCCGGCCGAGCGGCCACTCACCGTGTTTGTGGACAAACGTGAACTGGTCACGCGGATGACGCGGGGCGCCAGCCCCGAGCTGCTGGTGCTGGGCTATTTGCTCAACCAGCGCCTGATTGCAACGGTGGACGAGGTCGAATCCATCACGGTCGATTGGGAGGTGGCCGCCGCCGCCGTCAAAACCCGGCACGGCATTGTTGACCTGGCCGGCAAAACCGCCCACCGGGTGGTGACCACCGGCTGCGGCCAGGGCACCGTGTTTGGCGACATGATGGGCGAGGTGGGTGCTTTGCAATTGCCCAGTGCAGCCAGCGCTCGCATCCGCCAGGCCACCCTGCATGCGCTGCTGGAGCAGATGCGCCAGCGCAACGGAGTCCACCGCAAGGCCGGCTCGGTGCATGGTTGTGCGCTGTTCCAGGGTGCAACGCTGCAGGTGTTTGTCGAGGACGTGGGCCGCCACAACGCCATCGACACCATCGCCGGCTGGATGGGCCTGCACGGTGTGGCCGGGGCCGACAAAACCTTTTACACCACCGGCCGCTTGACCAGCGAGATGGTGATGAAGTCGGCCCGCATGGGCGTGCCCATCATCGTGTCGCGTAACGGTGTCACGGCCATGGGCCACAGCCTGGCCCAGCAACTGGGCATGACGCTGTTCGGCCGCGCCGCCAACCGGCACTTCCTCTGCTACACCGGCTTCGAGCGCTTTGACTCCGAGCCCGAGCCGCAGCGGACGCCGGTGCGGGTGATTTCCGGTTGAGCGCCTGATCGGCAAGACTGCGCGGCGCGGCCGAGCGCGTGTGAACCCCGCGACAGCCAGCCCGGCGCGCAGCGGCGAAAATGCGGCGGTGCACCTCCTCAACGCCGACCTCCACTGCCATTCCCGTTTCTCCGACGGCACCCTCAGCCCGGCCGATCTGGCCCAGCGGGCGCAGCGCAACGGGGTTCAACTCTGGGCCCTGACTGACCACGACGAGACCGCCGGCCTGGCCGAGGCCGGCGCTGCAGCAAACGCCGTGGGCCTGGATTT
The DNA here is from genome assembly GCA_031428185.1 of Betaproteobacteria bacterium. GTDB lineage: Bacteria > Pseudomonadota > Gammaproteobacteria > Burkholderiales > Burkholderiaceae_C > Pseudaquabacterium. The sequence goes on along the minus strand of JANPOW010000408.1, from coordinate 917 downwards.
TTTGACCGGCGTGGAGGTGTCCGTCACCTTTGCCGGTGAAACCGTGCACATCGTCGGCCTGGGCTTTGATGCCGACGATGCCGCCTTGCGCGCCGGCCTGGCCCGCACCCGCAGTGGCCGCCTGGCGCGTGCCCACGACATGGCCGACGGCCTGGCCCAGGTGGGCATCAAAGGCGCGTTTGAGGGCGCGCAGCGCTATGTCAGCAACCCCGACTTGATGTCACGCACCCACTTTGCGCGCTGGTTGGTGGACACCGGCGTCTGCAGCGATACCGGCGCGGTGTTCCGCCGCTACCTGACCGAGGGCAAACCGGGCTATGTGGTGCATCGCTGGGCCGCGCTGGGCGAGGCGGTGCAGTGGATCACCCAGGCCGGTGGGGTGGCCGTGATTGCCCACCCGGGCCGCTACAAGTTCAGCGTGAACGAGGAGTTTGCGTTGTTCTCTGAGTTCAAAGCCCACGGCGGCCTGGCTGTGGAGGTGCTGACCGGCAGCCACGGCCGCGGCGACACCGTCAAATACGCGGCAATAGCGCAAGAGTTCGGCCTGCTGGCCTCACGCGGTTGTGACTTCCACTCCCCCGGTGAAAGCCGCACCGACCTGGGCAGCCTGCCCGACCTGCCGGGCAGCCTGACGCCGGTGTGGCAAGCCCTGATGCACCGGGTGCACGCGGCTGCCTGAGCGTGGTGGCCCGCCCATCAGCGGTATCGGCAGCCACGGCCTGGCGGGATAGAGTGCCCGGTTCACTGCCCAGGGCCAGCCCCGCATGTCGCAATACTTTGAAGTCCATCCCGCCAACCCGCAGCAGCGGTTGATTCGCCAGGCGGTGCAGTTGCTGCACGGCGGTGGGGTGTGCGCGGTGCCCACCGATTCCAGCTATGCGCTGGTCTGCCATCTCGACGACAAAGCCGCCGCCGAG
>JANPOW010000407.1:0-7073 GCA_031428185.1 Betaproteobacteria bacterium | reverse complement strand
ATTGCCGATGAAACAACAAGCCGGGCGATGGCCGCCGATCGAGGCGTGGGATTCGAGCAATAGCGCAAGCCCACGCGGAGCGAGGTTCTTGAAGACCATAGAGGCTATCGCGTCCTGGTCAGCGCTGTGCTGCGGCGCCTTGTTGACAAAGGGCACCGGTGCTTTGGTGATGTAGAGCGCCACTGCCAGCGCCACGCCCAAGCCGGCCAGCAGGCCAACCACCAGGCCGGTGGTGAAGCTGCCACGTTGCAGGCTGTTCATTGCAAAGTCTCCTCGGCGGCGCTGTCGGTGCTGGCGCCGGTGCTGGTCTCGCCGCCCTGGGCCTCACGCGCCATCACGTCAGGGGCGCTGACGCCCATCATGGCCAGGCCGTTGCGCAGCACTTGGCGGGTGGCGGCCAGCAGCGCCATGCGGGCTGCGGCCAGCGCCGGGTCGTCGTTGAGCAGGCGCTCGGCGCCATACCAGCTGTGCATGGCCGCCGCCAGGTCACGCAGGTAGAAGGCCACGTCATGCGGCGCAAAGTCAGCCGCCGCGCGGCCCAGCATGTCGGGGTAGGCCGCCAGTTTGAGCATCAGCGTGGTCTCGGTGGGGGCGATGAGCAGCGCCAAATCAGTGCCCGCGCCCACGGCCTTGCCACTGCGCTCGGCATATTTGGCCAACACGCTGCTGGCCCGGGCGTGGGCGTACTGCACGTAATACACCGGGTTTTCGTCATTGGCCTGCAGTGCCAGGTCCACATCAAAAATAAACTCGGTGTCGGCCTTGCGGCTGATCAGGAAAAAGCGCACTGCGTCGCGGCTGGTCATGTCGATCAAATCCCGCAGCGTGACGTAACCGCCGCTGCGCTTGCTGATCTTGACCTCGGCGCCACCCTTCATCACCGTGACCATCTTGTTCAGCACGTAGTCCGGCCAGCCGTGTGGGATGCCCACATCGGCCGCCTGCAGGCCAAAGCGCACCCGGGCGATGGTGCCGTGGTGGTCGGTGCCCTGGAAGTTGATGACCTTCTCAAAACCGCGCTGCCATTTGTCGATGTGATAGGCCACATCGGGCACAAAGTAGGTGTAGCTGCCGTCGGACTTGCGCATGACGCGGTCTTTGTCGTCACCGCCGTCGGTGCTGCGCAGCCACAGCGCGCCGTCTTTCTCGTAGGTCTTGCCGGACGCCACCAAACGCGCCACCGCAGCATCGACCTTGCCGCTGCTGTACAGGCTGGATTCGAGAAAGTAGTTCTGGAACCTGACACCAAACGCCTGCAAATCCAGGTCTTGCTCATGGCGCAGGTAGGCCACCGCAAACTGGCGGATGCTGTCAAGGTCAGCCACGTCACCGCTGGCGGTGAAGGCGCGGTCATCGGCATGCACGGTTTTTTTCAGCAAAAAATCTGCCGCGATGTCGCTGATGTAGTCGCCGTTGTAGGCATCCGCCGGCCAGCCGTCATCGCCCGGTTTCAGGCCCTGCAGCCTGGCCTGGGTGCTGCGCGCCAGCGTGGCAATCTGCACCCCGGCGTCGTTGTAATAAAACTCGCGTGTCACCGCCCAACCTTGGCTCTCGTACAAGCAGCAGATGGCGTCGCCCAGCGCGCCCTGGCGGCCGTGGCCCACATGCAGCGGGCCGGTGGGGTTGGCCGACACAAACTCGCACATCAGGCTGTGGCCGTTGGCCGGGCGCTGGCCAAACTGGCTGCCGGCAGCCAGCACCTCGGCCACCACGGCCTGCTTGGCGGCGGCGCTCAGGCGCAGGTTGATGAAGCCGGGGCCGGCGATCTCCAGCGCGCTGACCCACTGCCGCACTGCCGGCTGGGCATTGAGTGCGTCCACCAGCGCGGCGGCCAGCTCACGCGGGTTGCGCTTGAGTTGCCGGCCCAGTTGCATCGCGGCGGTGATGGCCAAATCACCATGCGCTGCCTGCTTGGGTGACTCGAACGCGGCGCTGTACGGTGTGCCCGGCGCCAACTGCTGCACGGCGTTGGACAGGGCCTCCAGCAAGGCCTCTTTGGCTTGGATCATGGCGCGCGATTCTACGGTTGGGGGGTGTGGTGGCCGGGCGCGGCGCGGCACCGGCGCGGCCGGTGGTGGTGGCGGCCGGTTTCAGTTGCGGGCTGGATCGGCCGACAACCAGGGTTGAAACTTTCGACCGCCCATGTCCGCACGCCAGCCCTTGCACCCCACCTTGTCCGTATTCCGGTCCGCCGCAACCACCGGCGTTGCGCACGCGGGCAGCGCCGACCTCGACCCCTCGCTGCCGCGCCGCATCGGCAAGTACCCGGTGCTGGCCCGGCTGGGTGAGGGCGCGACCAGCGAAGTTTTTTTGGCCGAGGACAACTTCAACCAGCGCCAGGTGGCCATCAAGCGGGTGCGCGAGGCCATGCCCGGCGACACGGTGGAGAACCACTACCGCAGCCACTTTTTTGCGGCGGAGGCCGCGCTGGCCGGCAAGCTGCAGCACCCGAATGTGGTGCGCATCTTTGATGCGGTGGACGACCCGCACCAGCCGTATCTGGTGATGGAGTACGTGCCCGGTGACACGCTGCGCCGCTTTTGCCGGCCCGACGCACTGCTGCCGCTGGACCAGATTGTCGAGATCGGCTTCAAGTGCGCGATGGCGCTGGGCTATGTGGCGCGCCAGGGCCTGATCCACCGCGATGTCAAGCCGGCCAACATCCTGGCCACGCTGAACAACGAGCTGGTGGTGGACATCAAGATCACCGACTTCGGCAGCGTGTTTGACCACCGCAGTGACCGCACCCAGGTCTTTCGCGTCGGCTCACTGGCCTACATGTCGCCCGAGCAACTGGACGGCAGCACGCTGGACACCCGCGCCGACATGTACTCGCTGGCCGCCGTGCTGTACCACCTGATTGCCGGCCGGCCGCCGTTTGAGGCCAGCAACCAGGTGGCGCTGATGCACCAGATTTACCAACCGAGCCACCGCTGCTGAGCCAGCTGCGCGCCGGTGTGCCACCCCGCATGGACGCGCTGCTGCGCCAGGCGCTGTCCAAGCATCCGGCTGACCGGCCGGCCAACTGGGAGGTGTTTGCACCCGCCTGGGCCCAGCTGGTGGCCAGCGGCGAGGTGCCGGTGGGCCGGCTGCAAGACGTGCTGGACTCGGAACGCTTCAACCTGCTGCGCACGCTGGAGTTTTTCAAAGGCTTTGGTGACGTCGAGCTGTGGGAGGTGGTGCACCGCGGCCAGTGGCGGCGCCACAAATACAGCGCGGCCATCTACCGCAAGGGTGAAGAGGGCCGCACCTTCCACATCATTGCGCTGGGCCGGGTGGATGTGTACCGCGACGGCGTGCGGGTGGCGCAGTTGGGCGCTGGCACCTCGGTGGGCGAGATGGCCTATTTGGCACCCAGCCCTGATTTGCGCCGCCACAGCGCCGATGTGATCGTGGCCGAGCCAGCCACCACCATCGCCTTCACGCCTGAGTCGATCGAGCTGCTGACCCCCGTCACCCGCCACCTGTTCGATGCCGCCTTTATCGGTGTGCTGGTGCGCCGGCTGCACGCCGCACACGAGGCACTGGCCCATCCGCGCCGCATCCTGTGATGTTTTGCCCACCGCGGCGGCAACCAGCGGTGGGCCTGCCGTCGCGCTGCCGTCGCGCGCCATCCCGCCGTCATCCAATCGGCGCGCAGCAGCGTTGACTGATTGCCGACGCGCGGCAGGTCTGCTCCAATCAGCCCCGGCCGACCGACGCGACTGGCCAACCCCACCCCCGAAACGAGGACACAACCCATGATCAAACAGCTCTCCACCGTTGTTGTTGCGATGTTCCTGTGTGCTGGCGTGGCGCATGCCAACAGCCACAAAGAGGCGCCCAAGATGGCCTCGGCCGACTGCGAGAAGCAGGCTGCTGACAAGAAGCTGGCCGGCGCGGCCAAAAACAGCTTTGTCAAGAAGTGCTCGGGTGGTGGCGCCATGGCCGCATCACCGGCCGCAGCGGCTTGCGACAAAGCATCGGCCGAGAAAAAACTGCACGGCGCCGCCAAATCCAGCTTCACCAAAAAGTGCCTGGCTGACGCCAAGTAAGCCTTTTGCGCCCACAACAGCGGCCACACCCGGGGCGGGTGTGGCCGCTGTTACAACCGCCGCCTAACGCGCCCAGTGTTGCCAGACAGCGCCCAAACCGCATTCCCGTGGCCCCGCCCGGATGCACCCGTGCCCGCCGCCTCGACAGTGGCGTCAGTGCGCGCGGCGGCGCCGTTGTTGCTGTTGCCAGCGCCGGACATCTGCCATCCCGCAGCGGGTTGTGCGTGGGGCAACGCGGTGCATTGACCGGCAGGTGCTGGTGCTTGGTGCCCACCCGGTACAACTGCGCGTCGTGGTCGCCAAACCGCCGGCCTGGCAGCATCTTGTCGGGTGAATAGCCCAAACCCGGCACCACATTGGCGGGGCTGAAAGCCACCTGCTCCACCTCGGCGTGGTCGTTGTCGGGGTTGCGGTTCAACGCCAGGATGCCCACCGGGATGCGCGGAAAATCGGCCTGCAACAACCGCTCAAGACAGCCGCGTCACCCCGTCCAGCTGGCAGCCATACACCGCGTTGCGCAAGGCCGCGATGGCCTCATACCGGGTGAAGCTGCGGCGCCAGGCCAGCACCACCCGGCGGGTGGGCACCGGGGCCTCAAACGGGATGTAGCGCACATGGTCGGTGCCACTGGAGCGCTCAAAACTGCGCACGCTGAGCTGGGGCACCACGGTGATGCCCATGCCTGAGGCCACCATGTAGCGGATGGTCTCCAGCGACGAGCCCTCAAAGCTCTTGCGGATGCCTTCGGCGTCACTGGCGAAGCGGGCAAATTCGGGGCAGACCTCCAGCACGTGGTCCCGGAAGCAGTGGCCGGTGCCCAGCAGCAGCATGGTTTCTTTTTTCAGTTCGTCCGCGCTGATGGACGTGCGCTGCGCCAGGGGGTGGGCGCTGGGCACAGCCACCATGAACGGCTCGTCATAAAGCGGCGCCACCGCCAGCCCGGTGTCGGGGAAAGGCTCGGCCATGATGGCGCAGTCCAGCTCACCGCCGCGCAGCATGTCCAGCAGCCGGGCGGTGAAGTTCTCCTGCAGCATCAACGGCATCTGCGGCGACTGGGCAATCACCTGGCGCACCAGCTCGGGCAGTAGATAGGGGCCGATGGTGTAGATGATGCCCAGCCGCAGCGGGCCTTGCAGCGGGTCTTGGCCACGCTTGGCGATCTCTTTGATGACGGCCGCCTGCTCCAGCACGGACTGGGCCTGGCGCACGATGGCCTCACCCAGCGGCGTGACGCTGACCTCGGCCGTGCCACGCTCAAACAGCTTGACCTCCAGCTCTTCTTCCAGCTTCTTGATCGCCAGGCTGAGGGTGGGCTGCGACACAAAGCAGGCCTCGGCAGCACGGCCGAAATGGCGTTCGCGGGCCACCGCGACGATGTAGCGCAACTCGGTCAGGGTCATGGTGGCGGGTCGGTAGCGGGGCAGCAACCCCGATGCGATTGTGACCGGCCGTGCCAGGCCTTCAGCGCCGCCACCGCAGGGCGCGCCGCGACGGGCGGCGCCGCGGCAGCCGTCAGGCCGGCATTGCGCTGCGGCGCCGTGCAGCCAGCGCCACCGCCAGCAGGCCGGCCAGCAGCAGCGCCCCGTGCGCGGGCTCGGGCACGGCGGCCGTCAGGTCCCAGCCGATGGCGTCCAACGCGGCCAGGTCGGCGGCATTGGCATCAATCACCACGCCGGTGGGCAGGCTTGGCCGCATCAACGCGGCGGATGCCGGGCCGAAATGGCTGGCCTGGTAGCCATTGCCGTTGAATTGCCCGGTCGAGAAGCTGTCGATGGCGGTCTGCCCGCCGTCCACCGAGAAATACGGTGCGCCGCCCACCCGCATGTCCAGCACCGCGCTGGCCGAGTAGCGGAACAGGTCCAGCGGGGCATACCAGGCGCCGCCCTCGAAGCGGTCAACACCGCTGCCCACACCATCGGCAGCGCAGCGGTTGGTCGCGCCGGCGCAGGTGTCGATGTCATCCACCCCCGAGACAAAGCCCAGTGCGTGGCCGATCTCGTGCTCGGCGACGGCGATGAAGTCGTATTTGCCGGCGGGCACGCCGCCGGCACGGCCGTAGCTGAAGGCGCCCTGGGCGTCGAAATAAGTGGCGAACTGGACCAGCGCGTCGGCGTTTGTCGCGTTGGTCGCGGTGGCCAGGCCCAGCGCCTTGGCGTTGGCCGTGGTCAGCGACAACCGGCTGTTGTTGACTGAACCGTCGTTGTCCAGGCGGCTGCTCAAGTCGCCCTGGGTGGCCAGAAAACTGAGCGTCGGGCCAGTTTGCAAATGGGCCACCGCGCTGCTGTCCAGCGCCGACGTGGCATCGGCCACCAGCCGGCTGCGCAGATCGGCATAACTGGCCGTGAGCACCGTTGCATCGGCGCTGCCCAGCACATGCGCCGGCAAGTTGTTGAAGGCCACATCGATGTAGACCGTGACCGGGTCGGCCAGCGCCGCAGCCCAGAAGTTGGCTGCGGTTTGAAAGGCCCCCAGTTGCACCGCACTCATCGCGCCGTTGCTGGAGACATCGCGCAGCACGATCTGCAGCGCCTGGGCCGGCAAGGCCAATCCGGCCAGGCCCAAGCTGGTGGCCAGCGCCAGGGGCTTGAGGCACAGTGGTTTGTGTGTCATGGGGTGGTCTAACTCCGGTGGTCGGCGGCAAAAACCAAGCTGCGCAGTTCATCACACTTCAGCCTGTTCTGGCCCGCCACGCTGTGCTGACACCCCCCCAAATTCGAGGGGTGCGCCTGTCGTTGCCTGTCAGCGCGGCCGATGGTGCGGCCGACGGTGCGGCCGACGGTGTGGCCGGCCAAGCCCGGTCCCGGGCGCGGGCGCGGCAAAAGGCCGTCGCCCTTAGGAGCCTGTCGGACTTGGGGCGTCGATAGCGAGAAACGGCCCCAGCGAGGACAGTTTTTGCCGGATTTGCAGGCCCATCGTTCAACTATGGGACAAAAAGCCGGTAAAAAATGGACCGCTGAGGCCGTTTCGCAGCCGACGTTCCCCAAGCCCGACAGGCTCCTAGCCCAGCGCGCTGCCGCTCACGCCTTGAGGTAGTCCATG
>JANPOW010000406.1:0-17403 GCA_031428185.1 Betaproteobacteria bacterium | reverse complement strand
GCGCAACCCCCAGCTGAACCAGCACGGCGAGCTGATCCACCTGTTGTCCATCGAGGGCCTGCCGCGTGCCGTGCTGACCCACATCCTGGACACCGCCGGCACGTTTTTGTCGGTCAATGACCGTGAGGTCAAGAAGGTGCCACTGCTGCGTGGCAAGAGTGTGTTCAACCTGTTTTTCGAGAACAGCACGCGCACCCGCACCACCTTCGAGATTGCCGCCAAACGCCTCAGCGCCGATGTCATCAACCTCGACATCGCCAAGAGCAGCGCCAGCAAGGGCGAGAGCTTGTTGGACACCATCGCCAACCTGAGCGCCATGCATGCCGACATGTTTGTGGTGCGCCACAGCGAGAGTGGCGCGCCTTACCTGATTGCCCAGCACTGCGCGCCGCATGTGCATGTGGTCAACGCGGGGGACGGCCGCCATGCCCACCCCACACAAGGCCTGCTGGACATGTACACCATCCGGCACTTCAAGCAAGATTTCACCCAGCTCAGCGTGGCCATCGTGGGCGACATCGTGCACAGCCGGGTGGCCCGCTCTGATATCCACGCCCTCACCACGCTGGGTGTGCCTGACATCCGCGCAGTGGGCCCCAAAACCCTGCTGCCGGCTGACTTTGCCGGCATGGGCGTGCGGGTCTGCCATGACTTGGCCGAAGGCCTGCGCGACGCCGACGTGATCATCATGCTGCGGCTGCAAAACGAGCGCATGAGTGGCGCCATGCTGCCCAGCGCGGGGGAGTTTTTCAAGAACTACGGCCTGACGGAGGACAAGCTCAAACTGGCCAAGCCCGACGCCATCGTGATGCACCCGGGGCCGATCAACCGGGGCGTGGAGATCGCGTCCGATGTGGCCGACGGCAGCCACAGCGTGATCCTGCCGCAGGTCACTTTTGGCATCGCGGTGCGCATGGCGGTGATGTCCATCATTGCCGGGAATGACGCATGAAATGGCGTCCGCTCGGCTACTGCGCGACCCGGTCTCGGTCCTGCGGGGTTCGCCGTACCCGTGTACGGCTCCACTCCTCGAACCGAGCTCGGGTCGCTCGCGACGCCACTCGAACGCCATTGACGTGATCGACAAACCATGAAAATTCTGATTCAGAACGGCCGCCTGATCGACCCGGCCTCCGGCCGCGACGAAGTTGGCGACGTGGCGATCGCCGCCGGCCGCATCCTCACCCTGGGCCGCGTGCCGGTTGACTTTGCGCCGAACCGCGTGATTGACGCCAGCGGCTGCATCGTGGCGCCCGGCCTGGTGGATTTGGCAGCGCGCCTGCGTGAACCAGGCCACGAGCATGAAGGCATGTTGGAGAGTGAGCTGAACGCGGCGGCCGCCGGCGGTGTCACCAGCCTGGTCTGCCCACCCGACACCGACCCCACGCTGGACGAGCCGGGGCTGGTGGAGATGCTCAAGTTCCGCGCCCGCAAGCTCAGTTTGTGCCGCTTGTTCCCGCTGGGCGCGCTGACCCGTGGCCTGCAGGGTGAAACCCTGACCGAGATGGTCGAGCTGACCGAGGCCGGCTGTGTGGGTTTCAGCCAGGCCGAGGTGCCCATCACCGACACCCTGGTGCTGCAGCGCGCGCTGCTGTACGCGGCCACCTTTGGCTACACCGTGTGGCTGCGGCCGCAGGATGCCTGGCTGGGCAAGGGTGTGGCCGCCAGTGGCGCCCTGGCCACCCGGCTGGGTTTGTCCGGCGTGCCGGTGATTGCCGAGACGGTGGCGCTGCTGACCATCATCGAGCTGGTGCGCACCACCGGCGCCCGGGTGCATTTGTGCCGCTTGTCCAGCGCGGCAGGCGTGGCCTTGCTGCGTGCCGCCAAGGCGGAGGGCTTGCCCATCACCGCTGACGTATCGATCAACTCCTTGCACCTCACGGACATGGACATCGGCTTTTTCAACCCCGCCATGCGCCTGACCCCGCCGCTGCGCCAGGGCCGTGACCGCGACGCGCTGCGTGCCGCGCTGGCCGACGGCACCATCGACGCGCTGGTGTCTGACCACACGCCGGTGGAAGGTGACGCCAAAACCCTGCCGTTTGGTGAGGCCGAGCCCGGTGCCACCGGGCTGGAGCTGCTGCTGAGCCTGGCACTCAAATGGGGCCAGGAATGCGGCCTGGGCCTGCCCGCCACGCTGGCCCGCGTCACCAGCGACCCGGTGCGTGTGCTGGGCGACGCGCTGGGCTCACTGGCCGCATCGGCCGGCCAGTTGCGCACCGGTGGTGTGGCCGATGTCTGCATCTTTGATCCAGAAGTCACCTGGACCGTGGCGCCGCAAGCCCTGGCCAGCCAGGGCAAGCACACGCCGTTTGCATTTGAGGCCACCGGTTTTGCGCTGCCCGGCCGGGTGCGCACCACGCTGGTGGCCGGCACCGTGGCGTTTGAAGCCGCAGCGGGCTGATGCCGGCCCGCTTGCACCGCTATTGGTCCGGCCCGCTGGCACTCTGGCGCGTGCTGCGGGTGCTGTTGCACCTGCTGCACGGCATCGCGGTGATGGCTATTCGCTTCCCGTTTTTGCCCGCTGCCGGCCGCCATGCCCGCATCGCCTGGTTTGCCGCCGGCACCTTGCGGGCCATGGGTGTGGGCCTGCAGGTGCGTGGCGCGCCCCGGCCCGGCACCACGCTGCTGGTTTGCAACCATGTGTCGTGGCTGGACATCGCCGCCGTGCACGCCGCCGCGCCACAAGCCCGGTTTGTCAGCAAGGCCGATGTGCAGGCCTGGCCGCTGCTGGGTTGGCTGATCCGGGGCGCCGGCACCCTGTTCATCGAGCGCGAGCGCAAACGCGACGCGCTGCGCGTGGTGCATGCCTGCGCCGCAGCGCTGCAGGCCGGTGACACGGTGGCGGTGTTCCCCGAGGGCACCACCGGCCCCGGCCCGGCGCTGCTGCCGTTCCATGCCAACTTGCTGCAGGCGGCGATTGCCACCAGCACACCCATCCAGCCGGTGGTCTTGCGCTTTGCTGACCCCCAACACCATTTCAGCCCGGCCGTGCAGTACGTGGGCAGCACCACGCTGGCCCAAAGCCTGTGGCGGGTGGCCACCGCGCGGGGCCTGGTGGTGCATGTGGATGTGCTGGCGCCGCAGGCCAGCGCCCACGCCGACCGCCGAGCACTGGCCGAGCACTTGCGTGGCCTGATGGACGGCTGCTTGCAGCACCGCGCCTGAACCCGCTGCAGTGACCTGCTGGTGCCGGCCCGGCCCATCTGGCCCATCTGGCCCAGCTGGCCCAGCTGGCCGATCTGGCCCGGCCGGCGTGGCGGCCAACCCGGCTCAAGTGATGTAACGCGCTTCCTGGTAGTCCAGCTCGTGCACGATGCGGCGCAGCGTCAGCTCATCAACACCCTGGCTGCGGCCATGCTGCAGCACGGCGGCACGCTCGGCCCGCAGCGCCAGCAGGCGCAACCGGCGCTCGGTGTTGCGCTCGGCCAGGCGCTGGCCGGGGCCGCTGTCTTGCTGCCGGCGCAGGCGTTGCTGGTACAGGTCGATCAAGCGGGCCGCCACGTCGGCGGTTGGCGCGCGGTCGTCGGCCACCGGTTGGGCGCCAGCGTGGGCTGCCGGATGGGCCGCCGGGTCAAGCACCGCCCGGCGCAGCGCGGCCACCGCCGCTTGGGCGCCGGCGCGGCGGGCACCGTCTTCAGCCGCCTGGTGGGTGGCTGGTGCCGGCCAGGCCAGGCCACGCAGCAGGCCGGGCAACAACACGGCGGCCAGCAGCATCGACACCACGATCACCCCACTGGCCAGCACGATGGCCAGATCACGCGCCGGGAACGCGCTGCCGTCGCTCAAGGCCAGAGGCAGGGTCAGCACACCTGCCAGCGTTACCGCACCACGCACACCGGCCAGCGTGAAGACCAGCACCACGCGCCAGCCCTGGCTGGGCACGGCCTCGCCACGCTGCTGCGCGGCGCGCCGCGCCCGCCACAGCGACACCCCCACCCAGGCAAAACGCAGCAGTGCCAGTGCCAGCACGATCAGCCCCACCAGGCCGGCCAGCCACCAGGCATTGGGCTGGCCGCTGGCCCGTGCGGTCTGCGGTGCGGCGGCCAGCAGCGCCGGCAGTTGCTCACCCAGCAGCACAAAAATGCTGCCGTTGGCGGCCAGTTGCACCGTGTCCCACACGGCGGTGCGGCGCAGCCGGATGCTGGCGCGCCAGGGCCAGGCATCGGTCAAGCTCATGGTCAGCCCGGCGGCCACGGCGGCCAGGATGCCCGAGCAGTGCAAGGCCTCGGCCGCCAGGTAGACGCCAAACGGCATCAGCAGCGTCAGCAAGATTTGCGCACCACCGTCCGGTGCCAATCGGCTGGTCTGCGCGCTGCTGCCGGCCTGCCCAGCCGCCAGCCGCGCCAGCAACCAGGTGCTGCCGGCGCCGATCAGCACCCCACCCAGCGCCAGCCAGATGAAACCGAGCAGTGCCGCCGAGGCTGAAAAACTGCCTGTCAGTGCCGCCGCCACCGCAAAACGCAGGCAGACCAGGCCAGAGGCGTCATTGAGCAGCGCCTCGCCCTGCAGGATGTGCATCAACCGCTGCGGCACCGGGTGGCGCGTGGCGATGGCCGTCACCGCAATCGGGTCGGTGGGCGCAATCACCGCCGCCAGCGCAAACGCCACCGCCAGCGGCATGCTGGGGATCAGCCAGTGGATGAACAGGCCCATGCCCAGCACGGTGAACAACACCAACCCCAACGCCAGCTTGAGCACCGTGCCGGCATCCCGCTTGAGGGCATCCCGCGGCGTGCGCCAGCCGTCCAGAAACAGCAGCGGCGGCAGGAACAGCAAGAAAAACAGCGCCGGGTCCAGCACCACCTGGGTGACGCCTACTTGTACCAGTGCCGCGCCCAGCGCCATTTGCACCAGCGGCAATGGCAGGCGCAACCCGCGTGCCAACACACTGCTCAGCACCACGGCCAGCAGCAGGATCAGGATGGTGGTGATGGCTTGCATCGGCGGGCGTGGCGGGCGGTGGGCAGCAAGGCCACCAGCGTGGCAGCCGCCACCGGCGTGTGCCAGCAGTGCAGGGCGCGGTGGTGTGTCAGCCCGCGCCTACAGCTTTTTCAGCAGGTCTTGCCCGATCGGGCCGTCCATCACCTTGCGCGCGTGGTCGTCGTCGCGGACCAGAAAGGGGATGTCAAACCGCTCGACCTGGGGCACAAAGTTGCCCACCAGCCCACCAGCCCACCAGCCCACCAGCCCGGTGGACGTGTCCACCCGATCTTGGGTGCCCAGCTGCACGGCTTCAATCACTTCGCGCACACCGCCCAGCTGGGGGTTGGGGAAATGCTGGCAGGTGTAGCGCTTGCGGGTGCCTTTGGCGATCTCGTCGCAGAACACGGTGGCAGCCACGCCGTCGTGCGATTTCTTGCTGTCTGCGCTCAGGCCGCCGCAGCGCTGTCGCGCCAGCGCCGCAACCAGCCCAGGCCGGCGCTGGTGCCACCGGGCTGGGTGTTGCGCGGCCGGTATTCACAGCCGACAACACCGCGGTAGCCCAGCTGGTCGATCAAGCTGAACAGATAGGGGTAGTGCAGCTCACCGTCGTCCGGCTCATGCCGGCTGGGCACACCGGCAATCTGCAGATGGCCCACCTGGCTGGCCCGGCCGCCGGCCGTTGCGGGCAGGTACTGGTGCAGCTTCATGGCCAGGTCACCTTCCATGATCTGGCAGTGGTACAGGTCCATCTGCACCTGCAGGTTGGGCGCGCCGATCTGTTGCACCAGCGCGTGCGCGTCGGCCTGGCCGGACAGCAGGTAGCCCGGCATGTCGCGGCTGTTGATGGGCTCGATCAGCACGGCCACGCCGTGCGCTGCGGCTTGGCGTGCGGCCCAGGCCAGGTTGCTGGCATAGGTGTGCAGGTGGGCTTGCCGGGTTTGCGCATCAGCACCAGCGGGCAGCAGGCCGGCCATCACATGCACACGCGGGCAGGCCAGCGCCTGCGCATAGGGCAGGGCCTGGTCCAAGAAGCTGCGGCGGAAGTCATCCACCCGCTCGGGCCGGCCGGCCAGGCCACGTTCACCGGCGGCAAAGTCACCCGGCGGGGCGTTGATGAGGGCTTGGCTCAGGCCCAGGTCGGCCAATCGGGCCGCCAACTCAGCCGGTTTGAAGGCATACGGAAACAGGTATTCCACCGCGTCAAAGCCGTCGGCAGCGGCGGCGGCAAAGCGGTCAAGAAAACTGTGCTCGGGGTACAGCATCGACAGGTTGGCAGCAAAGCGCGGCATGGGTGTCTCGGTGGCGGGTTGGGCTGGTCGGTGTGGGCTGGTCGGTGTGGGCGTTGGTGGCGCTCACCAGTGCGCGCCAAAGCGGTGGCGCAGTTCATCGATCTGGGCCTCGGTGAGTGGCGCGGGGCGGGGGTTGCACATCAGCCACAGGCGGGCGGTTTCTTCCAGCTCTTCCAGCGTGGCCAGTGCGGCGGCCAGGTTGCTGTGCCACACATTGGGGCCCAGCCGGTCATGCAGCACGGCGCGCAGCGCTGTGCCACGGGCTTGGCTGGCGTGGATGGCCTGCGCCACCAGCACACCCACGGCGGGGTCACCCGGCCGGTGGTAGGGCACCAGCGGCACCCGGCCCACCGTCATCACAAAGTAGGGCGTGATGGGCGGCAGCACCGCACCCTGCTGCCACACCCCGGCCAGGGTGAGTGCCACCAGGTGGGTGCTGTGGCTGTGGATGACGCACTGCGCTTGTGGGTCAGCGGCGTAGATCTGGCGGTGCAGGGCCAGGGTTTTGCTGGCGGGCGCACCGGCGTGCTGGGTGCCGTCCAGGGCCACCCAGGCCAACCGCTCGGCTTGCAGCGTGCCCAGGCAGGCATCGGTGGGGGTGATCAAAAAGCCAGCGGCATCCGGCAGCCGCACGCTGATGTTGCCGGCACTGGCGTGCACATAACCTCGGTCGAACAACGACTTGCCGACACGGCAGACCTCGGCGCGCAGCGCGGCGTGGGCGGGCTTGCTGCGGTTGGCCGGGCCTGGCGTCGGCGCCGCCGTCATGCCAGGCCCAGTGCTTCAGCAAAAAAGTCAGTGCCGCCAAAGTTGCCACTTTTCAGCGCCAGTTGCAGCGCTGGCTGGCCGCCGCTGCGCACGGCCTGGGTCCAGGGCACACCCGGGCAGATGGCCGCGCCGATGCGCAGCAGCGCCACGCCAAGCGCCTGCACCACCGCGCCGGATGTTTCACCGCCCGCCACCACCAGGCGCTGGCTGCCAGCCGCCACCAGACCTTGGGCGATCTGCGCCAGCGCCTGCTCAACCAGCGCGCCGGCCTGGGCACTGCCCAGTGCGGCTTGGGTGCTGGCCAGGGTTGCCGCGTCAGCCGTGGCGTACAGCAGTGGTGTGCCGGTTTGTTGTGCGGCCCAGGCCAGCGCGTTGGCCACCACCGGCTCAGCACGCGCCAAGGCGGCGGGGTCAATCTGCCAGGCCGGCCGGCCGGCCGCAATCCACTGCGCCACCTGGGCCTGGGTGGCTTGGGAGCACGAGCCGGCCAGCACGGCGGCCGGGCCGCCAAGCGCGTCCAGCTGGGCGGCGTTGGCATCCAGCGTGACCGACCCGCCTTCAGCCAGCAGCGCGGGCAGCCCCAGCGCCAGGCCAGAGCCCGCCACCCACAGCGGCCATTGCACCGCACCGGCTGCCAGCCGCTGCAGATCGGTGTTGTCCACCGCGTCAGCCACCACCAGCCGCACGCCCTGGTGCTGCAGCGCCTGCAACTGCAGGGCAACGGCCTCGGCGCCTTGTGCCACCGTGTCGTGGCGCAGCAGGCCCACCGTGCCCTGGCACTGCGCCTGCAGCACCCGCACCAGATTGGCATCGGTCATGGGCGTGAGTGGGTGCTGGCGCATGCCGGTGTCGCTCAGCAGCGCATCGCCCACAAACAAATGGCCTTTGAACACCGTGCGGCCCATCTCGGGGAAGGCCGGGCAGACGATGCTGAGCGTGGTGCCCAACGCGGCCATCAACGCCTCGGCCACCGGGCCGATGTTGCCGGCCGGGGTGGAATCAAAGGTGGAGCAGACCTTGAAATAAAACTGGCGCGCACCGGCGGCCTGCAGCCAGCGCAGTGCCGCCAGCGATTGGGCCACCGCATCGGCCGCCGGCGTGGTGCGCGATTTGAGCGCCACCACCACTGCGTCGGCGTGCAGCAGATCAGGCCCAGCCGCACCCGCCGGCACGCCAATGCTTTGCACCGTGCGCAGGCCGGCACGCACCAGCATGCTGGCCACGTCGGTGGCGCCGGTGAAATCATCCGCAATCACGCCCAGGATCACGCTGTGCCTCCGGTCTTGGTGCTGCCCATGCCGGGCAGCGTGATGCCGGTTTGCGCGGCGTACAGCTTGATCACCGCGCTGTCGTCCTCCGCGCCATGGCCGGCACCGGCGGTGCCCAGGTAGAGCTGGTGCGCGGCGGCAGCCAGCGGCAGCGGCACGGCCAGCTTGCGTGCCGCGTCCAGCACGATGCCCAAATCTTTGATGAAGATGTCGACCGACGACAGCGGTGTGTAGTCACCGGCCAGGATGTGCGGTACGCGGTTGGCAAACATCCAGCTAGCCCCGGCAGAGTTGCAGATCACCTCATACAACTGGTCGGCATTGGCGCCGGCCTTGATGCCCAACGCCATCGCCTCACACGCGGCGGCAATGTGCACACCGGCCAGGTGCTGGTTGACCATCTTGACGGTAGACCCCACACCGGCCCGGTCGCCCAGCCGGTAAACCTTGCCGGCCACCGCGTCCAGCAGGCCGCCCGCGGCGGCAAAGGCCTCGGGCTTGCCTGAGGCCATCACCGTCATCTCGCCGTTGGCGGCTTTGACGGCGCCACCCGACACCGGCGCGTCGATCAACCACAGGCCACGCTGGGCCAGGCGGGCCTCCCACAGCGGCGGCAGGGTGGGGTCGACCGTGGCCGAGCAGATCACCACCGCGCCGGGGCGCAGGTGGGCAGCCAGGCCGTCATTGCTGCCCGATCCAAACAGCAGCGCCTCGGTCTGGGCGGCGGTGACCACCAGCACCAGCACCGCGTCGCAGTGGGCGGCCAAGTCAGCCACGCTGCTGGCGATCTGCCCGCCCGCAGCGGCCAGCACGGCGCAGGCGGCCGGGTTCAGGTCCAGGCCCCAGGTGGGCACACCGCGCCGCAAGGCGGTTAGGGCGGCGCCACTGCCCATCGAGCCGAGGCCGATCACGCCGAGGGTGGGGCTGTGGGTGGTCATGGCGTGGTGGTGGTGGTGTTCGTGGTGGTGGTGGCGGTGGGTGGACGGGCTGCTGACCTGCGTGGTGCTGCGCCGCACGGCGCCCGGTCGGCCCGGCCGGGGCCAAGGCCGGCCTGCGCTGGCCGGTGTACTGCGGCGCAAGTTATCGGGTCATCCTACAAATCTGGCGCCACTTGCCCATGCGGGCAAACACCGGCCTTCGGCGTTGCGGCTGGCAAGCCGGCCGCCTGGCGCGGGCGGGCATGGCTGGGGCCAACGGGGAGGCGTCAGCTCACGCCTTGCCCTGGTTGGCCACAGCCACAGCCGCCGCCGCCGCAGCTGCCGGGTCACCCAGGTAGTGGCTGCGGATGGGCTTCAAGTCAGCGTCCAGCTCATACACCAGCGGGATGCCGTTGGGGATGTTGAGACCCACGATGTCGGCATCGGCAATGCCGTCCAGGTACTTCACCAGCGCCCGGATCGAGTTGCCATGCGCCGCCACCACCACCCGCTGGCCGCTGCGGATGGCCGGGGCCAGCACCGCGTTCCAGCACGGCAGCACCCGCGCCACGGTGTCTTGCAGGCATTCGGTCAGCGGCACTTGCGCTTCAGCCAGGCCGGCGTAGCGCGGGTCAGCGCGCTCACTGCGCACATCGGTCGGCTCCAGCGCCGGCGGCGGGGTGGTGTAGCTGCGGCGCCAGATCAGCACCTGCTCATCACCAAACTGTTTGGCCATGTCGGCCTTGTTGAGGCCTTGCAGCGCGCCGTAGTGGCGCTCGTTCAGGCGCCAGTCGTTGATGACGGGTAACCAGGTGCGGTCCAGCGTGTCCAGCGCGTGCCACAGCGTCCAGATCGCGCGCTTCAACACCGAGGTGTAGGCCACATCAAACTCGTAGCCCGCGTCCTTCAGCAGTTGGCCGGCTTGGCGGGCCTGCGCCACGCCTGTGGGCGTGAGCGGCACGTCGGTCCAGCCGGTGAAGCGGTTTTCAAGGTTCCAGGTCGACTCACCGTGGCGGATCAGCACGAGCTTGTACATAGTGGAGTGCCCGGCGGTGGGCCGCGATCATGAGGGACGCAAATTCTATAATCCGCGTTTTCTCCAGCCCCAAGGCCAGCCCGGCCACGCCACCGTGACGTTCCTCATCGACAACTGGATGCTCATCCTGATGGCTGCGGCCTCGGGCGGTTTGCTGCTGTGGCCGGCGCTGCAAAAGGGCACTGGCAATGCCATTGGCACCAGCGAGGCGGTGCGCCTGATCAACCGCGAAAAAGGCGTGCTGATCGATGTGTGTGAGCCGGCCGAGTTTGACGCCGGCCATGCAGTGGGCGCCCGCAACATCCCGCTGGCCACGCTGGAGGGGTCTAAATCCTTGCCCACCAACAAGGCCCTGCCGCTGGTGCTGCTGTGCGCCACCGGTGCGCGCGCCAAGCGCGCCGCCACCGTGCTGCAAAAAGCCGGCTACGACAAAGCCATCGCGGTGGCCGGTGGCTTGCCGGCCTGGCGTGAGGCTGGCTTGCCGGTGGACAGAAAAGCTGCCTGAGCGGCGCGCCGTGCAGCGGCAAAGCCCGCTGCCAACGCGGGCAAGATGGGCTTGCGACAATTGCATCTTTGCCACTGCACCTTGCCCGCCATGACTGCTGTCCGCATGTACACCACCCAGGTCTGCCCCTACTGCCTGCAGGCCAAGGCCTTGCTCAAGCAGCGTGGTGTCAGCGCCATCGACGAGATCCGCATCGACCTGGACCCGCAACAGCGTGACCAGATGGTGGCGCTGACCGGCCGCCGCACCGTACCGCAGATCTTCATCGGCCAGACCCATGTGGGTGGCTGTGATGACCTGATGGCGCTGGACCGCAGTGGCGGCCTGCTGCCCTTGTTGCAAGCCGCTTGACCCTGGCTTGAGACCACCGGCCAGCCGGCCCGCCAAGGGCCGGCAAGACGCCTGAAACATCACACCGGCGGCGCCCGTTGGCCCGGGCCGCGCCAGCCGCGCTGCGCCATAATCCGCGCCGCTGGCCCGCATCCAGCCAACATTCAGCCCGCAGGCACCGCACCGGTGGCGGGCTTTTTCATTCTTCAGGACTCCAACACCATGGCCGACCAAGACCCCACCCCCGTGTTCCAGATCCAGCGCATGTACCTGAAGGATCTGTCACTGGAGCAGCCCAATTCGCCGGCCATCCTGCTGGAGCAGCAGCCGCCGCAGGTTGACATCAACCTGGCGATGGCCGCTGCGGGTGTGGCCGACGGCATTTATGAGGTGTCGGTGACCGCCACCGTGACCACCAAGCTCAAGGACAAAACCCTGTTCCTGATCGAGGCCAAGCAGGCCGGCATCTTCGAGATCCGCAACGTGCCTGAAGAGCAACTGCAAGGCATCCTCAGCATCGTCTGCCCGCAGATGATTTACCCCTACCTGCGCGCCATCGTGTCCGATGTCTGCACCCGCGCCGGCTTCCCGCCCATCATGCTGACCGAAGTCAACTTCCAGGCCATGTTCGAGGCCCAGCAGGCGCAGGCGGCTGGCAATGGCAGCGCAGCGCTGGCGAATGTCAACTGACGGCCAACTGATGGCCCACTGACGCTGACGTGAGCATCAACTGACCCCGCCCACCTTGCCGGCGCAACCTCCATTGCCTCTGGTGGTGCTGGGCGCAGGCGCCTGGGGCACCGCCTTGGCGGTGGCCGCAGCGCAGCGCCAGCCAGTGTTGCTGTGGGCGCGTGATTCGGCACAGGCTGCGGCCATGCAGGCCAGCCGCTGCAACCAGCGCTATCTGCCCGGTGTGGCGCTGCCCGCCGCGTTGCGCATCAGTGCCGACCTTGCCGAGGTCATGCAGGGTGCGGCCGGCGGCCTGGTGATCATCGGCACCCCGATGGCCGGCCTGCGTGAACGCCTGATTGCCCTGCCGCCCGGCAGCCGTGCGCTGTGGTTGTGCAAGGGCTTTGAGGCCGGCAGCGGCGCGCTGGGCCATGCGATGGCGCGTTGCCTGCGGCCCGAGCTGGCCTGCGGGGTCTTGTCCGGCCCCAGTTTTGCGCTGGAAGTGGCGCGTGGCCAGCCCACCGCGCTGGTGGCGGCCAGCACCGACCCACATTTGGGCCATTTGGCCGTGCAGGCCCTGCACAGCGAGCATCTGCGCATCTACACGTCGGACGACCCGGTGGGTGTGGAGGTGGGCGGCGCCGTGAAAAACGTGATGGCCATCGCCACCGGCATCGCTGACGGCCTGCAACTTGGCCTCAACGCCCGCGCCGCACTCATCACCCGTGGCCTGGCCGAGATGACCCGGCTGGGCCTGGCCCTGGGCGCACGGGCCGAGACTTTCATGGGGCTGTCCGGACTGGGCGACTTGGTGCTCACAGCCACTGGGGACTTGTCGCGCAACCGCCGGGTGGGGCTGGCGCTGGCAGCTGGTCACGCGCTGCCGGCCATCCTGGCCAGCCTGGGCCATGTGGCCGAGGGGGTGCTGACGGCGCCCACGCTGCAGGCGCGTGCGCAGGCCTGCGGTGTGGACATGCCCATCACCGACGCGGTGGTCGCGGTGCTGCAGGGCCGGCTGCCACCCGCGCAGGCGCTGCGCCAATTGATGGCGCGAGAGGCGCGCGCCGAAAGCTGAGGCGCTGGCCGAGACGTGGTGTTGGCGCGTGGCTCAGGCGCTGCCCGCGTAGCCCAACTGACGCCAGGCATCAAACACCGCCACGGCCACCGCATTGCTCAGGTTGAGGCTGCGCTGGCCGGCCCGCATCGGCAGCCGCACGCGGCGCCCTGGCGCAAAGGTGTCGCGCACCTCAGCCGGCAGGCCGGCGGTCTCGCAGCCAAAGACCAACCAGTCACCGGCTTGCCAGGCCATATCACCCAGCCCCATCGTGCCGCGGCTGGTGAAGGCAAACGCCCGGCCACCACTGGCCTGCTGCACCGCCTGCAGGGCTGGCCAATCGGCATGGCGCTGCACGCTGGCAAATTCGTGGTAGTCCAGGCCGGCGCGGCGCAGCAGCTTGTCGTCCATCGAGAAGCCCAGCGGCTCCACCAGGTGCAGGCTGCAGCCGGTATTGGCCGCCAACCGGATCACGTTGCCGGTATTGGGTGGGATTTCAGGTTGCACAAGCACGATATGGAACATGGTGGGGCGATTGTTGCGGCTGTCGTGCGGCGGCCGATCAGGCCATGCAGTCAGGGCCACGCCGACGGCTCGGGCGTGCGCGCCAACACCCACACTTGCACACTGGCCGCGCCGGCCGCCAGCAAGGCCTGGGTGGCGGCCGTGACGGTGGCGCCGGTGGTCATCACATCGTCGACCAGCGCCAGGTGGCGGCCGGCGAGTGCGGCTGCGGCGGCCGGCGGCACCCACAGCGCGTCGCGCAGGTTGCGCTCGCGGGCCTGGCGCTGCAGGCCCACCTGGTGCGGGGTGTCGCGCAGCCGCAGCAGCCAGTCGGCATGGGCCGGCAGGCCCTGCCGGGCAGCCAGCCGGCGGGCCAGCTCCCAGGCCTGGTTGTAGCCCCGCTCGGCCAGGCGGGCCTCGCTCAGTGGCACCGGCAGCACCGCAGCCACCGGCGCCGCCTGCAGCGGTTGGGAATCCTGCGATTGCTGCAGCGCGTTGTGCAGCACACCGGCCAGCAGGCCGGCCAGTTCAGCCTGCTGCTGGAACTTGAAGCGCGCCACCAGCCGGTCCCACGGAAATGCGTAGTCCACTGCCGCGACGCAGCGCTGGAACGGAGGTGGACTGTGCTGGCAGCGGCCGCACGGGGCAGCCGCCATGCCTGGCGTGTGCAGCGCACAGCGTGGGCAACAGGCGCTGCGGTGGCCCGCAAAGCGCAGCCGGCACGCGCTGCACAGGCTTTGCCGGTCCCACTGGCCACACAGCACGCAGGGGCGCGGCCAAGCCACGCACAACCCACGCCACCAGCGCCGCCCGGCCGGTGTTGCCAACCCATCATCAGTGGCCCCAGGCGCTGGCATCGGCTCAATATACTGCCGCGCCATGCCCGCCCCCAGTGCCCCGCCGCCCGCCATTGATGCCCGCGCGCTGGCCCAGGTGATGGCCCGCCTGGCCCGCGCCGACGCGGCACCCTGGCTGCATCAAGAAGTGGCCCGCCGCATGGCCCAGCGCCTGCCGGTGATCCGCCAGCCACCAGCCAACTGGCTGGACTGGGGCGGTTTCATCGGCGGTGGTGCGGCGGCGGTGCAAGCCGTCTGGCCACAATCGCTGCGCAGCGTGGCCGAGCCGAGCGCCGCGCTGGCCGCCCGCAGCCGCCTTGCATTGCAGGCGCCCTGGTGGGCCTGGGGCCAGGCGCGGCGCCAGGCCGGCCAAGCTGTGCTGCTGCTGCCCGAGGTGCCGGCCGGCCAGGCGCAGATGCTGTGGTCCAACCTGGGCCTGCATGCCAGCACCGACCTGGCAGCCACGCTGCGCCAATGGCAGCAAGCGCTGGCGGTAGACGGCTTTGTCATGTTCTCCAGCTTTGGCCCCGACACCCTGCGTGAGTTGCGGGCGGTCTACGCCGGCCTGGGCTGGCCGGCACCGCACCCACCCTTTACCGACATGCACGACATCGGCGACCTGCTGGTGCACAGCGGCTTTGCCGACCCGGTGATGGACCAGGAGACGCTGCAACTCACCTGGTCATCTGCTGACGCGCTGGTGGCCGAGCTGCGCAGCCTGGGTGGCCACATCGGCCGGCAGCGCTTTGCCGGCCTGCGCACACCACGCTGGCGCGACCGCTTGCTGCAAGCCCTGGCCGGCCTGGCCGACACGCAGGGCCGCATCCGCATCACGTTTGAGCTGGTGTACGGCCATGCCTACAAACCTGCACCACGGCCTGACCGCGGTGCTGTTGCCACCGTGTCGCTGGACACTTTGCGCGACAAGTTGCCCAAACGCCCCGCATGAGCCCCGCCCGGCCGCCCGAAGGGGCTTGCACCACAGCGCGCAGCGCGGAGGTTGCCTGGTGCACCCGGCGGCTATCGCGGGTAAGCACTGGGCTAGAATCCGCGTTCAATTTGTTGCTGCAATGCGGCGGTGATTGGTGGCATACGGTCAATCACCTCAAGGTGTTTGATCCCGATCACACACCAGCAATGCAGGCCTGAACCACCAGATTCACCTCCCCCCCCCCCCCCACACACCCACCGCCATGTCGATCACGCTTGCACCCAGCCCTTGGCCAGCGCCCGCTGCACGGCGTGATGCTGGGTGGCGTTTTGGTCGTGAGCAGTTGCAGCCCTTGGGCTGGCTGTTTGACTTGCGCCGCAACGTGTCCATCACGCCACGCCAGTTGCTGGCCGCTTATGGCTTGTTGACTGCGGTCTCGGTGCTGGTGGCGCTGGGCTTCTGGTGGCAGGGTGTGGCACTGGTCAGCGTGTTCACCGGGCTGGAGTTGCTGGCGGTGGGTTTTGCGCTGCTGGTGGTGGCGCGCCATGCCGGTGTCTGCGAAACCATCGTGCTCAGCGGCAGTGAGTTGTCGGTAGAGCAGCATGTCGGCCCTGGCGTGGTACGCACCGCGTTCCGTGCCGAGTGGGTGCGGGTAGAGCCGGTGGCCGATGACGGCTCGCTGGTGGAGTTGTCAGGCGAGGGGCGCAGCATCCGGGTCGGCCGCCATGTGCGGCCCGAGTTGCGGGTGACCCTGGCGCAAGAGTTGCGCCGTGCTTTGCGCTTGGTGCGCACGGCCGGTGAGCGGGTTGTGGATCACGAACATAAAGCATGATGATGACGACGACAAACATGTTGGTGGCACGGGTCCGCGCAGGCGCGGCGGGTTTGGCGGTGGCCGGGTTGGGTGCCTTGCTGGCTGTGCAAGCGGTGGCCGGTGACCTGCCCGGTGGGCCGGCCAAAAACCAGCTCGACCTGCACCCGCCGATCACAAAAATAGCCAGTGATATCCAGGGCCTGCACTACTTCATGCTGGTGGTCTGCCTGGTGATTTTCTTGCTGGTGTTCGGCGTGATGTTCTATTCGATCATCAAGCACCGCAAATCGGTGGGCCACAAAGCGGCCAATTTCCATGAGAGCGTGTCGGTCGAGATCGCCTGGACCATCGTGCCGTTCCTCATCGTCACCGTGATGGGCATGATGGCCACCAAGACCGTGGTGGCCATGAAGGACACCAGCAACGCTGACCTCACCATCAAGACCACCGGCATGCAGTGGAAGTGGGGCTACGACTACCTGAAAGGCGAGGGCGAAGGCATCGGCTTTGTGTCCACGCTGGACGTGGCGCATCGCAACATGTCCGACTCCGGCCACCCGTCGGGTGACAACTATCTGCTCAAGGTGGACAACCCGCTGGTAGTGCCGGTCAACAAGAAGGTGCGCATCATCACCACCGCCAACGACGTGATCCATTCGTGGATGGTGCCGGCGTTTGCGGTCAAGCAAGACGCCATCCCCGGCTTTGTGCGCGATGCGTGGTTCCGCGCCGAAAAAACCGGTGATTTTTACGGCCAGTGTGTTGAGCTGTGCGGCAAAGAGCACGCCTACATGCCCATCCACGTCAAGGTGCTGTCGGCGGAAGACTATTCCGCCTGGGTGGTCACCGAGAAGAAAAAAATGGCCGCCAAGGCCGACGATCCGAGCAAGGTCTGGACGTTGGCCGACATCAGCGCCCGTGGCGAGAAGGTGTATGCCGCCAACTGCGCTGTATGCCACCGGCCTGACGGCAAGGGCGCTGGCCCGATCAAGCCGCTGGACGGCGCGGCCGTGGTGCAAGACGCCGACAAGACCAAGCAGATTGCCGTGTTGCTGAATGGCCAGAACAACGGTGCTATGCCGGCCTGGAAGTCGCTGTCGGACACCGACATCGCCGCCGTCATCAGCTACACCAAGAACAACTGGTCCAACAAGACCGGTCAGCTTGTGCAGCCTGCCGACGTTGTCGCGCAGCGCAAGTAATCCAAAGATCCCCACAGAACAGACCGCTGAAAGGCACCGCCCATGAGCGCCGTCCTCCCCCCGCACGGGTCACCTGCACACGATTCGCATGGTCACGACTCGCATGCCCACGATTCGCACGACCACAGCCACGACGACCACCACGACCACGGCCCGCTGCAAGGCTGGCGGCGCTGGGTGTTTGCGACGAACCACAAGGACATCGGCACGATGTACCTGTTGTTCTCGTTCACCATGCTGATGATCGGCGGCACGCTGGCGCTGCTGATCCGCGTCGAGCTGTTCCAGCCGGGGCTGCAGTTCTTCAACCCGCAGCTGTTCAACTCGTTCACCACGATGCACGGGCTGATCATG
>JANPOW010000405.1:0-6641 GCA_031428185.1 Betaproteobacteria bacterium | reverse complement strand
CATGCACGACATCATCAGCAACAGGTTCGCCCGAAAGGCCGTCGAAAAGGGCGCCGATGGCCTGATCGCCGTCGCCGCCGGTGCCGGTGGCCATGCCGGCACCAAAAGCCCTTTTGCGCTGATCCAGGAGATCCGCCAGTGGTTTGACGGCCCGTTGGCGCTGTCCGGCAGCATTGCCAACGGGGATGCGGTGATGGCCGCACTGGCCCTGGGCGCTGACTTTGCCTACATCGGCTCGGCCTTCATCGCCACCGAAGAAGCGCGTGCGGTGGACGGCTACAAGCAGGCCATCGTCAACAGCAACTCCGACGACATCGTCTACAGCAACCTGTTCACCGGTGTGCATGGCAACTACCTGGCGCCGTCCATCCGCAGCGCCGGCCTGGACCCCGACAACCTGCCGGAGAGCGACCCCAGCAAGATGAATTTTGGGGGTGACGCCAAAAAGGCCTGGAAAGACATCTGGGGCTGTGGCCAGGGCATTGGCGCGGTGGACAAAGTGGTGCCGGTGGCCAGCTTTGTGGCCCGGTTGAAAGCCGAGATGGCTGCTGCCAAACAGCGCCTGGGCTTGGTGGAAACCGGCGTGGCGATGGCCTGAGCGGCACGGCGTTTTATGACCATCACCCCCAGCACGACCACCACCGCGACCACCACCGCGACCACCACCTCGACCACCATCGCGACCACCACCCCCATCGCTGCCAGCGCCCTGGCCAGGCAGATCGACGCTGCGGCCCTGGCCGCACAAGCCAAAGTCATCGCCTGGCGCCGTGATTTCCATGCCAACCCCGAGTTGGGCAACCGCGAGTTCCGCACCGCCAGCATCGTGGCCCAGCACCTGCGGGAGCTTGGGTTTGATGAGATCAAAACCGGCGTAGCCCACACCGGCGTGGTGGGGCTGCTCGTCGGTGGCCTGCCCGGCCCGGTGGTGGCACTGCGTGCCGACATGGACGCACTGCCCGTGGCCGAAGAGGTGGACCTGCCGTTTGCCTCCAAGGTCAAGACCGAATGGAACGGTGAGCAAGTGGGCGTGATGCATGCCTGCGGCCACGATGCCCACACCGCCATCCTGATGGGCGTGGCCGAGGTGCTGGCCAGCTTGCGGGCAGGGCTGCGCGGCACGGTCAAATTCATCTTCCAGCCGGCCGAAGAGCTGCCGCCGGATGGTGAAGACGGTGGGGCCAAGATGATGATTGCCGAGGGCGCGATGGACAAGCCACGCCCGGCTGTGGTGTTTGGCCTGCATGTCACCTCACGCCTGCCGCTGGGCGTGATTGGCTACCGGCCCGGCCCCACCATGGCCAGTGCCGACAACCTGAAGATCACCATCCACGGCCGCCAGACCCACGGCGCCATGCCCTGGGCCGGGGTGGACCCCATCGTCACCGCAGCCCAGGTGGTGCTGGGCCTGCAAACCGTGGTCAGCCGCCAGATTGACCTGACGCAAGAGCCAGCGGTGGTCACCATCGGCACCATCAAAGGTGGGCTGCGCGAAAACATCATCCCGGACACGGTGGAGATGCGCGGCACCATCCGCAGCTTTGACGAAGGCATGCGGGACGACATCCACGAGCGTGTCACCTACCTGGCCGAGGCCATTGCCAAAGGCTCTCGCGCTGGCTGCACGGTGTGCATCAAGAAAAACTACCCGGTCACCGTCAACGACCCGGCACTCACCGAGGCCATGCTGCCCACGCTGCAGCGGGTGGCTGGTGCCGGCATGCTGCACCTGGTGCCCAAGGTGATGGGGTCGGAGGATTTTTCGTTCTTCCAGCGCGTGTCGCCCGGCTTGTTTTTCTTCATCGGCGTCACGCCGCATGACAAAAAAATCAGCGAGGCCGCACCCAACCACTCGCCGCGCTTTTATGTCGACGAAGGCTGCCTGCTGCCCGGTGTGCGGGCACTGGCCCACCTGGCGTGTGACTACCTGGAAGCGGGCGCAGCGGCGGCCTGATCGGAGGATGGGCAGGCCAGTGCGCCGGTCTCCACCTCCAGATCACAGTCGCAGCCCACGCCGGCTGCAATCCAGCGCCGGGCCAGGGCCATCAGGGGTGCGCGCAACAGGCTGGGCAAGCGTGGCCACACTGCCTGCGGGTCAGCCACCATCGCGCAGTGGTAGCGCTGGTCCGGCGCGCTCCAGCGCAGCGCATCACAGGCGCCGTGGCGCCGGCCAGTCACCAGCACACCCAGCGGGCAGGGTTGCCAGGCGCAGCACACACCACAGCCATTGCAGGCCGCGCCAACCACGGGTTTGGCGGGCGCCTCGGTGTGCAAGTACACCAGCAACGGGAATACCGGATAGGCCATGAAGGCCAGAGTTTGACCGGCCTGACCCTGCTTTTGTCAGCAAATCAAAAGGACTGGTGCTATCTAATCCTCGGCCAAGGCGGCAAAGACGGGGTGTTAGAGTGCCGCCCCAGAAGTACCACAGTCCTTTCGGGCCCCTTGCAGGTTGATGTTTGTCAATCAACCCAAACAGCAAGGCGGGTCGCTAGTCCGCCAACCGGTTGAACCGGGCTGCGGAAGGTTTACAACCCATCGAAGCCCTGGAAACCGGGGTAAAAGGTGACAGCGAAATGATGCAGCAACACAGGTCCAACTCGCACCTGTTCGGGGGTAATGCCCCGTACGTCGAAGAGCTCTACGAGTCCTATCTCGACAACCCCGCCAGCGTGCCAGACACCTGGCGTGCCTACTTCGACAACCTGCAAAACGTGCCCGCCACCGATGGCTCGACAGCGCGCGATGTGGCGCATGCGCCGGTGGTTGAATCCTTTGCCCAGCGCGCCAAGGCCAATGCGTTTGCGTTGAAAGCCAGCTCGGCCGACCTGGCGGTGGCGCGCAAGCAGGTGCATGTGCAATCGCTGATCGCGGCCTACCGGTTTCTGGGCTCCAGGTGGGCCGATCTGGACCCGCTCAAGCGCACCGAACGCCCCAAGATCCCTGAGCTGGAGCCGGCGTTTTACGACTTGACCGAGTCCGACATGGACATCAGTTTCAGCGCGGCCAACACGTATTTCGGCAAGTCCGAAAACATGACGCTGCGCGAGATCATGCAGGCGCTGCGCGAGACCTATTGCGGGTCGATCGGCGCGGAGTTCATGCACTGCACTGACCCGGCGGAAAAACGCTGGTGGCAAGAGCGCATGGAGTCCATCCGCAGCAAGCCCAACTTCAACATCGACGAGAAAAAACACATCCTCGACCGGCTGACTGCGGCTGAAGGCCTTGAGCGTTACCTGCACACCAAGTACGTGGGCCAGAAGCGCTTCAGCCTGGAAGGCAGCGAGAGCTTCATCGCCAGCATGGACGAGGTGGTGCAGCGCGCCGGCGCCAAAGGTGTGCAGGAGATGGTGATCGGCATGGCCCACCGCGGCCGCTTGAACGTGCTGGTCAATACCCTGGGCAAGATGCCCAAGGATTTGTTTGCCGAGTTTGACCACACCGCGCCCGAGAACCTGCCGTCCGGGGATGTCAAATACCACCAGGGTTTCAGCAGCGACATCTCCACTGCCGGTGGCCCGGTGCATCTCAGCTTGGCGTTTAACCCATCCCACCTGGAGATCGTCAACCCGGTGGTCGAGGGCTCAGTCAAGGCCCGCATGGACCGCCGTGGTGACAAAACCGGCGCCGAGGTGCTGCCGGTGCTGGTGCACGGTGACGCGGCCTTTGCCGGCCAGGGCGTGGTGTTGGACTCCCTGGCGCTGGCCCAGACCCGGGGTTATTACACCGGCGGCACGCTGCACCTGGTGATCAACAACCAGATCGGCTTTACCACCAGTGACCCGCGTGATTCACGCTCCACGCTGTATTGCACCGACGTCGTCAAGATGATCGAAGCCCCGGTGATGCACGTGAACGGCGATGACCCCGAAGCCGTGGTGCTGTGTACCCAGATCGCACTCGACTACCGCCAGCAGTTCAAGAAGGATGTGGTGGTGGACATCATCTGTTTCCGCAAGCTGGGCCACAACGAGCAGGACACACCGTCGCTCACCCAGCCGCTGATGTACAAGGTGATTGCCAAACACCCCGGCACCCGCAAGCTGTACGGCGACAAGCTGGTGGCGCAAAACGTGTTGCCAGAGGGCGGCCCCGAGCAGATGGTCAAACAGCTCCGCGCTGCGTTCGACGAAGGCCGCCACACCATGGACCCGGTGCTGACCAACTTCAAGAGCAAGTACGCGGTCGATTGGGCGCCCTTTTTGGGCAAGAAATGGACAGACGCCGCCGACACCGCGCTGCCGCTGGCCGAGATCAAGCGTCTGGCCGAGCGCCTGACCACGGTGCCCGCCAACTTCAAGGTGCATCCACTGGTCGAAAAAGTGCTGGCTGACCGCGCCGCGATGGGCCGGGCCGAGATCAACGTCGACTGGGGCATGGGCGAGACCCTGGCCTACGCGTCGCTGGTGGCCAGCGGGTATCCGGTGCGCCTGTCGGGTGAGGACTGCGGCCGGGGCACGTTTGTGCACCGCCATGCCGTGCTGCACGACCAGAACCGCGAAAAGTGGGACGTGGGCACCTACGTGCCGCTGGAGCACATTGCCGACAGCCAGGCGCCGTTCACCGTCATCGACTCGATCCTGTCGGAAGAAGCGGTGCTGGGCTTTGAGTACGGTTATGCATCCGCCGAGCCCAACACGCTGACCATCTGGGAAGCCCAGTTCGGCGATTTTGTGAACGGCGCGCAGGTGGTGATCGACCAGTTCATCGCGTCGGGTGAGGTCAAGTGGGGCCGCTCCAACGGCATCACCCTGCTGCTGCCGCACGGGTATGAGGGCCAGGGGCCGGAGCACAGCTCGGCACGGCTGGAGCGCTTCATGCAGTTGGCGGCCGACAACAACATGCAGATCGTGCAACCCACGTCCGCCGCGCAGATCTTTCATCTGCTGCGCCGGCAGATGGTGCGGCAGTTCCGCAAGCCGCTGGTGATCATGTCGCCCAAGTCGCTGCTGCGCAACAAGGACGCCACCTCACCGCTGTCCGACTTCACCAAGGGCAGCTTCCAGACCGTGATCCCCGAGCAGAACGCCGAGATTGCCGCTGACAAGGTCAAACGCATCATTGCCTGCTCGGGCAAGGTGTATTACGACCTGGTCAAGAAGCGCGAAGAGCGCAAGGCTACCGACGTGGCCATCCTGCGGGTGGAGCAGCTCTACCCCTTCCCGCACAAAGCGTTCGCGGCGGAGGTCAAGAAGTACCCCAACCTGACCGATGTGGTGTGGTGCCAGGACGAGCCGCAAAACCAGGGCGCCTGGTTTTTTGTGCAGCACTATGTGCATGAAAACCTGATGGATGGCCAGAAGCTGGGTTACGCCGGCCGGGCGGCGTCCGCCTCCCCGGCGGTGGGTTATGCCCATCTGCACCAAGAGCAGCAAAAAGCGCTGCTTGACCAGGCCTTCAGCAAGCTCAAGGGTTTTGTGCTGACGAAATAGGCCCACCCCCGTAGCGCCTTCGGCGTCCTTGCAGGCCGCGCCGGGCCAGAGGCCCTGCTCTCCGGCAGGCACAAACGGCAGGCCGTTTGTGTCCGGCCTCAGCCCCCTCAGGAGGGCGACGCCAGCGGGCCGGCAAAGCCGGTCCCGCGGCGTCCGCTTGAGGCTCCGTACCAAATTTCGAGAATCACATCATGGCAATCGTAGAAGTCAAAGTCCCGCAGCTGTCTGAATCCGTGGCCGAGGCCACCCTGCTGACCTGGAAGAAAAAGCCCGGTGAGGCCGTGGCCATCGATGAAATCATCATCGAGGTCGAGACCGACAAGGTGGTGCTGGAAGTGCCGGCGCCGGCCGCCGGCGTGATGGCTGAAATCCTCTGCGTCGATGGCGCCACGGTGGTGGCCGAGCAGGTCATCGCCCGCATCGACACCGAAGCCAAGGCCGCGGTCGCTGCGGCGCCCGCCGCCGCACCCGCTGCAGCAGCAGCGCCCGCCGCAGCCGCTGCTGCCACCGCTGGCAGCAAGAGCGACGTGGCCATGCCCGCCGCAGCCAAGCTGATGGCCGACAACAACTTGGCCGCCGGCAGCGTGGCCGGCACCGGCAAAGACGGCCGCATCACCAAGGGTGATGTGCTGGGCGCGGTGGCATCTGCCGCGGCTGCGCCGGTGGCCGCATCCGCACCCGCGCCAACCCGCGCCGCCGCACCCGCTCCGGTTGCCGCCAAGTTGCTGCCCAGCGTGGCTGCACCCGCCGGCATGAACCTGGGTGAGCGCCCTGAGCAGCGGGTGCCGATGTCGCGCCTGCGCGCCCGCATCGCCGAGCGGCTGGTGATGTCGCAGTCCACCAATGCCATCCTCACCACCTTCAACGAGGTCAACATGGCCCCGGTGATGGAGATGCGCAAACGCTTCCAGGACAAGTTCGAAAAAGAGCACGGCGTCAAGCTGGGCTTCATGAGCTTCTTCGTCAAGGCGGCGGTGGCCGCACTCAAGAAGTACCCCATCATCAACGCCAGCGTGGACGGCAACGACATCGTCTACCACGGCTACTTTGACATTGGCATTGCGGTGGGCAGCCCACGCGGCCTGGTGGTGCCGGTGCTGCGCAATGTGGACCAGATGAGCTTCGCCGACATCGAGAAAAAGATTGCCGAATTCGGCCAGAAAGCCAAAGACGGCAAGCTGGGCATCGACGACCTGACCGGCGGCA
>JANPOW010000404.1:0-9173 GCA_031428185.1 Betaproteobacteria bacterium | reverse complement strand
GCTGAGGGCAGCAGGGTTGGGCGTCCCGCCGCGGCGGGCCACCGCAAGCCGGCCGTATAAACCGAACTTGATGTACTTGAAGCGTGGGTCGTCCGGTGTGCCTTCCAGCGCCGCGCCGGGCTCGCGGCCAGGTTGCCACATCAGCACCGATTCGATCTTGGCGGCCAGCGCAAAGTCTCTCTCGGTGATGCCTTTGGCGTCATGGCTTTGCAGCTTGACGATGACAAAGGCGTAGGACACCGTCAGGTCAGGGTGGTGCCAGGCCGCTTCGGCCAGGTGGCCCACGGTATTGACCACCATCAGCGTGGCCTTCCAGCCACTGGTCTTGATCTTGCGCCGGATCCAGCCGTCCTCCAGATACCAGCCCGGCAACTCGGCCAGCAGCCGCGCTTCGATCTGGTCGGTGGGCAGCGCGCCGGCGCGCAACGCCGGGGCGGCGCTGCTGGGTGCGGGGGCTGCGGGTGGGGTCGGTTGCTTGCTCATGGTTGTCTCCTGGGGCCAGTTCAGCCTAGCAGGGTCAGGCCCATCGAGGCGTGCGCAGGGCCGCTGATCAACTGCGGTACAGCGTTTGCGCCAGCGCCCAGGCCTGCTCGGCCAGCGGCCGGGCACGGCGGCCCGATTCCAGCGCCGCCGGGTTGGACGCATTGCCCTGCAGCGCCCGGCCCAGGATGCCCTGCAGGATGCCGGCCAGCCGGAACATGTTGAACACCAGGTAGTAGCCCCATTCGTCGGCGCCGATCTGGCGCGCCGCCAGGCCGGTGCGCTGCAGATAGGTCTGCAGGTAGGCCGGCTCGGCCGGGATGCCGAGGGCCGCCAGATCCTGCCCGCCCAGGCCGCGGCTGGTGGGGCCGTTGGTCATGTGCCAGGTCATGCAGTGGTAGGCAAAGTCCACCAGCGGGTCACCCAGGGTGCACAGCTCCCAGTCCAGCACGGCCAGGATGCGCGGCTCGGTGGGGTGGAACATCACGTTGTCCAGCCGGTAGTCGCCATGCACGATGCGGGTCTGCCCTTCAGCCGGCAGGTGTTGCGGCAGCCACTGGATCAGTGACTCCATCGCCGCAATCGTCTCGGTCTCGGCAGCGCGGTATTGCTGGGTCCAGCGCTTGACCTGGCGCTCGACGTAGCCGCCCACCTTGCCAAAACCGTCCAGCCCCACGGCCGACGGATCAACCCGGTGCAGCGCGGCGATGACACGGTTCAACTCGTTGTAGATGGCGCTGCGCTCGGTGGCTGTCATGTCGGGCAAGGTGGGGTCCCACAGCACGCGGCCGTCAACACAGTCCATCACGTAGAACGCGGTGCCGATCACGCCTGAGTCCTCACACAGCACATGGGTGCGGGCCACCGGCACCTCGCTGTTGGCCAGCGCACTGATGACGCGAAACTCACGGTCCACCGCATGCGCCGACGGCAGCAGCACACCGGGCGGTTTGCGGCGCAGCACATAACGCTGGCCATCCGCAGCCGTCAGGCGGAAGGTGGGGTTGGACTGGCCGCCCTTGAACTGCTCCACCTGCAGCGGCCCGGCCGCCAGCGCCGGCATGTGGGCCCGCAGGTAGGTGGCCAGTTTGGCCTCGTCAAACGCATGTTGGGCCGACACCGGGCGGGTGCCGGTGAACTGGGCGTATTTGGTGTCGGCGCTGTCGGCGCTGCCGGCGCTGCCGGTGGTGTCGGCGGTTTCGGGCTTGGCCGGGGCATTGGGTGTGCTGCTCATCAAGACTCTCCTGTCGGACTGCGGTGGTCGGGTGCGGCGGTGGCAGGTGCGGCATCCGCTGGTGCTGCATCCGCTGGTGCTGCATCCGCTGGTGAAGCGGCCAGCAGGCCCAGCAGCAGCGGTCGGGCAAACAAGTCCACCAGCGGGATGGTGGGTTCGGTGATGGTGATGGTGCGGCTGCCGATCCCGCCATTGGCAACCGGCAACCAGTGGCCAATCTCGGCCAGGGCATTGATCGCGCCGCACACCAGCTGGGCCGCGACTGTGGGGTCAACCAGCCGGATCGAGCCGTCCAGCATGCCGTCCAGCACCAGCGCGGCGTAACGCTCACCCAGGCGGTTGAGGCTGGTGAACTTGTCCCAGCGCAGCGCGCCGGGCAGTTCGGTCCAGGCGGTCAGGCGCAGCAGCGGGTTGGGCAGGCCGGGTTGGGCCGGGTCTTGCATTGCCACCAGCGGCACGCTGGCCGCCAGCAACCGTTGCCAGCCATTGCCGGGCTGCGCCAGCGCGGCCAGTTGCACGCGGCGGATCAGCGCAAATGTGCGCTCGAAGCAGGCGTCCACCAGGCCGTGTTTGGTGTCATGGTGGTGGTAGAACGAGCCCTTGGTCAGCGCCAGCGCGGCGGCAATGCGCTCTACCGATGCACCGCCCACGCCGTGGTCGTTGATCAGCCGGGTGGCGGTGCGCAGGTAGGCGTCTCCCAGCGCGTCGTCGCCGTCGGCCACGGCCGGTGTGCTGGGGGACGGCGCCGGTGTGCTGGCCCAGCCCTGCCCCGGCCCGGCCAGGCCGTGCAGCAAGATATCGGCCATGGCCTGCGCGGCGCGTGGATAGTCGGCCGGCTCATAACGGGTCAGCCAGGCGCGTGACCACATCACTTGGGCCAGCAGCAGATGGGTGCGGGCATTCAGGGCGCGGCGGGCCTGGAGGCTGCTGTGGCCGGTGTTGCCGGTGTTGCCGATGTTGTTGGTCCTGCGGGTGGTGCTGCAGGGGCCGCCCGCGGCGGGCTGCGGCCGCAGCAGCCGGCGCAGGTGGCGGTACATGTTTTCGTAGGCGCTGAAGGCCGGCTCGACCAGCTCACGCGGCAGCGCCCGCATGTCGCCAAAAAAGATCAGCTCGGGCCGGCGCTGCTCGGCCACATCCGCCATCAGGCCGACAAAACCGTGGATGAAGGCGTTGACCCGGCCCGCCAGCGTGGGCGCCAGCGCTGCCTGCTCGATGCGCTGGTCGATGGCGGCGATGCTGCGCAGCAGGCAGGCGCAGACCAGGTCTTCTTTTTTGCGGTAGTAGTAGGTCAGGCTGTTGGTGGCCAGGCCTACATCGGCCGCCACCTCGGCCAGGGTGCCGGCCTTGATGCCGCGGCGGTTGAACAGGCGCGCCGCGCCGTCCAGGATCAGCTCGCGTTTTTCAGTGAACTTGAGCGTGGCAGGTGGGCTGTTGGCCAGCGCCGCGGCAGACGTGGTGGCCCGGCTGGCGGCTGCCACGGGTTTGCCGCTCATGCTGCGGGCACCAGATCGGCCAGCAACTGGGCCAGTGCCAGCGGCTGGTCCACCATCACATGGTGGTCGGCGTCGGGCAGCTCCAGCCGCAGGGTGCCGGGGGGTGCCAATGTCATCGCCAGGTCAAATGACGCAGCAGTGACCAGGCGCGACCGGCCCCCCCGCACCAATACCACCGGGCAGCGCGCGGCGCCAAGATCGCTGTAGGGCCGGCCAAAGTCAAAGTGGCGAAACAGGAAGGGGTCAAAGCGCCAGACCCAGCCCGGCCCACCGTCAGGCCCCACCACCTGCTTGAGGCCACGGCGGGCAATCAGGTCAGCGATGTACGGATGGGCACAGGTTTGTGGTGGCAACAGGCGGAAGCGCAGCAAGGCCTCCGCCAGGCTGGGGTAGACGCGGGCAGAGCGCAGGTTGGCGCCGCGCTGGCGGTGCTTGCCGCCCACACCGGGCGGTGGGCGCATGGGGGTGTCGATGATGACGGCGCGGGCCAGCTGCGCACCAAAGCGCGCTGTCATGGTCATCAGCGGAAAGCCGCCAAACGAGTGGGCCACCACCGTGGGCGCCACAGCGGCCTGAAACAAACCGGCCGCCTGTGCCACGGCCAGCGCCTCGTCGGCCCACTGCGCCACGCTGTACTGGGTGCGCCAGCCCGACCCGCCCATGCCCGAGAAGCTGAGCGCCACCACGCGCCGGCCGGTACTGATCAGCGGCGCCACATGGCTGTACCAATCGGCATGGGCGGAGTTGCCATGCAGCAGCAGCACACCCGGGTCGCCGATGCGGCCCCAGGCCAGGGTCTCGATGGATGCACCTTGCACCGCCACCAGGCTGCGCTGGGGTTGGGCGGCCAGGGCGGCGGCAAACCAGGCCGGCGCCGGTGGTGGTTGGCCGGCAAATGTGGCCAGCGGCGGCGGCACATGCGGTGGGTGGCTGTGCTGGGGCATCGCGTGTTGTGCTGGGTGGCTGGCTGGCGGGCGGGTGGTTGGGTGGGTTCGCGCTGTGGCTTGCGGCTGCGGCAACGGGTTTGGCGGGCGCCGCGTCAGCGCCTGGCCGCCAATGCCTGCGCCACCTCGTTGCCACCTTGGGCAGCGCCGCTGCCGGGCACTTGCTCACCCGCACGGTCAGCCACCCGGGGCCAGGCAGCGGCCAGTTGCTCGGGCACATCGGGGCCGATGCCCAGATGCACGCCACGGGTCAGGGTGATGTGGGCCACCTCAAACGTGCCGGCACCAGCGCAGGCAATGGCGCGGGTGGGCGCGTCTTGCGAGGCCAGCCACAACATGGCCGGCACCACGGCCTCGGGCTGCAGGGCGGCCAGCACCTCGGCCGGCAACAGGCCTTCAGTCATGCGGGTGGCGGCAGTGGGCGCCAGGCAGTTGACACGGATGTCGTTTTTGGCCCCTTCGATGGACAGCGTCTGCATCAAGCCCACCAGCGCCATCTTGGCGGCGCCGTAGTTGGCCTGGCCAAAGTTACCGTACAGGCCGGACGACGAGGTGGTCATCACGATGCGGCCGTGTTTTTGCGCCGTCATGATGGGCCACACCGCCTGGGTGCAATGCACCGCCCCCATCAGGTGCACATCGATGACCGTTTTGAAGTCGTCCAGCGTCATCTTGGCAAAACTCTTGTCGCGCAGGATGCCGGCGTTGTTGACCAGGATGTCCACCCGGCCCCAGAGGCCAAAAGCCTGGTCCACCATCGCCTGCACGGCGGCCGGGTCAGTGACGGACGCGCCGTTGGCCAGGGCCTGGCCACCGGCGGCAAGGATCTGGTCCACCACGGCCTGGGCGGCCGCCGGTGAGCCGCCTTGGCCCGCTGCCGTGCCCCCCAAATCGTTGACCAGCACCCGTGCACCCCGTGCGGCCAGGGCCAGGGCATGGGCGCGGCCCAGGCCGCCGCCTGCACCAGTGACGATGGCCACACGGCCGGTGAAATCGAGTGTCATGCGGGTCTGCCAGCGGGCGGCCGCTGGATCAAAAGTTGGAGTTTTTGGATTTTCTGGTATGCCCAGGCCGGCGGTTATACCGTAAGTCCCAATGGCGCAAGGCCTGGAAGTTTGGAAAATCGGGCATGTGATGTTGAACGCCCGCCTGACAGACCACCTGACAGCCCGCACCACAGCACAGCCGCCGCACTCAATCCAATCCAACCCCAGCAAGGAGCCAGCATGGGCTTGTTTGATCTCCAAGGCCAAGTGGCCGTCGTCACCGGTTCGTCCCGCGGCATCGGCCGCGCCATCGCTGAGCGGCTGGCCGAGCACGGCGCCAAGGTGGTGATCTCATCACGCAAGCAAGACGCCTGCGACGCGGTGGCCAGCGCCATCAACGCCAAGCACGGCGCCGGCACTGCGCTGGCGGTGGCCGCCAACATCTCCAACAAAGCGGCCTTGCAAAGCCTGGTGGACAGCGCGCTGGCCACTTACGGCCAGATCAACACGCTGGTCTGCAACGCCGCCAGCAACCCGTATTACGGCCCGATGGCCGGCATTGCCGATGAGCAGTTCCGCAAAATCCTGGACAACAACATCGTGGCCAACAACTGGCTGGTGACCATGGTGGCACCGCAGATGGTGGCGCGGCGGGACGGGTCCATCATCATCGTTTCGTCCATCGGCGGGCTGCGTGGCTCGTCGGTCATCGGCGCCTACTGCATCAGCAAAGCCGCCGACATGCAGCTGGCGCGCAACCTGGCGGTAGAGCTGGGGCCGCACAACATCCGTGTCAACTGCATCGCCCCCGGCCTGATCAAGACCGACTTTGCCAAAGCGCTGTGGGACAACCCCGACGCCCTGGCCGCGCGCAATGCCGAGACCCCGCTGCGCCGCATCGGCGAGCCCGACGAGATCGCCGGCGCCGCCGTCTACCTGGCCGCCCCGGCCAGCCGCTTCATGACCGGGCAATCGTTGGTGATTGATGGTGGGGTCACCATCTGACCATCTGACCATCTGACCGGCTGACTGCGGCACTGCCGCGCCGGCCACAATCCGGCCACCATGCCCGGCACCACGCTTATCTGGATCGACGACACCAGCCCGTTGCCGCCCACCCGGCTGGCGCTGGGTGATGACAGCGACGCTCCCGGCCTGCTGGCTGCGGGTGGCCGGGTCACGCCGGCGCGGCTGGACGAGGCCTACCGCCAAGGCATCTTCCCGTGGTACAGCCCGGGTGAGCCAACGCTGTGGTGGTCGCCAGACCCCCGCATGGTGCTGCCGGTGGCCGAGTTCAAGCTGTCGCAAAGCCTGCGCAAGACGCTGCGCCGCTTCATCCGCACACCCGGCTGCGAGATCCGCATCGACAGCGCCTTTCGGCAAGTGATGGTGGCCTGTGCCGGCGTGCCGCGCCACAGTCAGGCCGGCACCTGGATTGCGCCGGAGATCATCGACGCCTACAGCGCCTGGCACGCTGCCGGCACCGCCCACAGCGTGGAGACCTGGGTCGATGGCGCGCTGGTGGGCGGGCTGTACGGCGTGGGCATCGGCGCCATGTTTTTTGGCGAGTCGATGTTTGCCCACCAAACCGATACCAGCAAGATCGCGCTGGCCGCGCTGATCGCTTTTTGCCGCGCCAACCGCATCACGCTGATCGACTGCCAGCAACGCACCAGCCACCTGGCCAGCTTTGGTGCCCGCGAGATCCCGCGCAGCGCTTTTGAGGCCCACCTGGCCCGTAGCCTGGGGGCGCAAGCGCCGGCGGCCTGGGCCTATCATCCGCTGCTGTGGGCCGGCCTGAATCTTGCGGCAGCCCCGGTGGATTTGTCGCCCGCCGCCGCCCGCCACCACGACTGACTCCCGCCCCGCACCCGCGTGACCCACCCCCAAGAGCTCCCGCTGTCGTCGTTGCAGTTCTACGCCACGGCGCCCTACCCGTGCAGCTATCTACCCGACCGCCTGGCGCGCTCGCAAGTGGCCACACCCAGCCATTTGATCCACGCCGATGCCTATTCCACCCTGGTGGCCAACGGTTTCCGGCGCAGCGGCATGTTCACCTACCGGCCTTATTGCGACAGCTGCCGCGCCTGCGTGCCACTGCGTGTGCCGGTGGCCACTTTTGCGCCCACCCGCAGCCAACGCCGCGCCTGGACCGCACACAAGCCGCTCAAATCCCGGGTACTGCGGCTGGGCTTTGTGGCTGAGCACTACCAGCTCTACCTGCGCTACCAGGCTGGCCGCCACGCCGGTGGCGGCATGGACCACGACAGCACTGACCAGTACACCCAATTTTTGCTGCAAAGCCGGGTCAACTCACGGCTGGTGGAGTTTCGTGAACCGTCGGACGACGGCAGTGGCGCCTTGCGCATGGTGGCCATCGTCGATGTGCTGAGCGACGGCATCTCGGCCGTCTACACCTACTACGACCCCGACTTCAAAGGCAGCCTGGGCACCTACGGCGTGCTGTGGCAGATCGAGCAGGCGCGCCAGCTCAAGCTGCCCCACGTCTACCTGGGTTACTGGATCGCCCAGAGCGACAAGATGGCCTACAAAGCCGGCTTCGGCCCGCACCAGATGCTGCGTGATGGGCAGTGGCAGTGGGCGGCTGCAGCGCCAGTGGCCGACCACGCGGCCCACCACGCGGCCGACCCTAAGGCCAACCCCACGGCCTGACCCAG
Source organism: Betaproteobacteria bacterium (assembly GCA_031428185.1). Lineage (GTDB taxonomy): Bacteria > Pseudomonadota > Gammaproteobacteria > Burkholderiales > Burkholderiaceae_C > Pseudaquabacterium. Next base: position 1,358 of record JANPOW010000404.1, on the reverse strand, counting down.
CAGGCCGGCGCGCCGGCTCAGGGTGGTGGCTTGCAGCCGGGCACCGGGCCATGCTCGGGCGGCGAGGCGCGTGCCAGCGCCGCCGTCGCGCTGCGCCAACCCTCGCAGGCATTGCGCCCCGGCAGGCCGCGCCACCGGTTGAGCCACCATTTGCAGACGCTGTAGAACCCAAAGTACCAGCGCAGGTGGCGCCACTGCGCCGCCGTCACCGGCTGGGCGCTGCACACCAGCTTGTCGTCCGCCATGCCGCGATCGACCAGCGTGACTGCACCCCACACCTTGACCGATACGCGGGTGCCCACCGCCAGGCGCGGACCCAGCACCACGGCATCCAGCAAATCACCGTCCAGACCGATCCAGCCCGGGATCGCGCCGTAGTTGAACGGGCACGGCAGCGGCGAGACAAAGTCGATCCGGCCGTTGGAGCCGCGTTTGACAAAGCCCCAGCGCGGCACCTCGACCACCACCTCCATCAGCGGCGGCGGGCCGGTGCAGCCCGCTGACGGGGCGACCAGAGGGTCTGTCAACAGTGCTCCCAGAAGCGCTCGTTCCAGGGGCGGACGTCGATCTCGCTGGTCCAGCAGCTACGCGGCTGGCGGTGCAGGCCGAGGATCAAAGCGGCAATCTCGTGGGGTTCGGCCTGCGGGCCGTCGTACGGCACATCGTTCTCCTTGATGTCGGCGTCGATGACGCAGTGCACCACGTGGATGCCCTCGGGCCACAGTTCTCTGGCCATGACATGGGCGATGGCCCGCAGCCCGAATTTGCCAACCGCCAGATTCAGGTGGTCTGCCCGCGCATGGATGCCGGAGGTGGACCCGACCAGCACGATGGTGCCCTGCTGGCGGGGCTGCATGCTGCGTGCCGCCTCACGGGCCACGATGAAGCCACCCAGACAGTTTTGCCGCAAGCCCTGCTCAAAGGCGGCGACGCTGATGTCAATCGCCCGCCCTGGCCCAAATGACTGCAGCGAATAGATCACCAGGTCCGGCGGGCCCAAATCCGCCGTCACCAACGCAACCAGGTCCTGGATCGATCTTTCGTCAGTCGCGTCGCATCCATAGGCCTGCACGGGCTGGACAGCACTGTGCCGCAAGTCCTCAACCAGCAAATCCAGGCGCTCGGCGTCGCGGGATGCCAGTGCCACACGCATGCCGGCAGCGACAAAAGACCGGGCCAACGCGTATCCCAAACCAGGCCCGACGCCCACCACCAATGCTGTCTCGACCGGCCGGCCTGCTACGGGGTAGGCCGCAACCACAACTGGGCCAGCTGCAACGGGATGGAATCGCCGGGTCAGCCCCAACCAGCGCCTGAGCCGGTTGCTTGACACCCGTACCCGTCGTGTCAAGCGAAAT
>JANPOW010000403.1:0-2914 GCA_031428185.1 Betaproteobacteria bacterium | reverse complement strand
CACAGCACCCAGCCGATGAGGGTGCGCGCAGTCTTGGGCACGCCGGGCAAGTCATGGGGCCGTACGCGCGACAACACAAAGGTGTAGGCCGCAAAGATCAACACCTGCAGGATGGACGGACCCCAGGCGCCTTTGTACATGTCGCCCACCGGCTTGCCGAGCTGGTCGGCCAGCACCACCAGCACCAGCGACGGCGGCACCAGCTGCGTGATGGTGCCCGACGCCGCCAGCACCCCGGTGGCATAGCGCATGTTGTAGCCATAACGCATCATCACCGGCAGCGAGATCATGGCCATTGCAATCACCTGGCCGGCCACCGTGCCGGTGATGGCGCCCAAGATGAAACCCACGATGATGACCGAGTAGCCCAGGCCGCCGCGGATGGGGCCAAATAGCTGGCCCATTGAATCCAGCATGTCCTCGGCCAGGCCGCATTTTTCAAGAATGCTGCCCATCAGCGTGAAGAACGGAATGGCCAGCAGCAATTCGTTGGACAGCACACCAAACACATTGAGTGGCAGCGCGCTCATGAATTCAGGCTTGAACCAACCCATGCCCACCGCAAAGTAACCACAGCCCAGGCCCAGCGCTGCCAGCGAGAAGGCCACCGGAAAGCCCAGCATCAAAATCAGGATCAGCCCGCCAAACATCAGCGGTGCGAAATGTTCCATCGTCATGTCGCCCCCTGGGCCCAGCGGCCCGCCCGCCCGAGGGGGAGCGAGCGCCTACGGAGCAGCCGTGCGGCGCTCATTGCAGTGGCCGCTCGTAGTGAAACTCGGCCGTGTAGCGGTGGCCCAGCCAGGCCACCCGCTTGATGATCTCTGAGACCCCCTGCAGCAGCACCAGGCAGAAGCCCAATGGCAGCATCAGCATGGCCGGCCAGCGGATCAGACCACCAGCATTGCTGGACATCTCGCCACTGGCATACATGCGGGCAAACAGCGGCCACGAGAACCAGATCATCGCCACCATCACCGGCAGCAAAAACAGCAGCAACCCGGCCAGATCGATCAGCGCCTGGGTGCGGCCCGAATAGCGGCCGTAGAACACATCCACCCGCACATGCTCATTCAGGCGCAACACCTGTGCGGCGCCCAACATGACGCAGGCCGCAAACAAATACCACTGGATTTCCAGCAAGCCGTTGGAGCTGTAGTGCACCAGGTAGCGCACCAGCGCATTGCCGGCGCTGATCAGGCAGGACAACAACACGGCCCACTTGGCCAGCACGGCAAAGCCGTCGGTCAGCCAGTCAATGGCGCGTGAAAGCTGCAGCAGGGCAGTCATGCGTGTCTCCTCGGGCGGGCTGCAGCGTGGTGGCGCTGCAGGCCTTTTTTTGTGTCGGCTTTTGTGTCGGCTTTTGTGGCGGCTCTTGCGGCATTCAGTGGGCTCACATCAACAGATGCTCACCCGCATTCTCACCGCCCAGCACCACGTAATTGACCTTGCGCAGGTCGGTCAAAACCCGCCCCCCGGCATAGCTGATGGAGCTTTGCAGGTCTTCATGCATCTCGCGCAGGGTCTCAGCCAGCACCCCTTTGATGGGTTCGAGGATGCGCTTGCCCTCCACATGTTTGTATTCACCCTTGTTGAAGTCGCTGGCCGAGCCGTAGTACTCCTTGAAGCGTTTGCCGTCCACCTCTACCGTGGCGCCGGGCGACTCTTCATGGCCAGCAAACAGCGAGCCGACCATCACCATCGATGCCCCGAATCGAACGCTCTTTGCAATGTCGCCGTGGTGGCGGATGCCACCGTCGGCCACGATGGGTTTGCTGGCCACACGGGCACACCACTTCAACGCACTGAGCTGCCAGCCGCCGGTGCCAAAGCCCGTCTTGAGCCGCGTGATGCACACCTTGCCGGGGCCAATGCCCACTTTGGTGGCGTCTGCGCCCCAGTTTTCCAGGTCGATCACGCCTTCGGGTGTGCCCACGTTGCCGGCAATCACAAACGCATCCGGCAGCACGCGCTTGATGTGGGCAATCATGCGGCGCACGCTTTCGGCATGGCCGTGGGCGATGTCGATGGTGATGTAGTCGGCGCCGATGCCGGTGGCCGCGAGCTGGTCAATCACCTCCACATCCGCCGGCTTGACACCGGAGCTGATGGACACAAAAAGCCCCAGGTCGCGCATGCGGCGGGCGTAGGCCACGGTGTCCAGATCAAAGCGGTGCATCACGTAGAAATGGCCGCTGGCCGCCAACTGCTCGGTGATGGGTGCGTCCACCACCGTCTTCATGTTGGCCGGCACCACCGGCAGCTTGAAGCGGCGCGGGCCAAATTCAATGCTGGTGTCGCAGTCAGCGCGGCTGTTGACACGGCATTGGCGGGGCAGCAGCAGGATGTTGTCGTAGTCGAAGATATCCATGGTGGGCTCGGGTGTCGGGTGTTGTCGGGTGTTGTCGGGTGCTGTCGGGTCTGGCTGTGCCCGGTTTGTCCGCGGGTTGGTCAGGTGGTCGGTCAACGGGATGGCGGCGTCACGGGCAGCGGTCCGCCGCCACGGCCAGCAGCCGGCCGTCGGCCGCCTCGATCCAGGCGCGGGCCTGCAGCCGGGTGGGCTCGGCGCTGGCTGGCCAGCGCAGGGCGCGCAAATGTGTCATGGTCTTGCCGGGCTGCAAGGCGTGCAGCGGCAGCGGGCCGGCCACGCTGCGCACCAGTGCGCGGCGGATGGGGCTGCCGTCGTTGCCGGCGGGCACTTGCTCCACCAGGGCCAACCAGGCGGTGGCGCCGGCGGGCAGGGTGGTGGTGTGGGCGGCGCGCTTGGTGGCGGTCAGGCTGAGTTGCAGGCCGAAGTAGCCTTGCCAGGCCGGGCCGGACTCCACCCGCAAGTGCAGCCCGGGCAGCGGCTTGCCGGCAGCTTGCCAGCGCGCGGGCGCCGGGCTGGTGGCGGCTGCTGCTGCGCCCAGACGCTGCC
>JANPOW010000402.1:0-8751 GCA_031428185.1 Betaproteobacteria bacterium | reverse complement strand
GTCATGTGCGGGTAGAGCGCGTAGCTCTGGAACACCATCGCGATGTCGCGGTCTTTCGACTCAAGTTCGTTGACGACCTTGCCGTCGATCGAGATCTCGCCGCCAGTGATCTCTTCCAGTCCTGCGAGCATGCGCAGCAGCGTGCTCTTGCCGCAGCCCGACGGGCCGACGAGCACGACGAACTCGCCGTCTTGGATGTCGAAGCCGATGCCGTGGATGACCTTGACGCTGCCGTAGGCCTTTTCGATGTTGCGGAACCCGACCGATGCCATGTGTGCCTCGCTTCTTTTCGTCGTCAGCTCTTCACGGCGCCGGCCGTCAGGCCGCCCACCATGTAGCGCTTGAATGCGTAGTAGATCGCCGCCGGGGGCAGCGCGTAGATCAGGCCGGTGGCCATCAGCAGCTCCCACGGCGAATCGTCGGCCGAGAGAAAGTTGCCGAGCGCCACCGCGAGCGTCACGCTGGTGTCGTTCGACAGCAGCAGGAAGGCGTAGAGGTACTCGTTCCAGGCCAGCAGCAGCGCGTAGGTGCCCACCGCCACCAGCGACGGCACCATCAGCGGCAGGTAGACCAGGCGGAACAATTGCAGCGCGGTGGCGCCGTCCATGCGCGCAGCTTCGTCCAGCTCAAACGGCAGCTTGTCGCTGGCCTGCTTGAGCACCCAGATGCAGTAGGGCGAGGCGATGGTCACCATCGCCAGGATCAGCGCCCACTGGCTGTTGAGCAGGCCGTAATTGCCCTTGGTCTTGTACATGGGCACTGCCAAAAACGCAGCGGGGATGAAGTAGGTGAACAGCGCCAGGTTCATCACCCAGCGCCCGCCCGCCACCTTGAGCCGGCTGATGGCAAACGCCGCCGTGGTGGCCACCAGCAAGGTGATCACGCCCACGGTCACCGCAATCAATACCGAGTTCCACATCTGCACCCAGAAATGGTCCAGGTAAAAATGCTTTTGGTGCAGCACAAAGTCAAAGTTCTGCCAGGTCGGGTGCTCCGGCCACAGCCGGCCCGAGGTGGCTGAATCCTTGGTGGAGATCGAGAACAAAAACAGGTGGTAGACCGGGATGATGGTCCACAAAAACACCGGGATGCCGATCAGCAGCAGCTTGGCCTCGGTGGCCACTTTTTTGAGGGTGAGGCCGCGGCTCATTGCGGTCTCCGCCGAGCCGTCTCAAGGAAGACGCGCTCCCCCTCGGGGGGCAGTGAACGCAGTGAACGTGGGGGCTTCATTTCGAGAGTCTCTTCATCATGAAATAGACCAGCGGCAGCACAAATGGCAAGGCCACCACGATGGACGCCATCGCCAAGTCCACCTGGTCCAGCCGCAGGTAGCGGATGCCCAGCGTGGCCAGCACATGGGTCAAATCAGCCGGGCCACCGCCGGTGAGCAGGTACACGCTGTTGAAGTCACCCAGCGTCCAGATCATCGACAGGATGGTGCTGGTGAGGTAGAGCTGGCGCATGTTGGGCCAGGTGATGAAGCGGAACTTCTGCCAATTGCTGGCACCGTCCACCGCCGCCGCCTCGTATTGCTCTTGGGGAATAGCCAGCCGGCCGGCAATCAGGATCAATGTCCAGAAGGGCAGGCTTTTCCACACATGCATCACCATCGAGAAGGTGAGTGCCAGCGCAGGTTCATTCAACCAATTGGGCCCGTCCAAGCCAGTCAGCTTGAAGATCAATTGGTTGATCACGCCCCACTCGGGGTTCAGCATGAACCGAACCGACAGGATGGTGGGGATGGACGGCAGCGCCCAGGGCAGGATGAAGATCAAAGACAGCGCCTTGATCCACCAGCGCGTCTGGATGAAAAAGCCCGACAGCACCATCGCAATCACCATCTTGATGTTGATGGCCACCACCAAAAAGATCAGCGTATTGACAGCAGTGCGGAAAAAGATCGGGTCCTCGAACAGCTTGACATAGCTCTCGGGGTGGCGTGCCAGCCACAGGCCATAGCCCACCGGGTACAGCACAAACACCAGCAGGTAGGGCAGCACCAGCACGCGGCCCCAGAACTCGAAGTTGCTCAAGGTCTTGGCGGGCGGTGTGGGCAAGGTGGCGCGCAGGGTGGCGGTGTTCATCGCGGTGCTCCAGGCGGATCAGGTGTTGCAGCGCCGCTGGCGCAGGCCGCGCCAGCGGGCAATGCATCAAGACCCTGCCACCACCTTGATGCGGGCAATCATCTCGTCCACCGCCTTGTCCACCGGCACCTTCTCGTTGAGCACACGGTTCATGGCTTTGGCCCAGACGTTCTCGTTGTTGAGCACCGTGAACTTGAAGTTTTTGGTGAACTCAAACGGCACCGTGCCATTCATGAACTGGTTGTAGACCACCAGGCGGTGCGGGTCACTCTTCCAGAACGGGCTTTGCTGCGCCAGCTTGGTGACCGGGAACCAGCGGCCCAATGAGCCCTCCACATACGGCGTCAGGTTGGCCTCGTCCAGGATGAAGGCGACGAACTTTTTGGCGCCCTCCTTGTTCTTGGCGTCTTTAAAGATCACCCCGGTCTTGACCGCCGCGCGGTAGACCATCTTGCTGCCGTCGGGCTTGGTGGGGAAGGCGCTGGTGGCGATCAACTCGCTGTAGTTCTTCTTGGCCTGTGCACGCTGCTCGGGGGTGAGGGCGGCGTTGTTGCTGTCGTCCAGCCACTTGGCCACGATCGAGATGGTGGCGTTGTGCGTCATCGCGATCGTCTTGTTGTGGAAGGCGACGTTGTTGTCCGGGTCTTTCCAGCTGGTGGACGACGGCGGCGTGCAGCCCTTGCCGTAGACCGATGTGTAGTCGGTCAAGGCGTTGATCAGGCCGGTGCGCACCGTCGGGTCATCGACCAGCAGCTTGCCGGAATCGTTGACCAACTTGACGTTGTAGGCGTCCATGAAGGTCAGGAAGGAATAAAACGAATCAGTTGAATCCACCCCCATCGGGAAGCCGGTGCCAAAGGCCCGCTTGCCGGTGTTCTTGCGGTAACCGGTTTGCACCTTGTCGCACCAGAAATCCCAATAGCCTTTCCAGTCCTTCGGGATGTCGGTGTCCTTGAACCCGGCCTCGCCCAGCATGTCCTTCCAGTACTGGATGTGCATGGTCTGCTGCTTGATCGGGAAGGCGTAATACGCCCGCGTTTGTGATGCGTTATTGAACAGAAAGGCGGTGGACAGCGCTGCCGGCTCAAACTTGGTGCGCAGCGGGTCAATCACCTTGCTCAAGTCCTCCAGCTTGCCGTCATAAGCCCACTTGGCGGTGACCTGAAAGTCAAACACATCGCTGTACGCCACATCGGGTGGTGAGCCCGAGTCCAGCGCGGACACCGTTTTGGGGATGGTGTCCTGGATCGGGTATTGCGACAGCTCGACCTTGATGTTTTTGTACTTGGCCTCGAACTTCTTGATGGCCTCAAACAGCGCATCGTCCTCAGCTTTGTAATAGCCCTTGACCCACCAGACGGTGAGCTTTTCTTGCGCTTGCGCCAATGTGGGGCCACTGGCCAGCAGGCCGGCCGCCACCAGCGCGGCAGTCATCCATGGTCTTGATGTCATCGTCGGGGTCTCCTGTGGGGGTGCAGGGTGCCGGGTGCGGCAAGCGCGCTGCTGGTGTTATCGTATGATGATTGAAATGGCACCAGACCCGGATTTACCCGGGCTGCACGGCTGTCGCTGAGCGCCAAGTGGGCGCTGCGTCAGCGCAGCTCGGGCACCGGTGTGCGCACCGGCTGGCCGCTCAAGGCCAACTGCAGGTTGTCAAACGCCAGGTCGGCCATGGCCTGGCGGGTCTGGCCGGTGGCGCTGCCGATGTGCGGGCTGAGCACCACTTGCGGCAAAGCGCGCAAGCGCTCGGGCACCTGGGGCTCGGCCTCAAACACATCCAGCCCGGCGGCCGGGATCACACCGCGCTCCAGCGCGGCTATCAATGCGGTTTCGTCCACCACCGACCCGCGCGCCACGTTCACCAAGATGCCGCCCTGTGCTGAGCTGCTGCCCAGCGCGGCCAGCACGGTGGCATCGATCAGCTTGCGGGTGGCGGCGCCGCCGGGGGTGATGACGACCAGAAAATCACTTTGCGCGGCAAGTGCCGTTGCGTTGGCGTGGTACCCAAACGGTAACCCGGCCTTGGCGCTGCGTGCGGTGTAGGCGATGGACATGTTGAAGCCGATGGCACGCTGCGCAATGGCCTGACCAATACGGCCCATGCCCACAATGCCCAACCGTGCGCCTGACATCTTGCGCGCCAGCGGCATCGGGCCTTGCGGCCACTGCCCGGCGCGCACGTAGCGGTCAGCCGCCGGCAGTTGGCGCGCTGCGCTCAGCATCAGGCCGATGGCCAGGTCCGCCACATCGTCGTTCAACACATCGGGTGTGTGCGTGACCATCACGCCACGCGCTTTGGCGGTGGCCACGTCAATGCCGTCATAGCCCACGCCCATCACCGAGATCACCTGCAGCGCCGGCAATTGGGCGATCAACTCGGCCGGAACCTTGGATTCGCCGCTGGCAAATATGCCGCGTATGTGCGGTGCAAGGGTGGCCAGGGTAGCCGGGTCCAGCGCATGCAGCTCAAAGGCGGTGGCCAGGCGTGGCGCCAGCAGTGGGGACGGCTTTGCAACCGCCAGAACATGGGCCCGGCCTTGCGGGCCGGCGCTGGTGGTGGTGTTTGTCGCTGGGGCTGTCACGGGTCATCTCCTTCAGGGTGTTGCCGGGCCAGCCAGGCCACCGGGTACTCAATCGTCATACCATAATATGCCTGAAGCCTTGTTCAGCCGCCCCCGGGAAAGCCAGCACACCATGTCAACATCACCCAAGTCACCCAAGAAAAAGCCAGAAGACCTGCGCAGCCAGCAGTGGTTTGGCCGCCAGGACCGCGACGGCTTTGCCTACCGCAGCTGGGTCAAGGGCAAGGGGGTGCCGCATGACCAGTTTGACGGCCGGCCGGTGATCGGCATCTGCAACACCTTCAGTGAGCTCACGCCTTGCAACTCGCACTTCCGCACCCTGGCCGAGCAGGTCAAGATCGGCGTGTACGAGGCGGGCGGTTTTCCGCTCGAGTTCCCGGTGATGTCGCTCGGCGAGACCTTGCTGCGCCCCACCGCCATGCTGTACCGCAACCTGGCCAGCATGGATGTGGAAGAGAGCATCCGTGGCAATCCGATTGACGGCGTGGTGCTGCTGATGGGCTGCGACAAAACCACCCCCGCGTTGCTGATGGGCGCTGGCAGCGCCAACCTGCCCACCATCGGTGTATCGGGCGGGCCCATGCTCAACGGCAAGTGGCGCGGCCAAGAGCTGGGCAGCGGCACAGGCGTGTGGAGCATGAGCGAGCAGGTGCGCGCCGGCACGCTCAAGCTGGCTGATTTTTTTGAGGCCGAGAGTTGCATGCACCGCAGCCACGGCCACTGCATGACCATGGGCACGGCCAGCACCATGGCCAGCATGGTGGAGGCCCTGGGCATCGGCCTGCCCGGCAACGCCGCCTACCCGGCGGTGGACGGCCGCCGCAACGTGCTGGCGCGCAGTGCGGGTCGGCGCATCGTGCAGATGGTGCATGACGACCAGAAAATCGGCGATGTGTTGACGCGCCAAGCCTTCGAGAACGCGATCAAAACGCTGGCCGCGATTGGTGGCAGCACCAACGCGGTGATCCACTTGATTGCGATTGCCGGCCGGTTGGGTGTGCCGCTGAGCATTGATGACTTTGACCAATTGGCCAGCACGCTGCCCTGCCTGGTCAACCTGCAGCCGAGCGGCCAATACCTGATGGAAGACTTTTGCTATGCCGGCGGCCTGCCGGCGGTGATGAAAGAGATTGCCCAGCACCTGCATCTCGACATCGTTACCGCCAGCGGCCAAACGGTGCGCGAGAACTTTGCTGACGCGCAAAACTACAACCCGCAAGTCATCAAGACGCTGGCAGAGCCGTTCAAACAGAACGCCGGCATCGCCATCCTGCGCGGCAACCTGGCGCCGCGTGGTGCGGTGATCAAGCCCAGCGCGGCCACCCCGGCGCTGATGCAGCACACCGGCCGGGCGGTGGTGTTCAAGGACAGCGATGACTTCCACGCCCGCATCGACGACGACACGCTGGACATCGACGAGACCTGCATCATGGTGCTCAAGAATTGCGGCCCCAAGGGCTACCCCGGCATGGCCGAGGTGGGCAACATGCCGCTGCCGCCCAAGGTGCTGAAAAAAGGCATCACCGACATGGTGCGCATCAGCGACGCCCGCATGAGCGGCACCGCCTACGGCACGGTGGTGTTGCACACCGCGCCCGAGGCGGCGGCCGGTGGCCCGCTGGCCCTGGTGCAAGACGGTGACCTGATCACCCTGGACGTGGCCGGCCGCCGCCTGCACCTGCATGTGGACGATGCGGAGCTGGCACGCCGCCACGCCTTGTGGCAGCCGCCAGTGCCACCGCTGCAAAGCGGCTACTGGAAGCTCTACATCGACCATGTGCTGCAGGCCGACCAGGGTTGCGACCTGGATTTTTTGGTGGGCCAACGCGGCGCGTTTGTGCCCAAGGACAACCACTGAATCACCGTGCACGCTGCGCTGCTGGCGATTGACTGGGGCACCAGCAGCCTGCGAGGCGCGCTGCTGGCCACCGACGGCACGGTGTTGGCCAGCCATGCCGCGCCGCGTGGCCTGCTCAGTGTGCCGGTTGGTGGTTGGGCAGCGGTGTTTGCGGCTGAATTTGGCACCTGGCTGGCCGCCCACCCCGGCCTGCCCTGCTTGCTGGCCGGCATGGTGGGCAGCCGCCAGGGCTGGGTGGAGGCGCCGTATTGCCCTTGCCCCACCAGCCTGGCTGACCTGGCCGCCCACCTGTGTGTGGTGCCGCTTCAAGCCCGGCCGGTTGACGCCCAGCCCACCAGCCTGGCCCAACACGCCCTGGCCATCGTGCCGGGCTTGTGTACCGAGGCCGCCGGCATCCCCGACGTGCTGCGGGGTGAGGAGACGCAGGTGTTTGGTGCGCTGCAGTTACTGGGCTTGGCTGACGCCGACCAGGTGACGCTGGTGCTGCCCGGCACGCACAGCAAATGGGTGGCGGTGCAGCGCGGCCACATCACCGGCTTTGCCACCCACATGACGGGTGAGTGTTACGCGCTGCTGCGCCAGCAGTCCATCCTGGCGCGCACCTTGCCGGCGCTTGACGACAACAGCGACAGCACCTGGGTGGCCGATGCGTTTGATGCCGGCATCGCCCAGGCGCAGACGGCCGGTGGCTTGCTGCACCACGTGTTTTCAGTGCGCAGCCTGGCTTTGATGCAGCGCCAAGATGGCGCGGCGCTGGCCAGCCGCTTGTCCGGCCTGCTGATTGGCGAAGAATTGCGGGCACAAACCCTGCCTGCCGGGCAAGCCGTGGTGCTGGTGGGCGGTGATGGCCTGACCCAGCGCTACCAGCGCGCGTTGCAGCAGTTGGGCGTGGTGGTGCAGACGGTCGGCCCGGAGGCCACCTGGCGCGGCCTGGCGGCGCTGGCCGGCATGCAGGCAGGGTCACCCGGCGGACAGGCCGGCAGTGCTGCAGCGGGCACACTGCAGGCATGAGGCAAATCCCCACGCCTGGCGCCGTGCGCACTGATGATGTGACAGACACGGCCGCCGGCCTGGCACCCGGCCCACGCGCCGATGCTGCGGTGCGGTTCGCCCAGGCCCTGCAGGCGCTACCACTGGTGGCCATCCTGCGTGGCATCACGCCTGACGAGGCGCTGCCGGTGGCGCAAGTGCTGGTGCAGGCGGGCTGGCGCCTGATTGAGGTGCCGCTCAACTCGCCCCAGCCGCTGCGCAGCATTGGGGCCATGGCACGGGCGTTTCCGCACGCGTTGGTGGGTGCCGGCACGGTGTTGCAGGTGGCGCAGGTGCAGGATGTGGCGGCTGCCGGTGGGGCGTTGATCGTGTCACCCAACACCGATGTGGCAGTGCTGCAGGCGGCCGTGCAATGCGGCCTGGTGGCACTGCCCGGCGTGGCCACACCCAGTGAGGCCTTTGCCGCGCTGGCCGCTGGTGCGCATGGGCTCAAAGTGTTCCCGTCCGAGATGATCCCGCCGGCCGCACTCAAGGCCATGCGCGCCGTGTTGCCGGCCGCCACCCGGTTGCTGCCGGTGGGTGGCATCACGCTGGGCAACATGGCGGCCTATCACGCTGCTGGAGCGTCCGGTTTTGGCATTGGTTCAGCCCTGTACAAGCCTGGCATGGCGCTGGCAGACGTGGCACTGCAGGCGCAGCGCTTTGCCCACGCCTGGGCGGCTGTGGCCGCCGCTGCGGCATGAGTGGGGCCCTGCGCGGCGGCCTGGCCCCCACCCGCCCCGACAACACCCTGCGCCTGACCTTGCTGGCCACCATGGCCGTGTGGGGCGGCAATGTGTCGGTGGTCAAACTGCTGACCGAGCAGTTCAACCCCATCTGGGTGTCCACCCTGCGCATGGTGGTGGCCAGCCTGGCCCTGTTGGTGGTGTTGCGCTGGCGCGGCCAGCGCCTGCCGCGCTTGACTCGCCAGCAGGCGCTGCACTTGCTGGGCTGTGCGGTGTTGATGGTGTACGCCAACCAGCTGTGCTTCACCCAAGGCGTGCAGCGCACGGTGGCGGCCAACACGGCGCTGATCATTGCGCTCAACCCGCTGGTGTCAACCCTGCTGGCCGCGCTGCTGCTGGCTGACCGCCTGACCCCCGCCAGGCTGGCCGGCGTGGTGCTGGGGTTTGGCGGTGTGGCGGCGGTGGTGCTGCACCGGCCCGGCGCGGCGCTGGGCCACGGCAACCTGGGTGAC
>JANPOW010000401.1:0-4257 GCA_031428185.1 Betaproteobacteria bacterium | reverse complement strand
TCGTAACGCTCGGCCACGGGCAGGCCCAGCGCGCCAAAGTAGGCATACATCGCGCTGGTGTAGGGGCTGGCCACACCGTCGATGGCGGGGTCAAACAGCATCACCCGCTCACGCGTGCTGGCCAAGGGTGCGGTGGCGCGCGCGTCCAGCCGGCCCAGCAGTTGGCCGCGTGGGCGTAGGGCTTCGACAAAAAACGTGGCGTCGCTGATGCGCAGGTTGTTGTCCTGCACCACAGTCAGGGGCAGGCCGGTCAGCTCGGCCAGGCGTTTCTCAATACGGTGGGCGGCGCGCACATCCAGCCGGGCGCCGGCGTGCAGCGCGGTCAGGTAGTCGCATTGCACAAAGTCCTCGGCCGCCGTGCGGGCGGCCTCACCGGATGCAGCGAGCGGGCCTTTGAGCGTGCCGTGGTACTGGGCGGCGGCGGCATAACCGGGCAGAAACAGCGCATACGGCAGGTCGTTGCGGGGCGCAAAAACCAGCGCCTGCAAATCCATTGCGCACGACACCAGGATCAGGCCCGACAGCGCCAGGCCTGCGTCCAGCAGCTTGTCGCTGAGGGCCGCGGCGCGGGTGGTGCCGTAGCTCTCACCGGCCAGGTACAGCGGCGCGCCAAAGCGGTGATTGGCGGCCAGCCAGCCGCGCATCACCTCGGCCAGCGCGTCCACATCACCGTCCACCGACAAGTGCTGCTTGCGCGCCGCGTCACTGGCGCTGATGGACCAGCCGGTGTGCGGTGGATCGATGAAGACGAGGTCAAAAAAGGCCAGCCAGGTGAGCGGGTTGTCCTGCACCGCGTAGGGCGCGGCGGCCAGGCTGCCGTCGTCATTGACCGGGACGCGCTTGGGGCCAAGTGCACCCAGGTGCAGCCAGATCGACGACGAGCCGGGGCCGCCGTTGAAGGCAAAGCAGACCGGGCGCTGCGGCTGTGGCGGGGTGCTGCCGTCAGGCTGCCTGGCGTCCGCCAGATACGCCACCGTGAACACCGCCGCCTGCGGCTCTCCACGCTGGGCGCTGATGCCACCGGCCAGCACCGGGATGAAGCCGGCGCGCACCTGGTAGGCCAACACACGGCCCGGCGTGTCGCTAGGCGCCAGGGTGATGCTGGCGCTGGCCGTGACCACCGGCCGGGCCAGCAGCTTGTCCACTTGCTCACGCTGGTGTTTGGCGGCGGCCGGGTCGGCCAGCGGGGTGGCAGCGCTGCTGTCAACCTGGGATGTATCGCTCAAGCCAAATCTCCTGATCCGGTGCTGGCCAGCAGCTCGGCGTAACGCGGCAAATCCACATTGCCACCCGACAAGATCACGCCCACCCGGGCGCCACGCCAGTCTTCCACACCCTCCAGCAGCGCAGCGGCGCCCAGGCAGCCGGTGGGCTCCACCACTTGTTTCATGCGCTGGGCAAAAAACTGCATGGTGCGCACCAGTTGGGCGTCGCTGACGGTTGCGATGCGCTGCACCAGCGCCTGGATCACCGGGAAGGTGAGCAAGCCGCTGGCCTGGGTCTGGGCGCCGTCGGCGATGGTGTGCGGCACCTCGATCTGCACGATCTTGCCGGCGGCCAGGCTTTGCTGGGTGTCGTTGCCGGCCTCGGGCTCCACCCCCACCACGCTGATGCCGGGCAGCAGGTGCTTGGCAATCACCGCGCTGCCCGAGATCAAGCCCCCGCCGCCCACACACACCAGCAGGGCGTCCAGGTGGCCCACCGTGTTGATCAGCTCCAGCGCTGCGGTGCCCTGGCCGGCCATCACGTCGGGGTGGTCAAAGGGTGGGATCAGCGTCATGCCGCGCTCAGCGGCGATGCGGGCGCCAATCGCCGTGCGGTCTTCGGTGTAGCGGTGGTAGATCACCACCTCGCTGCCGGCCTGCCCGGCTTGATAGGCCCGGGTGGCGGCCAGTTTGGCGGCGGGCGCGTCATGCGGCATCACGATGACGGTGGGCAGGCCCAACAGCCGGCCTGACAGCGCAATCGCCTGCGCATGGTTGCCCGAGCTGAAGGCCAACGCACCGGCGCGTTTTTGGTCCGGCGTGAAGCGCGCCAGCGCGTTGTAGGCACCGCGGAACTTGAATGCACCCATGCGCTGCAAGTGCTCGGCCTTGAAGAAGACTTGCGCGCCGCAACGGGCGTCAGCGGTGCGTGAGGTGAGCACCGGTGTGTGGTGTGCCACACCTTGCAGCCGCGCTGCAGCGGCGTAGATGTCAGCGGGGTGGATGGCCAGTGGATTCATGCCGACAAGAATAGGGCAAGGCCGAACTGGCGCCAGATCGCCGTGCGGCGCGATGGCTGCGGTTGCCGCCATCGGCCTACGCTGGCTTGCAGTGCAAAGTCCGTCACCCGAAAGTGCCTCATGGGCTACACGCCACACCCCACCATCGCCTTGTTGCCAGCGTTGCCGGCCCGCCACCCGGCGCCGGCCACACCAGCCGCACCGCTGCGCCTGCTGGAATTTGTCGATTTCAAATGGCTGATGGCCGGTGAGGGCCACCGGGTGGACCTGGACCGGCTGCAGCACGAGCCGGCCTATGCCCGGGGCTGCCTGGCCGTGGCCGGTGGGTCAACCTCGTCCACCCTGCGCCGGGCGGCGGACCGGCTGGCCAGTGGCCTGGCGCCGGTGCTGGCTGGCGCGGCCCAGCCGCGCAGCGCTCAGGCCGCGTCCGGCCCCTGAAACCCGCCCCGGCGGAAGGTCAGCACCAGGGTGTCGCGGTGGCCGCCCTGGGCCGCGTCATGCGGCTGGATGGGGGTGCTTTCGTGGATCACCCGGGCGTCGTCCAGCAGCAGCGCGCTCCAGGGCTCGGTCAGGGTAAAGCGCAGGCCCTGCGGGCCGTGGGCCTCAAACACCCGGGTCTCACCACCCTTGATACCCACCCGCGCCACCAGGATCACCGCCACCAGGTCAACCCCGTCGCGGTGGGCACCCTCGGGCGTGGGCCGGCCGATGCCGTCAGTGGTGTCGATGCGGAAGGGGTGGGCCTCGACAAACCAGGGCTGTGCCGCCTGCCCGCTGCCACACAGCAGCGCGGCCTGCGCGGCCAGCGCCAGCAGCAGGCGCTGCCAGGCCGGTGACGCGGCCCACTGCGGCGCCAAGGGTTCAAACCAGCGCAGGGTGCCACCGTGCAGCGCGTTGTATTGCACCGGCTGCCAGTGGGCGCGGTGCGGCACGGCTTGCACGCTGGGCTGGGCCGCGCCGGCTGCTGCTGCTGCTACGGCGCTACCCACCACGCCAGCCGGCTGCACGATGAAGCAGCCGTGGCGGCGGCGCCGGTAGCGGCCACCATCCTTCAAGAAGGCATCGGGCGGCAGGTCGTCCCACAGCACCTGCCAATCGGCCAGGGCCTGCAGCGTGGTGCCGGCCAGTTGGGCCACGGCCGCAGCGTTGATCACCGCGTAACCCTGGTGGGTCAGCTGCGCGCCCAGCGCAGGCAGGGCGGTGAGCGGGGGGGGCAAGGTCAAGGCGGGCATGGCAGTTGCTGACTGGGCGACAAATGAGCCGAACATTGTGCGTGAGGCCGCTCACCAGCCCGACACCAAACGTGACCACTGGCCGCCGGCCGGTGCTGCCAGGCCGGCTTAAACTGGCTGCCACGCTTGCAGTTGCCGCTGTGGCTCACGCCAACCTGCAGCCCTGGACAAGGTGCACTCCCGCATGAAATTTCCGCACCCTGCCGTGACCTCGCCAGCCCGATCAGCACCGGCCCAGGCCACCTCGCCCACGCTTGATCTGGCGGCCTTTGAGTTGCTGGATGTTGCCGTGGCCTGGGCCGATGCACAGGGCGCGCTGCTGGGCGCCAACGCGGCGTTTGTGGCGGCCACCGGCCAGGTGCTGGCGGCCCGCCTGGGCCAGCCGCTGGCCAGCCTGCTGGGCTTGCCGGTAGCTGCACTGGCGGGGCTGGCCGGTGCCGGCCTGCAACCACTGGCCGGTATGCATGCCAACGGCACGCCGCTGCTGGGCCAGATCGGCTTGCGCCGGCACGGCCAGTTGCTGGTGCTCAGCCTGCAGGTGGCGGCGGCGCAAGCCATGGGCCAGCAAACTGTCCGGCCTGTCGGCCCGGCGGTGCCAGCAACACCGGCCCAGCCCACCCCGCACAGCGCCGAGGTGCTGCTGGACCACGTGCGCCGGCTGGGCCAGATCGGCGTCTGGCAGCGTGACCTGCGCAGCGGCGCCGGTGTGTGGGACGACAACACCTGGCGCTTCTGGGGCCTGACACCCGGCGCCCGTGTGCCGGACGCGGCGGCCACGCTGCGCCAGATTCATCCGGACGA
>JANPOW010000400.1:0-4080 GCA_031428185.1 Betaproteobacteria bacterium | reverse complement strand
GGCCGCCCGGCCGCCGCCCAAATATGCGGCTGCTGGCCGTGCCTGAACGTCGTTAGGCGTAACGATGTTCCGTGGCCCCTGCCGCCACACACTGCACCCATCTGTTGCTTGGGAGCGTGTCATGCCCACCCCTGTTGCCATCCCCACCAGCGCCACCAACCTCACCAACCCGCAGCGCGAGGTGGTTGCCGCCGGCAATACCCGCTACGGTGGTGCAGTCGGCCCTGGCCTGGTGCTGGTCTTTCTTCCCAGCGCCGCGCTGTTTTTTGGCCTGCACTGGCTCGATGACCGGCCCGGCACCGGCCTGGCCGTGGTGGTGGTGTTCGGCATCATGGTGCTGGTGGGGGTGCTGGCGCTCACATCCACCCTGTTCAGCCGCCTCGGGCTGGCGCGGCGCAGCCAGCCGCTGGGCCTGCCACCGGGGTCGGTGCGCGCCACCATCGCGCTGGCGCTGATCCTGCTGTTTGCCATCATCGCCATCTCGCTGCAGCACCTGCCGGTGGCCGTGCAAGAGCTCACCGGGCTGGACGCAACCACGCGCGACGCACTGCTGAAAGACACCACCCGCCAAGTGCTGGCGCAGTTGACCGAGCCCTGCACCGGCCCGCCCAACCTGCTGGCCACCAAGGACTGGACACCCCCGCCGCTGCCCTGCACTGCCAGCGACCTGCGCTACACCCTGCGGGTGCAAACAGCACCCAGCGCGGCCACGCTGGATTTGTCCAAGCAGTTGCTGGTGCTGATCGGCAACCTGATGACGATGGCGGTGAGTTTTTACTTTGCCGGCCGCACGGCGGACAAGGCGGCTGCATCGGCCGCCACCGATCCCAACGCCAAGCCCAAGCCCGAGGTTGCGGCCAACCGCGCGGCCACCAACCCCGACGCCACCCCGGGCGACAGCCACGACAGCCATGTTGATGGCTGCAACGTGCCCATCACCAACCCGACGCCTGACCAGGCGTTGCCTGCAGCCCAGGGAGGCACAGTTTCAAAATGATCCACGCCCTGACCTGGATGCCCGCCGCCTTGCGCGACGCGGGCCTGAAAGTAGCCCCTGTTGACGGCTGGGAGTCGCGTGGCGTGGCCGCGATGGGCAACGTGGCCGGCGTGATGTGCCACCACACCGCCGGCCCCCGCCACAGCAACATGCCCAGCCTGGACACGCTGGTGGGCGGCCGGCCCGACCTGCGCGGCCCGCTGGCGCAGATCGGCCTGGGGCGTGATGGCACCTGCTACATCGTGGCCGCCGGCCGCTGCAACCATGCCGGTGACGGCAATTGGCAAGGCGTCACCTGGGGCAACAGCCGCTTCATCGCGGTCGAAGCCGAGAACACCGGCGCGGCCGACGACTGGCCCTGGCCGGTGGTGCAAATCGACGCCTACCAGCGCTGCGTGGCCGCACTGCTGCGCCATTTGCAGCGGCCGGCTGACTGGTGCTGTGCCCACCGCGAATACGCGCTGCCCCAAGGCCGCAAGCCCGACCCGGTGTTTGACATGCCGGCCTTCCGCGCGGCGGTGGCGGCGATCCTGGACGGCTCTGCCGCCCCGGCAGTGCTGATCCCCGCCGCCGAAGCATCCGGCGCCGGCCGCCCCACGCTGCGCCGCAACCAGCACGACCCGCTGGTCGGCCTGCTGCAGCAGCGCCTGGGCCTGGCGCAAGACCAGCATTTCGGCCCGCACACCGAGGCGGCAGTGCGCGCCTTCCAGCGCACCCGGCTGCTGGTGCCCGACGGCATCGTCGGCCCCAAGACCTGGGCCGCGCTGGACCAGGCCTGACCGCCCGCGGCCCGCCACCCGCCACCTGCCACCCGACTGGAGCCCAGCATGGCCACCACGCAGCGTCCCGACAGCCGCCAACACACCGGCCAACACACCGGCGAACACACCGGCCCCACTCGCCGCCGCAGCCCACACCCGCCGGCCCGATTGGCTTGCTGCGCGCTGGCGGCCGCCCTGCTGCTGTCGGGCTGCGCCAGCCCGTATGTGCGCTTGAGCCCCGCATCCGATGCGCTGGACGTGCAGCCCCAGGTGCTGGCAGACGCCATCGGCACGGCGCGCGCCAAGCAGCGTGAGTACCACGACCAGGTCATCAACCTGGGTGAAGCCGAGCGCGCGCTGAGCAACAGCCTCTTGGCCCTGGGCACCTTGATCGTCGGGCTGGGCGTGGCCAAGGTGCACCCCAGCGCCATCACCGGCGCGGCGCTGGGTGCCGGTGCGGTCTACACCTACGGCACCTTCAATACCGACAAGCGCCGCGCCGAGGTCTATGTGGCCGGCATGAAAGCGCTGGACTGCGCGGTGGATGCGGTCACGCCGCTGCTGCTGAGCAAGGCGCAAGAAACCCGGCTGGTGGACGAACGCCAGGCCCTGGCGCCAGCCATCACCACCACCACCACGGCCATCGGCGAGGCCGAGCAGTGGGCCGCGCGTGCCCGCGCCACCAACCCGGCCATGTTCAAGGACGCGCTGGACGCCATGCAACTGGCGCTGCCGGCCGCGCAGGCGGCGGTGGACAAGGCCGGCGAAGCCGCAGCGCTGGCCGGCCAGCGGCTGGACAAACCGCAGCAGCTTGCGGCCGACCTGCGCGGCGCGGTGCGCGCCATCGACCGTGCAGTGCTGGGCGACATCCGCGGCACCGAACCCGCCGTGCAGGCCGTGCCCGGCATCCTGGCCGGGCTGCAGGGCAATGCCAGCTTGTTTTCACTGGCCACGCTGGCGCCGGGCCTGGTGCCGGCACCGGCCACTGCAGCGGCCAAGGGCGGCGCGCCGGCGCCGCATGCCAGTGCGGTGCCCAAGGACCCCGGTGATGCCTCGCTGCAAGAGACCATCGCCCGGCGCGACCAGACGCTGCTGGGTGGCCTGACGGATGCACTTGGCCGGCTGCGCAGCAGCACCGTGCAACTGGCCAGCCAGGCCGACCGGCTGAGCCGCGCGGCGCAAATGACCGCGCCGCAAGCCGCCTCCAGCGCCGTCAAGGCCTGCCAGGTGGACGGCGTGCTCAAGCCCATCAGCGTGGTGCCCGGCAGCGTGGCGCTGGTGGCCAAGACGGCCGGCACCCACAGCGTGCTGGTGGACGGTGGCAATGGTGAATTCAGCGCCAACTTTCTGCAGGCGCCCGCACCGGGCTTGACGGCGGCAAGGCCGCCACGCTCAAAGGGCGTGGTCAACATCGTGGCCACCGACCAGACCGTGGCCGGCAGCTACCAACTGGTGATCGAGGACACAACCCAGCAGACGCGCCAGATCGTCACGGTGGTGGTCAGCGCGGGCGCTGATGCACCACCACCCGCCGCCGACAACAAAAAGGCGGGGCAGAACGACGCCGAGGCGGCTGCCGACAATCTCAACAAGGCCGGCAAGCTCACCACCGCCAAAAACGTGACTGTGACCGGCCTGGTGGCCAAGGCGCTGACCGCACTCACTGTCGAGCTGACCTACCAGGCGCCGGCAGACGCCCAGGTCACCGATGACGAGGTGGCGGCTGCCGGGCTCAAGCTGGCGGGCGTTGGCACCCTGCTGAGCGACGACCCGAAGCGCTTGCGGGTCAGCCGCTCAACCGACGCGCCCCACAGCAGCACGGTGAAAAAAACCGGCGCCGGCGCCAACAAGTCAGGCCAGGTGGCCAAGCCCACCAGCGGGGCCAAGCCGGCCGGCAGCGCCGACGGCGGCCCCACCGTGCGTGGCATGACAGCAGCAGAGATCAAGGCCCTGCAAACCCGGCTGTGCCTGCCCAAGTCCGACGCCAGCGGTAGCTGGACGGCGCAGACCCAGGCCGCGCTGGATGCCGACCGGGCCCGCCGCGTGCCGGCTGCCGGCCCGGTGCCCGCTGCCGGCACAGCGCTGCAAGCCATCGAGCAGCAGCGCCTGCTGGCCTTGAGCGAAGCCGACGCGGCCAAGCGCTGCCCCAAGTGAGCGCAATACCGTGGCCAGCAGCAACCGCAATCGCCGCAGCGCCGCCAAGCCGGCGCCCCAGCCCTCGGTCGGCCCATCGGCCGAGCGCGCCACTCCTGCCGGCCCACCGGCCGAACACACCACACTGGCCCAGGCCCAGCGCAACTTCAAACGCGGCCTGGCCCACGC
>JANPOW010000399.1:0-1979 GCA_031428185.1 Betaproteobacteria bacterium | reverse complement strand
ATCCTGTGCGGGTTTGTGCCTGACGGTGGGGACCTACGCGGTTTTGGCGAGGGTTTGGGGTCAAACGACCAGGCCGCGGGCCTGGGTGACCTCAGCCTGCTGGCCCGAGGCCTGGGCCGGCTGCAAGAAGCGCTGGCGGCCAGGCTGGAGGCCGTTGAACGCAGGCACCGCCTGAGCGACCCCGAACAAGCCAGCAGCGCGCTGGTGAACACCAGTCAACTGGCCGGCGATCTGGGCCAAGCGCATCTGGCCCGCAGTGCCGCCCTGCAAGCATTGACACAGGCCGACCGCGCAAACTCGACACGTCGCCGCAAACACGCGCTGTGCCACCGTGCCCGTACCGAGCATCTGGCCGGTCACGCTGCTGCCGCGCGGGCAGACTTTGACGCCGCCAAGGCGCTGGAAAACAAGCCGCTGCTGTACTCGAACCGTGGGCAGTTCCACGCCCGCCACCATTTGGACCACGGCGACCTGGCTGCCGCCCGCGCCATCGTCGATGCCGGGCTGCTTGTTGCGCAGCGCAACCCCTGGAACTACGAGCTGCCGGGCTGGTACGCCCTGCTCGCCCGCCTGGCCTTGGCCGAACGACAAGACCCACAAACCCACATCACCGACATCCGCGCCTGGACCGCCCGCAGCGGCGACATGCAATGGATCATCGAAGCCCACCTGCTCACCGCCCGCCACGCATTGACCCAGACCGACCTGGCCACCGCTCGCGCCGAGGCCGAGGACGGTTTGCGCCAAGCCAGCCTGTGCGGCTACCGGCTGAAAGAAATCGAGTTGCTGGTCACGCTGTCCGCCATCCACCTGGCCTGGCCCGACCCGCAAGCCGCGCTGGCCGCCGCCCGCCAGGCGCTGAACCTGGCCACCGCCCCAGAATGCGGCTACGCCTGGGGCGAAGCCGACGCTGCGCACGCCTGGGGCCAGGCCTTTGTGGCGTTGGGCCAGCCCGAGCCCGCCCGCCGCGCCTTTGCCCAGGCGCTGGTGATGCGAGAGCGCATCCAACACCCGCAGGCCCAGGCCACACACGACGCACTGGCTCGGCTGGGCGCCTGAAACCTCTGCAGGCCAGGCCCATCCGACCTTCAACGCGGAAACATCTCCCGCAACTTCAGCTTCCAGAACTTGCCCGTCGAAGTGCGCGGAATCGCCGGCACCACCTCATAGCGCTCCGGGCACTGCCACTTGGCAAAACCGCGCGCCATCAACAGCGCGTTCAACGCTGCCGGCTCCACCGTCTGGCCGGGTTTCAGCGCAATGCAGGCCAGCGGCCGCTCGGTCCATTTTTCATCCGGGATGGCGATCACCGCCGCTTCAGCCACCGCCGGATGCGCCATCAGCGCGTTTTCCACGTCCACGCTGCTGATCCACTCGCCGCCGCTTTTGATCAGGTCTTTGGTGCGGTCGGAGATGCGCAAAAATCCCAGTTCGTCCAGCGTGGCCACGTCGCCGGTGCGCAGCCAGGTGTTGCCAAGTTCATCCGTGGTGAACTTGTCGTCGCTCACCGGCACCTGGTGGTAGCTGCCGGTGATGAACGGGCCACGCACCTGGATTTCGCCCATGGTCTGGCCGTCCCACGGCGCCAGCGTGCCAGCATCGGTTTTGAGCCGCAACTGCACCAGCGGCGCCATCACGCCGGCCATCGCGGCGCGGCGGTAGCGCTCGTCGTCGCCGGCATCTTTCAGCTCGACGCGCGGGTAACTGACTGTTGCCAGTGGTGAGGTTTCAGTCATGCCCCAGCCTTGCACCAGCCAGATGCCGTGGGCATCAAACGCGCGGATCAGCGACTCGGGCACCGCAGCACCGCCCACCAGGCTGCGCATGCCTTTGGGCAAGGTCCAGCGGCCGGGGGTCTCAATCTGCGCCCGGTCGTAGGTCTGGATCAGGCTGAGCCAGATGGTGGGCACGCCCAGCGACAAGGTGGGCGGGTGGGCCTGCATCAAATCCAGCAAATCATCCGGGTGCAGGTGCGGGCC
>JANPOW010000398.1:0-4598 GCA_031428185.1 Betaproteobacteria bacterium | reverse complement strand
CCCCCCCCCCCCCCCCCCCCCCCCCCCCCCCCCCCCCCCCCCCCCCCCCCCCCCCGCTGACCGCTGACCGCTGACCGCTGACCGCTGACCGCTGACCGCCAACGATTCCGAAACAGCGACCACCGCATCAGCAGCACGCCTCTGCCGCCCCAACCGCCGCCATCACCACATCCGCACTGCCCCGGGCAGCAGCCAACATCGGCGCCCGCACCGCGTCATCCATCCAACCCTGACGGGCCAGCGCCGCTTTGATGGCTACCGGATTAGGCGCAATGAATGCCGCTGCCGTGAGCGGCGCCAACACCCGCCACAGCGCCCGCGCACGCCCCAGTTCTGCGTACCGCAGCAATCGCTCCAAAGCCACAAACTGCGCGGTGGCCAGGTGCGCCGTGGCAGTGATGGCGCCCACCGCGCCACGTGCCAGTTGGTCAAACAGCTCATCGTCGTTGCCACCCAGCAGCGCCAGCCGGCCGTCGGCCAGCACGGACTCGGCGGCGGCCCGGTCGGCACTGCAGTCTTTGACGGCGCGGATCCGCGGGTGGTCGGCCAATGCCAGCAGCGTGGCCGGCTGGATGCGCACTCCCGTGCGGGCGGGCACGTCGTAGGCCACCAGCGGCAGCGTGGTGGCGCTGGCCACGGTGTGGAAATAATCGGCAATGCCGGCCTGGGACGGTTTGACGTAGGCGGGCGCTGCCAGCAACCAGCCGGCCACCCGGTACTGCGCCGCCAGCGCCTGGGCGCGTGCTGCCACCTGCTGCGGGCGCACGCCCGACAAGCCCATCAGCACCGGCAACGGGCCGGCGGCCGCCAGGGTGGTGGTCAACACGGCGCCTTGTTCAACTTCGTCCAGCATGGCGGCTTCACCGGTGCTGCCGCAGGCCACAAAACCGGCCACACCCTGGGCAGCCAGGTGTTGCACCAGGCGGTGCAGGGCAGGGTGGTCTACAACGCCGTGCTTGAACGGGGTGACCAGCGGCAGCCAGATGCCGTCAAAGCGCAAATCGTCAGTGGCCTGCGCTTCATTCGCCCGCGCTTCAATTGCTTGCGCTTCAATTGCTTGCGTTTCATGTGCTGCGTTTTCATTCGTCAACATACCCACTCTCCATCCACATGACCGTGTTGAGAACCGCTCAAGTGGGCGCTGGATCAGGTGGGGTGCCACTGTTGGGGCAGTGGCGTTGGCCGGGGGCCAGTGGGGATGCTGCAAACCGCCTGTTCCGTCGCTCGCCTGAGGACGGAACAGACGCTCCGGTCAGACGAGCATCTGTTTTTTTGCTTTTTTGACTGTGCCTGCAGCCGTACCCAGCGCCAGCGCAGCAACGCACACCAGGCGCGTGGGTTGGGCGCTTGAACAGGCTGCAGACATGGGCCGCAATTGTAGCGATGCGAGAATCCATCGCCATGAGCCCCCGCCCGCGTGTGTGCATCCAGAGCGCTGATTTCGACCTGTCGGCCGAGGTGGCCGCGCTGCGTGCCGGTGATGGTGGCGTGGGTGCCGTCACCAGCTTCGTGGGCACCGTGCGCGACCGCAACAGCGGCACGCCGGGGGCCGTCAGCGCGATGGAACTGGAGCACTACCCCGGCATGACCGAGCGCGCCATCGAGGCCATGATCGACGAGGCCATGCGCCGCTTCGATATCCGCGCCGCCCGGGTTGTCCACCGCATCGGCCTGCTGCAGCCGCTGGACCAGATCGTGTTGGTGGTGGTCAGCTCGGCGCACCGGGGTGAGTCCTTCAAGGGCTGTGAATTCTTGATGGACTACCTCAAGACCCAGGCACCGTTCTGGAAGAAAGAAACCACCGCCACCGGCGCCCATTGGGTGGACGCCCGGGTGACGGACGACGCCGCGCTGGCCCGCTGGGGTTTGGCGGGCCAGACCGCGGCGGCATGAGCAGCGGTTTGCTTGGCAGCACGTTTGCCCAGGTCACCGCAGTGCAAGCCGCTGCGGTGGCGGCCGGTGCGGCGGCTGGTGCGCTGCTGCGCTGGTGCGCCGGGCTGCTGCTCAACAGCCTGTGGGCCGGTTTCCCGCTGGGCACCTTGCTGGTCAATTGCCTGGGCGGGCTGCTGATCGGCGTGGCGATGGTGTGGTTTGCCCGCTCACCCGATGAGTTTTTGCGGCTGCTGCTGGTCACCGGCCTGTTGGGTGGCTTCACCACCTTCTCGTCGTTTTCAGCGGAATCGTTGGGCTTGTTGCAACGCGGTGAGCCGGGCTTGGCACTGCTGCACAGCGCGGCCCATCTGCTTGGTGCACTGGTCTGCACCGCGCTGGGCTTTGCGCTGGCGCGCTGGGTGCTGCGTTGATGCTGCGGCTGCGGCTGTACGGCTGTGGCGGCAAGGGTGTTGCG
Source organism: Betaproteobacteria bacterium (assembly GCA_031428185.1). Taxonomy (GTDB): domain Bacteria; phylum Pseudomonadota; class Gammaproteobacteria; order Burkholderiales; family Burkholderiaceae_C; genus Pseudaquabacterium. The sequence continues at coordinate 2,251 of JANPOW010000398.1, read as the reverse complement.
CTGCGGCTGCTGCGGTGCTGGCCTTGAGCGACACCACCCCGATTGACCCGCTGGCCCTGCGCACTGCGCTAGGCCGCTTTGCCACCGGCGTGACCATCATCACCTGCCGTGATGCTGCCGGCGTACCGGTGGGCCTGACGGCCAACTCGTTCAGCGCACTGTCGCTGGACCCATCGCTGGTGCTGTGGTCGCTGCGCCGCAACAGCGCCAGCCTGCCCGCGTTTGACGCTGCGCAGCACTTTGCGGTCAATGTGCTGGCCGAGCAGCAGGTGGCGCTGTCGCGTCGCTTCGCCGCCAAGCTGGCCGACAAATTTGCCGCGGGTGATTGGGCGGACGGCCTGGGCAAGGCCCCGGTGCTGGCCGGCTGCGCCGCCGTGTTTGAGTGTGCGCTGCAAGCCCGCCACCTGGAGGGTGACCACGTGCTCTACATCGGCCGGGTGCTGCGGCTGGCCCAGCATGTCGCAGCGCCCCTGCTGTTCCAGGGTGGCCACTACCACACGCTGGGCGCGGTGCTGTGATGCGCCAGGCCCGCATGGGCCTGGCTGGCCACTGGCCGGGCTGACGACAAGCCTTGAAATTTTTGTCAGCACCTGTCGATCACGTGGCAGGCTGCGCATCACAGGGGTAGAGGCCGGCAGTTGGCCTGCCTCAGCCACCCGACCGGAGCCCGCCATGAAATTCATGCTGATGTTTTTTGACAGTGCCGCCAACCAGGCCTACCAACCCGTGCCCGGCCAGGACTCGATGACCGCCTGGGGCGCGTATGCCGGGGCCATGGGGCAGGCCGGCGTCATCGTGGCCGGCCACGGCCTGCAAGGCCGCGAAACCGCCACCACCGTGCGCCTGCGTGACGGTGTGCGCCAGGTGCAGGACGGCCCGTTTGCCGACACCAAAGAGCAGCTCGGCGGCTACTTTGTGATCGACGTGGTCAGCCTGGACGACGCACTGGCCTGGGCCGCCCGCAGCCCCACCGCCGCCACCGGCACGGTGGAGGTGCGGCCCGTGCTGGCGATGTGAGCCCAGGCCGCAGCCCGCGCAGCACTGCCGCAGCCCGCACGCACTGCCGGTGACTGCTGCCACTGCCCAGCCCCCGCCAGAGTCCGGCCACGGCCGGGCGCTGGACGCCCACAAGCCACCCGGCGCGGGCGCCACCAACAGCGCGCCCAACGCAGCCAACCCAGCCAACGCAGCCAACGCAGCCAACGCAGCCAATGCGAACCAGGCCGCGGCCAGCGCAGCACGCCTGGCCTATGGCCGGCTGCTGGCCTGGCTGGCCTGGCAGTGGCGTGACCTGGCGGCGGCCGAGGACGCCCTGGCCAGCGCGCTGGAGGCAGCCTTGACCGACTGGCCAGTCCACGGTGTGCCAGACGCGCCGCAGGCCTGGCTGCTGACGGTGGCCAGGCGCGCGCTGCTGCAAGCCGCCCGGCGCCAGCGCCTGCACGACAGCCCACAGGTGCAGGCCTTGCTGGACGCCGAGCCGACCAGCACCGACAGCACCCATACCACCAACACCACCACCAGCCTGCCCGACAGCCGCTTGAAGCTGCTGTTTGTCTGCGCCCACCCGGCACTGGACGCCGCCGTGCCCCGGCGCTGATGCTGCAGGTGGTGCTGGGCCTGCAGGCGCGGCAGATCGCCCCGGCCATGCTCACCTCAGCCACAGCCCTGGCGCAGCGCCTGGTGCGCGCCAAGCACAAGATCCGCGCCGCCGGGTTGCGTTTTGAGGCGCCAGGCGAGGATGAATTGCCGGCCCGCCTGCACGCCGTGCTGGAGGCCATTTACGCCGCCTACGGCCTGGGCTGGGACCACGCCGAGGCCGACCCCGACCCCGGCACCGCCGTTGAGCCCGAACTGCAAGGCCTGCGCAGTGAGGCCTTGTTTCTGGCCGACCTGGTCTGCACCCTGTTGCCGGCCAGTGCCCAGCGCGCCGAGGCTGAAGGCCTGCTGGCCCTGCTGCTGTTCTGCGAGTCGCGCCGCCCGGCCCGGCGCGCTGCCGACGGCAGCTTTGTGCCGCTGGACCAGCAAGACAGCAGCACCTGGCAGCGGCCACTGATCGACCAGGGCAACCAGTTGCTGGTGGGTGCGGCGCGCTGGTGCGCAGCCGGCCCGTTTCAGCTGGAGGCGGCTATCCAGTCGGCGCACTGCCAGCGTTTGTTTGGCGGCAGCACCCCGTGGGCCGGCATCGTCACCTTGTATGAGCGGCTGCTGGCGCTGGCGCCCAGCCTGGGCGCCCAGGTGGCCCATGCGGTGG
>JANPOW010000397.1:0-10156 GCA_031428185.1 Betaproteobacteria bacterium | reverse complement strand
GTCAGCCAAACCGCCACCCAAGCCGCTGTTGATGCCCTGCCGCAGCCACCCGGCCCGCCATTGGCCACCCGCGCCGCTGAGCTGCGCACCCTGCTGCGCCACCATGCCCACCGCTATTACGTGCTGGATGCGCCCGAGCTGCCCGACGCCGACTACGACGCGCTGTACCAGGCCCTGCAAGCCATCGAGGCTGCCCATCCCACGCTGCTGACAGCCGACTCGCCCACCCAACGTGTGCTGGGCCAGGTGCTGCCCGGCTTCACCCCGGTGCGGCATGCGGTGGCCATGCTCAGTATCCGCACCGAGACCGACACCGAACCCAGCGGCGCCCAGGCCTTTGATGCGCGGGTGCGGCGTGAGCTGGCGCTGCCGGATGATGCGCCGCCGGTGGACTACAGCGCCGAGCTGAAATTTGACGGTCTGGCCATCAACCTGCGGTTTGAGCAGGGTGTGCTGGTGCGGGCCGCCACCCGGGGTGATGGTGAAACCGGTGAGGACGTGACCCAGAACATCCGCACCATCCAGGCCATCCCGCTGCGCTTGTTGGGCTGCAGTGCCGACGTGCTGGAGGTGCGCGGTGAGGTCTACCTGCGGCGTGATGACTTTGAGCGCCTCAACGAACGCCAGCGAGAGCGCGGCGACAAAACCTTTGTCAACCCACGCAACGCCGCAGCCGGTGCGGTGCGCCAGCTGGACCCAGCCATCGCGGCCCAGCGCCCCTTGAGCTTTTTTGCCTACGGCCTGGGCCAGGTGCAGGGTTGGGAGCAACCGCCAACCCACAGCGCCACGCTGGACGCATTGGCCGCGATGGGCCTGCCGGTGTGTGCCGACCGCACCGTGGCGCAGGGCGCTGCTGGATTGATTGCCTTCCACCAGCAGATGGGTGCGCGGCGCGACGGCCTGCCGTTTGACATCGACGGTGTGGTCTACAAAGTCAACGCGGTGGCATGGCAGCAGCGGCTGGGTTTTGTCACGCGTGAGCCACGCTGGGCGGTGGCCCACAAATACCCGGCGCAAGAGCAGACCACCACGCTGCAGCGCATCGACATCCAGGTCGGGCGCACCGGCAAATTGACGCCCGTGGCCAAGCTGGCGCCGGTGTTTGTGGGCGGCACCACTGTCAGCAATGCCACCCTGCACAACCTGTTTGAGCTGCGCCGCAAGGGCGTGCGCGTGGGTGATGCGGTGATCGTGCGGCGCGCCGGTGATGTGATCCCTGAGGTGGTGGGCCGTGTCATCAGCACGCCCGGCCCGCGTGCCAGCTACGTGCCCAACTTCCGCATGCCACGCACTTGCCCGGTGTGCGCCAGTGCGGTGCTGCGGCCGCACGGTGGCCTCAACCATTTTTGCAGCGGCGGGCTGTTCTGCGCCGCGCAGCGCAAGCAGGCCATCCTGCACTTTGCCGGCCGCCGGGCGATGGATGTGGAGGGCCTGGGCGACAAGCTGGTGGACCAGTTGGTGGACGGTGGTTTGGTCCGTACGCTGGACCAGCTTTACAAGCTGGGTGTGGCCAATCTGCTGGCGCTTGGCCGCATGGGCGACAAAAGTGCGGCCAACCTGGTGGCCGGGCTGGACAAGAGCCGCCACACCACCTTGCCGCGCTTTTTGTACGCCCTGGGCATCCGCCAGGTGGGTGAGGCCACCGCCAAAGACCTGGCCCGTCACTTTGGCGCGCTGGATGTGCTGATGGACGCCGCGCTGGCGCAACTGCAGCAGGTGCGTGATGTGGGCCCGGTGGTGGCCTTGAGCATCCGCACGTTTTTTGACCAAGCGCACAACCGCGAGGTGGTGCAGCAACTGCGCGCCGCCGGCATCCAGTGGGCCGAAGGCGAGGGCACAGCCGCCAGCGCCGCACCGCAGCCGCTGGCCGGTTTGACGCTGGTGCTGACCGGCACCCTGCCCACACTGGCGCGCGACGACGCCAAAGCCCTGATCGAAGCCGCCGGTGGCAAGGTGGCCAGCTCGGTCAGCAAAAAAACCAGTTACGTGGTGGCGGGTGACGAGGCCGGCAGCAAGCTGGACAAAGCCCGCACGCTGGGCCTGCCCGTGCTGGACGAGGCCGGGCTGCTGGCCTTGCTGGCCGGTGCGGTGCTGCCGGCGGATGACGCTGCATCTGCTGCGCCCAAATCTGCTGCACCGCCAGCCTGACCCCCGCAGTGTTCAAACCCAACCCAACCAGGACTTGCCGACATGGCCGTGAGAGAACTTTTGAAGATGGGCGACGAGCGCCTGCTGCGTGTGGCGCAACCAGTGCACCAGTTCAACACATCCGAACTGGCGGCCTTGGTGGCCGACATGCAAGACACCATGCTGGCTGCCAACGGCGCCGGCCTGGCCGCGCCGCAGATCGGGGTGGATTTGCAACTGGTGATCTTTGGTTTCCAGCGCAACCCACGCTACCCCGACGCCGCGCCGGTGCCGCTCACCGTGCTGATCAACCCACAAATCACCCCGCTGGGCACTGATGAGGTAGACGGCTGGGAGGGCTGCTTGTCCGTGCCCGGCCTGCGTGGCCTGGTGCCACGCTGGTCGCAAATCCGCTACACCGGGTTTGACCTGCACGGCCAGCCCATCACCCGCGAGGTGGACGGCTTCCACGCCCGGGTGGTGCAGCATGAATGTGACCACCTGATCGGCCGGCTCTACCCCACCCGCATGCGCGATTTGACCAAACTGGGTTACACCAGCGTGCTGTTCCCCGAGCTGGGTGACGACGCCGGCGACGATTGATGCCACGCCGGGGCTGAGGCCCCCACGCTTGGTCGCTGCGCTCTGGCGCTGCCCCCCGAGGGGGTGTTGTCCGCCTTGGGGCGGCCCGGCGGCGGGCTGAGGCCCCCACGCTTGGTCGCTGCGCTCTGGCGCTGCCCCCCGAGGGGGTGTTGTCCGCCTTGGGGCGGCCCGGCGGCGGACTGAGGCTTTACAAGCCAGACACCCCTCGCCGTCGTCGTGCTGGCTGCGCTGGGCGTTGTAACGCCAGGGCCGCCCGGTGCCGGGCGGTGGAGACAGCGCATGACACCTCACCGTACCAGGCCAGGCTCGCAGACCCGCCAGCTTGGCCGCATCGCCCCCCACCGGCTGCTCGTCGCCCGCTGCCTGCCCTTGCTGGCCGGCGCACTGCTGTGGCTGCTGGCCGGTCTGGCCCACGCGGCGGATGCATTGCCGGCCTTTGCCGGCCGCCTGAACAGCTTGCAAGGTGACGTGCGCTGGTATGACCGCGACAGCGCCGGCTGGATCGGCACGCCGCGGCAACCGTTGCGCAACTGGCCACTGGCCGCCGGTGACCGGCTGCGCACCGGCCCGGACGGCCGCGCCGAACTGCGCCTGGGCAGCAGCACCCTGCGCCTGGGCGCCAATGTCGACTTGACGCTGCGCCAGTTCGACAACCAGGGCCTGGTGCTGTGGCTGCAGGCCGGCACCGTGGCCCTGCGCCTGGCCCAGCCTGCGCTGGTGGACAGCCGCGACGCTGCGGCCCGGGCCAGCGTGCCCACCGAGCTGCAAACCGCCGAAGGCCGCTGGCTGGCCCAAGCCCCCGGCCATTACCGCTTCGAGCGCCAGGCCGAGGCCCGCAAGTCCGCCGCACCCCCGGCCACCCTGGCCACCACCTGGCGTGGTGAGTTGCGGTTTGTGGGCCGCGACAGCGCCCTCACCATCCCCGCCGGCCGCCGTGCCGACCTGTGGCTGGACCACCCGCCCAGCGGCGCCACCCGCGTCAGCTGGGCGGGTGTGGAGCACGACCCGTTCTCAGACTGGGTGGCGCGCGACGAGCGGCAGGACGACGCCCCCGTCAGCGCCCGCTACGTGCCGTCGGGCATGACCGGCTGGCAAGACCTGGACCAGCACGGCGACTGGGTGACCGACCTCGACAGCGGCCCGGTCTGGCAACCCCGCCGCGTGGCCGCCGGCTGGGCGCCGTTCCAGGACGGCCACTGGGCCTGGGTGGCGCCGTGGGGTTGGACCTGGATTGACGCCTCACCCTGGGGTTTTGCACCTTTCCACTACGGCAGTTGGCTGATGATCCAGGGCCGCTGGAGTTGGTCACCAGGCCCACGCCATGAGCGGCCGCACTACGCCCCGGTGCTGGGTGGCTGGACGGCAGCGCCGCTGCCCGGTGACGGCTTTGTGCACGGCCACCGGCCGCCGCAGCCCCGTGTGGTGATGCCGCCACCGCGTGTGACGCTGCCTGAGCGCGCTTGGCGTGATGAGGATTGGCGTGACGGGCGTGACGGGCGTGACTGCGTGACGGGCGTGACGGGCGTGACTGGCGCGACGGGCGTGAGCGCCGTGATGGCCGCGACAACATCCGGCGCGAGCCCGAGCGCGGTGACATGGACCGCCGCAGCCCGGACAACCGCAGCCCGGACAGCCGTAGCCCGGACAACCGAAGCCCCGACAGCCGCAGCCCCGACAGCCGAAGCCCGGACAACCGCAGCCGGGACAAGCGTGATGTCGCGCCCGGCCGGGATCAGCAGGATGGCCGGGACAGGCGCGACAGCAAGCCTGCGGCCCCACCCACAACCCAGCCCGGGCTGACCTACCGGGTGCAGCCATCGCCAGAAGCGGGCATGGAGATCGGCAACCCGCCTGCGCCTGCTGTGGCACCACAGCCTGCCCGTCCGCCAGCAGTGCTGCCCGCAGCACAGCCCACAGCACCGGCCAGGCCGCCGCAGCCGCAGCCGCAGCCGCAGCCGCAGCCGCAGCCGCAGCCGCAGCCGAGGCGCGAGTCGCGTGATGAGCGCCGCGTGGCACCGGAGCCGGTCAAATCCGAAGCCGTGGCGCCCGCACCCAAGCTTGATCGCGGCGAGCGGCAAGACAAGCCGGAGCGCCAAGACCGCCCCGACCGTGCGGACCGCCAAGACCGCCCCGAGCGCGGCGTGGCGCGCTGATCAGCTCAGCGCAGCCACGGCTTCAGCACCGCCCACACATTGGCCAGCAGGCGCGGATGGGCGGCGGCCGTGGGGTGGATGCGGTCGGGTTGGAACAGGCTGTCGGCCTGCGGGCTGTCGGCCACGCCGGCCAGCAAAAACGGCACCAGCGCCGCGCCCTCGGCTTTGGCGACAGTGGCAAACATCGCGGCAAAGTCTTGGCCGTAGTGCACGCCGTAGTTGGGCGGCAGTTGCATGCCCAAGATCAACACCTTGGCGCCCTCAGCCTTGGCAGCGCGGGTCATCACCACCAGGTTGTCGCGGGTCATGGGCAGCGGCAGGCCACGCAGCGCGTCGTTGCCACCCAGTTCAATCACCACATGGCTGGGGTGGTGGGTTTTCAGCAACGCCGGCAGGCGTGATCGGCCACCCGAGGTGGTGTCGCCACTGATGCTGGCATTGACGACCGTTGTGGCCAGTTGGTCCTGCGCCAGTCGTTTGCCCAGCAGCGCCACCCAGCCGCTGCCACGCACCAGGCCGTACTCGGCCGACAGGCTGTCGCCCAGCACCAGCAGGGTCTTTTGGGCCGGCGGTGCAGCCACCGCGCTGGCGGCAAGGGCCGGCGCGCTGCCCCATCCGACCACCAGCCCCAGCACCAGCACCACCACCAGCGCACCCGCCCGCAGCAACCCAGCCATCAGGCTACAGTGCAACCGCTCCCAACGCTGCGGCTTGCGCCACGCAACCATCCCATTCATGAGTGATCCTGTTATTGCTGTTGAGCATGTCACCCGGTCGGTGACCGACTCCACCGGCACGCTGATAATTCTCCGCGACATTGACTTCCAGCTGCAGCGGCGCCAGTCCACCGCAATCGTCGGCGCGTCGGGATCGGGCAAAAGCACGCTTCTGGCCATCATCGCCGGGCTGGACCACCCCAGCAGTGGCACGGTGCGGATGGACGGTGAAGACCTGTTCGCCCTCAGTGAGGATGCCCGCGCTGGCCTGCGTGCCCGCAAGCTGGGTTTTGTGTTCCAGAGCTTCCAGCTGCTGGGCCACCTCAGCGCGCTCGAGAACGTGATGCTGCCGCTGGAGCTGCTGGGCCGCGTTGATGCCCGCGCCAAGGCCAGCGAGATGCTGCAACGGGTGGGCCTGGGTGAGCGGCTGCACCACTACCCACGCACCTTGTCGGGCGGTGAGCAGCAGCGTGTGGCGCTGGCCCGCGCCTTTGTGGTGGAGCCTGCGGTGCTGTTGGCCGACGAGCCCACCGGCAGCTTGGACCACGCCACTGGCGAAAAGGTGATGGCGCTGATGTTCGAGATGAACCGCGAGTCAGGCACCACGCTGGTCCTGGTGACGCACGACCGCGCCATTGCCGCCCGCTGCGACCGCCAATTGCTGATCGAGGCCGGGCAATTGGTGGCGCCGGCAGCCTCTGTCGCACCATGACGACGGCGCTGCGGGCTGCCAGCCGGGCCGGCCTGCTGCTGGCGTTGCTGGCTGGCAGCCCGGTCAGTGCGCAGTTGGCCTGGGCCCAGCCTGAGCCCATCAGCCGGCCTACGCTGCCCACGGCCAGGCCCGGCCCCGGTGGTGTGGCCTTGGTCGGCCTGGGCGCCAGCCCTGAGCGCCCACTGGCCCAGCTGGGTGCACTGCCGGTGCTGGTGTATGGCACACCGGCAGGCTGGACCGCTGTGCTAGGCCTGGCGCTGGACGCCAAACCTGGCCCGTCCGTGTTGCGGGTGCAGCGCGCCGGTGCCGCGCCGGCCGAGATCAGCTTCGAGATCGTGCCGCAGCGCTACGCTGAGCAGCGGCTGACCGTCAAACCCGGCCAGGTGGATTTGTCCGCCGCTGATCTGGCGCGTTACCAGCGCGAGCGGGATCACCAGCGCCAGGTGATCAGCACCATCAGCGACCAGCCGCCCAGTGCCCTGGCCATGCAGCCACCGGTGCCTGGCTTGCGCTCCAGCTCCTTCGGCCTGCGCCGCATCTTCAACGGCCAGGCGCGTGCACCACACAGCGGCATGGACATCGCCGCAGCCAGTGGCACCCCGGTGCTGGCGCCGCTGGCCGCCACGGTGATCGACGTGGGCGACTATTTTTTCAATGGCCGCACCGTGTGGCTGGACCACGGCGCCGGCCTGCTGAGCATGGTTTGCCACCTGAGCGCGGTGCAAGTACAGGTGGGCGACACCCTGGCAGCCGGCCAGCCGCTGGGCGCGGTGGGCGCCACCGGCCGCGCCACCGGGCCACACCTGCACTGGTCGGTCAGCCTGAACCAGGCGACGGTGGACCCGGCGCTGTTTTTGCCGGCGCAGTTGTCAGGGATCGTCAAGCCATAAAAAGGGCGCCTCGGGGGGCGCCCATCGAAGGGAAGCGGGGCCCGGCGCCGGGCCGCTCCCAAGCGGGTCCGTCCACCCCAGGGCCCGCTGGGGGTCGGCTGAGGTATTCCTCAGCCGGGGGGCTTCACTTGGCAAATTTGTAGTCGGTCTTGCTGGTTTTCGTCATGTCGTCCTGAAACTTCTGCAGCTTGGTCTGGGCCAGGCGCTGCTGGATTTGCGGCTTGACCGCATCAAACTCCGGGAACTGCGCTGCACGGGTGTCGTCCAGCCGAATGATGTGCCAGCCAAATTGGGTTTTGACCGGGGTCTCGGTCATCTCGCCCTTTTTCAGTTTGCTCATGGCCGCGCCAAACTCGGGCACATACGACTCGGGCTTGGCAAAGTCCAGGTCACCGCCGTTTTCACCCGAGCCCGGGTCTTTGCTCTTGGCCTTGGCCAGGTCTTCAAACTTGGCGCCGCCCTTGATCTGGGCAATCAGCGCCTTGGCGTCTTCTTCCGCCTCCACCAGGATGTGGCGGGCGCGGTATTCGGTGCCGGTGGACTGAACCTTGAACTTCTCGTACTCGGCCTTGGCTTCAGCATCTGTCACCGGGCTCTTCTTCTTGAAGTCCTCAAACAGTTCGCGGATCAGGATGCTTTGGCGCGCCAGTTCCATCTGCGCCTTGTAGTCCGCCTGGCCGGCAATGCCGCGCTTCTCGGCTTCTTGCGCAAAGATTTCGCGCCGCACCACTTCATCCTTGGCCAGGCCTTGCATCTCGGGCGTGACTTGCTGGCCGGCGCGCTGGGCTTGCTGCAGCAGCAGGTCAACCCGGGCCTTGGGCACGGCCTTGCCGTTGACAACAGCGATGTTTTGCGCCGCGGCGGCCAGTGGCACGGCCAGCACAACGGCCAAAGCAATGGCAGACGCACGGGCAACAAAGGTCTTGCGGATCATGGGTGAGGGCTTTCAGGAGGGCCGGGCCCGAGAGTGGGCTGCGGCAGTGGGCTGTGGCGGTCAGTGCCAGGAAGCGGTGGGTGGTGCGAGCGCCGGATCAGGCGGGTGCCGAGCCCTTATTTTCAGGGCCGCTCGCCTCGATCGCCAGGGCATGCACACCCTGGGGGATCACCAGGCGGAGGGCATCATACACAAGCCGATGTTGGGCCACGCGGCTCAAACCGGCCATGCTGCTGGCCACGATCCTGATCCTGAAATGTGCGCCTTCACCCGCGCCGGCATGGCCTGCGTGCAGGTGGCTTTCATTGATCACCTGCAGGCTTTGCAGCGGGCTGATGGCCGCGCGCAAGGTGTCTTCAATCAGCTGTGCAGAAACGCCATGTTGCATGTCAATCCTTGGCCGCCGGTTTGTCGTCGTGCGGCAGGTGGCGGCTGATGTAGAGGCCCTGGGCCAGGGTGAACAGCAGCATCAGGCCGATGCCGCCAAACAGCTTGAAGTTGACCCAGGTGGCGGTGGGGAAGTTGTAGGCCACCCAGAGGTTGAGCACACCCATCGCGGCAAAAAACGCCACCCAGGCAAAACCCAGGTGCTGCCACACCGCAGCGGGCAAATCCAGCTCTTTACCGATCATCATCTTGAGCAGGTTTTTGCCCAGCAGCGTCTGGCTGACCAGGAAGGACAAGCCCATCGCCCAATAAAGCCCAGTGGGCTTCCACTTGATGAAGGTCTCGCTGTGCAGCCACACGGTCAGGCCGCCCAGCACCACCACCAGGGCCAGGCTGATCCACAACATCAGATCGACTTTTTTGCCGCGCGCCTTGAGCCAGCTCACCTGGGCCAGCGAGGCGATCACCACCACCACGGTGGCCAGCATCACCGGCGCCTCAGTGATGCCCACCGTGCCACCGGCCACCAGAAAACCCAGGTGCTCGGTGGCAAAAGCGGCAGCCCACTCTTTGTGCGATTCGGTGTATTTGAAGGTACCGAAGAACAGCAGGATCGGCAGAAAGTCCAGCAGCAGTTTCATGCGGCGGCAGTGTAGCGATCAGCGCCCGGGGCACCCGGGGCGCCTGCCATGCAGCCTGTCACGGTGTGCTGGCCTTGGGCACAAAGTCAATTGCGGCGGAGTTGATGCAGAAGCGCTCACCGGTGGGCTGGGGGCCGTCCTCAAACACATGGCCCAGGTGGGTGCCGCAGTTGGCGCAGCGCACCTCCACCCGGCGCATGCCCAGGCTGTCGTCCACCAGGCGCTCGATGCGCCCGGGCTCGATTTCGGCAGACCAACTGGGCCAACCGCAGCCGGCGTCAAACTTTTCCTCGCTCTTGAACAACACCTGACCACAGCCTACGCAGCGGTAGGCGCCGTCGGACCAGTGGTCCCAGAACTGCCCGGTGAACGGCCGTTCGGTGGCCGCCTGGCGTGCCACTTTGTATTGCATCGGGTCGAGTTGGGCACGCCATTCGGCGTCAGATTTGTGCACCGGATAACGCGCATCGTCGTGGGCGTGGGGTTCAGGGGTTTTTTTGCCAAAGAAGGTCATGGTGGGCAGCAGGTTTGCAGGGGTTGGCCCGGGCTGGGGGCAGGGCGGCAACAGGCGCCGCAGCGGCAAAACCTTGGTCGACGGCCAGAGGCAGAACTTTCAGCAGTGGCTGGCAATTGTCGGCGCCCGGCGGCGGCGGGATGCGGCTTTGGGGGAATCACCCCAAGCAGCCCGGGCCGGACAGGCGCGATACTTTCTGCCCTGCCCGGCAGCCGTCACGCGGCGCTGTCCGGGCGCCGGCCCGCTGCGGGCCGGCGTTGCCTATTCCCCATCCCCCTGACCCGAAAGGCGCCCATGCTCGGCCTGATGCAAGACCAACCATTGCTGATCTCCACCCTGATCGATTTTGCCGAGCGCAACCACCGTGAGGCCCAGATCGTCTCGCGCCGGGTGGAGGGTGACCTGCACCGCACCACCTATGCCGAGGTGGCTGCACGATCACGCCAAGTGGCCAATGCACTGGACAGCCTGGGCCTGGC
>JANPOW010000396.1:0-5943 GCA_031428185.1 Betaproteobacteria bacterium | reverse complement strand
GGCCTCAGCGGTCCATTTTTTACCGGCTTTTTGTCCCATAGTTGAACTATGGGCCTGCAAATCCGGCAAAAACTGTCCTCGCTGGGGCCGTTTCTCGCTATCGACGCCCCAAGTCCGACAGGCTCCTAGGCGCCTGTCGGGTTGGGGCCGCACCAAGCCCCCGGCGTGGCACAATTTTTGGCTTGTGCCCCCTTTGATCGAGCGCCACCATGCCCAGCTTCGACACCGTGCTTGAACCCGACCTGGTGGAGCTGCGCAACGCAGTGGACCAGAGCAACAAAGAGATCGGTACACGTTTTGATTTCAAAGGCTCGGCCGCCAAGGTGGAAAGCACCGACGCCAAAGAACGCACGCTGCAATTGCACGCCGACAGCGATTTCCAGATTGCCCAGGTGCGTGACCTGCTCACAGTCAAGCTCAGCAAGCGTGGCATTGACCTGCGCTTTCTCGACTTCAGCGCCAAGATCGAAAAGATGGGCGGCGACAAGGTGCGCCTGACCGTGCCGGTCAAGCAAGGCATTGACAGCGAGACCGCCAAAAAAATCCAGACCACCATCAAGCAGAGCAAGCTCAAGGTGCAGGCCGCCATCCAGGGTGACAGCGTGCGCATCACCGGTGGCAAACGCGATGAGCTGCAGGCCGCGATGGCCTTGCTGCGCAAAGAGGTGCCGGACGTGCCACTCAGCTTCAACAACTTCCGCGACTGACCGGCCTGCCGCCATGCACAACGGCACCGGACAACAGCGCACAGCCTGCCCGGGACCGGTGTGGTGGCCAACGTTGTGGCCAACCTTGCGGCGTTCTGCCTGGGCGCTGCCCAGCGCCGCGCTGCTGGCCGCAGCATGCAGCGCCCAGGCCCAGCCGGCGCCACCCGCGCCGCCACTACCACCCGCCGTCACCTTTGCCGGCAGCATGGGCAGCAACAAGGCCTTGCTGGTGATCAATGGCCAGCCACGCACACTGGCGCTGGGCGAGACGGTGCAAGGCGTCACCTTGCGCCGGCTGGGCGACGGCCAGGCCGAGGTGCAGATGGGCGGGCGCAGCAGCACGCTGCTGCTGGGCGCTGCGCCGGCACGGCTGTCGGGTGATGCAGGGCTTGCGCCGGCCAACAACGAGATCGTGTTGCCGATGGGGCCGGGTGGCCACTTTGAGGGCAGCGGCAGCATCAACGGCCGCCCGGTGCGGTTTTTGGTGGACACCGGCGCCACCACCGTGGCGCTGAGCCAGGGCGAGGCCAACCGCATCGGCCTGGACTGGAAACGCGGCAAACCCGGCCTGACACAAACTGCCAACGGCCCGGTGCCGGTGTATGCCGTCAACCTGACATCGGTGCGGCTGGGCGGGGTGGAGCTGGCCAACGTGGCCGCCGTGGTGCTGCCGGCCGAGTTGCCCATGGTGCTGCTGGGCAACAGCTTTCTGGGCCGCTTTCTGCTGCGCCAGGACAGCGACGTGCTGCGCCTGGCCAAAAAACCTTGATGCGCGCCATGCCGGCCCGCACGCCCACCACCGACCGCACCGCGTCGGTCAGTGCCCGGCGCGAGCCAGCGCCGTGGCTGCACAGCCGCAAGGTGCTGGCCGGCACGGCCATGCTCACGGCCGCAGTGCTGTTGCTGGCGCTGGCGTTTGTGGGCCTTGAGCAACGTGATTTGCAGGCCAGCACGCAGGCCCACAACAGCCTGTTTGCGGGTGTGCTGGAGGACCAGGCCAACCGCGCCCTGAGCGGGGTGGAGGAGGCCTTGGGCAGCGCCACCGAAGCCGTGCGCCTGCTGCGCAGCAGCGGCGCCGGTGCCAGCAACAGCGCTGACCCGGTACCGCTGTCCGCCGTGCTGCAGCAATCCATCCAGACCCTGCCGTCTTTGCGCAGCCTCAGCCTGGTGGACCCGCAAGGCCGGGTGCTGGCCAGCTCCAACCCGGGCAACGTGGGCCGGCTGATCAACCGGCAGCGCCTGCTTGGCCCCAGCCACCGCCCGGGCCTGGGGCCGCTGCTGCCAGGGCGTGACCTGGCCGAGTTGGAGGCCGCAGCCCGGGCCGGGCCGTCCGGTGCCGCCGTGTTGACGCTGCTGCCGCTGGTGCGTGCGCTGCCGGCCGTGGTGGCAGCAAGGCCCCCGCACAGCGCCAGCGCCAGCACCAGCACCAGCGCCAGCACCAGCAACACCAACCCGGCCACCAACCCGCCCAGCAGCGCGCAGGCCACCGACTGGCTGGTGGCCGCACTCAACCCCGAGTACTTTGTCAACCAATACGACCTGCTGCTCAGCAACACCGCGCAGCGTGCCGCCCTGCTGTCGTCTGGCGGCCAGTTGCTGGCCGCCAGCCAGGGCGTGCGGCGCGCCACCGGCCAGCAGCTGCAGGGCTACCGCCTGTTCACCGAGCTGTTGCCGCGCCAGGCGCAAGGCGCGTTCATCGGCCCGGGCCTGGACGGAGACGAGGCCTACAGCGCCTACCGCAGCGCCCGCCGCCAGCCGCTGGTGCTGGTGGTGGAGACCCCGGCGGCCACGGTGTCGGCCCAGTTGCGCAGCAGCGCGCTCAAAGTGGCGGGTGCCACGGCCGGCCTGCTGGCCATCGTGGGCGCACTGGCCACGCTGGTCTGGCGCAGCCTGCGCAGCCGCGAGGCTGTGAGCGGTGACCTGGCCGCCGCGCGTGGCAACCTGGCCGCCAAGGATGCCTTCACCGACCGGCTGTTTGAGGTCAGCCCGATCCCGATGGTGGTCAAAGACACGGCCGGCCGTTTTGTGCGCGTCAACAAGGCCTGGACCGACCTGACCGGCCTGAGCACCGAGCGCGTGATCGGCGCCAACCTGGGCCGGCTCTACCCACCGCAACTGGCCGCACCCCACGAGGTGCAAGAGCAGATGGCCATCATCTCGGGCCAGCCGGTCAATTACGAAGAACAACTGCTGGACAGCGACGGCCTGCCGCGCGACGTGATGATCCGCGTCATGCCCTTCACCGACGCCGGTGGCCAGGTGACCGGCGTGATCAGCTGCCTGACCGACGTGACCGAGTTCCGCGAAGCCGCCCAGCGCACGCTGGAGGCCAAGAATGCCGCCGAGCATGCCAACAGCACCAAGAGCGAGTTTCTGGCCAACATCAGCCACGAGCTGCGCACGCCGCTGCAAAGCATCCTGGGTTTTTCTGAGCTGGGCGGCTCACGCAGCCGCACCGACCAGCGCCTGCACAGCATGTTTGGCGACATCCACGGCGCCGGCCAGCGCATGCTCACGCTGGTCAACAACCTGCTGGATTTGACGCGGCTCGAATCCACCGTGGGCGAGATCCACCTGGCGCCGATGGCGCTGGCGCCGGCCATGCGGTCGGTGGTGCAAGAGCTGCGGCAGATGGCGCTGGCCCGCAAGCTGGCGCTGGTGGCACCGCTGGTGGACGCCCAACGCGAGGCCGAAGCGGCCGGCCTGTGGGCCATGGCCGATGCCTTCCGCCTGCAGCAGGTGCTGCGCAACGTGCTGGCCAATGCGATCCGCTTTGCGCCGGCCGGCAGTGTCATCACGCTGGGCTGGGGGCGCGAGGGCCACAGCGGGCTGCTGATCAGCGTGCGTGACCACGGCCCCGGTGTGCCCGCCGACGAGCTGGACCGCATCTTCGAATCCTTTGTGCAATCCAGCCGCACCAAGGACGGCTCGGGTGGCACCGGCCTGGGCCTGGCCATCTGCCGCAAGATCATGGCCGCCCACCGCGGCCGCATCAGCGTGCGCAACCACCCGGAGGGTGGTGCGGTGTTTGAGATCCGGCTGCCGGCCCTGGTGGCGCCGGTGGTGGCGGGGGTGGCCGCCGTCACTGCCCCGACAGCCGTGCAAGGTGGTGCGCCGGTGTTGGCCGCGGCGGCCGCAGCGGCTGTGCCCACCGCCGCGCCAAGCCCCGCCACCCCCATGGCCGCCAGGCACTGAGGCCGGCCCAGGCTGCGATGCAGATTCTGGGTGCTGCGGCCACCGCGCAAGCTCTGCCCTGGCCTGCGCTGCTGGCGGCCTTGCGCCGCACCCTGGCCGACCACGCCGCCGGGCTGGCCCAGGTGCCCGCGCGCCAGGTGCTGGCGCTGGCGCCGCAAACGCGCTGGTTTGTGATGCCGTCCTGGCTGGTGCCGGCCCCCGGCAGCACTGACCCCAGCAACGACCTGGCCGCCATCAAACTCATCACCTGGGCCGCTGGCAACCCGGCGCTGGGCCTGCCGTCCATCCTGGGCGATGTGCTGGTGCTGCGCGCGTCCACCGGCCAGCGCCTGGCGCTGCTGGACGGCCCCACCGTCACCGCCCGGCGCACGGCCGCGGTCACGGTGCTGGCGCTGCAGACCTGGCTGGGGCCGGCCCCGGCAGCGCAGGCGCTGGCCGGCCGGCCCGCCGGGCCGCTGCTGGTCGTCGGCACGGGTGTGCAGGCGCTGGCCCATGTGCAGGCGCTGGTGGCCTGCTGCGGTGTGCGTGAGGTCTGGGTGCGTGGCCGCACGCCCGCACGCAGCCGCGAATTTGCGCAGGCACTGCGGGCCGGCCAGACCGACCAAAGCACTCCACCAGTGCTGCCCCAGGGCATCCGCGTGTGGCCCGCCGACGACCTGCCCGCCGCGCTGCAGCGCTGCCCGCTGGTGGTCACCGCAACGCCGGCCCAGGCCCCGTGCCTGATGGGCCCGCTGCGCGCCGATGCGCTGGTGGCCGCCATCGGCGCCTTCACGCCAGCCATGATCGAGCTGGACCCGGCCTTGACCCGCCACATCGCCAGCACCGGCCAGGTGCTGCTGGACAGCGCCGACGCCCGCCACGAAGCCGGTGACCTGCTGGCCGCCGGCATCCCCACGGGCCACCTGCCCACCCTGGCCGACCTGCTGGCCCAGCCACCGGCCCAGCGGCCAGCCGGCCCGCTGCTGTTCAAAAGCTGCGGCCACGCACTGTGGGACCTGGCCGCCGCCCGCTGCGCCGCCGGCTTGCTGCGGTGATCGGCCTCACCCCCCAACCTGCGGGTTGACATGCAAGCCTTTTTTGCACTTTTTCTAGGGATGGCCGGCGCAGCGGGTCTTGGGCACAGTCCGCGTCGTTGCAGCGGGCGCCAGCCGGCCCGCCCCCAGTCCCAACGACGCCCTCACCCGAGGGCTTGCAGCCCACCGATCCCTCGGTGGGCTTTTTTTTGCCCATCGCCCGCGGCTCAGGCGCGCAGCCCGGCGCGCCGGCCTGCCGCGCACGGCGCGGTGTCTTCAGGCCCGGCGCCGCCAGGCCAGCCAGCAGCAGTGCGGCGTTGGGCGCCTCGGGCACCGGTGAGGTCAGGGTCTCGAAGTGGCCCTTGGCGTCGTTCACATCGTCGCCGTCGTTGATCACCTGGTTGAGCACTGTCCTGGTCTTGCCCTTCTGCTCGTGGCCACGCTCGTCAATAAAGTTTGGCTCGGTGTAGGTGCTGGCCTGCGGCGGGATGGTGACCGGCGCCGGCTGCCACGGCACATACACCGGCGGCGGTGGCGCGTTGGGTATCACGCTGGTGATGCTCTGGTTGAAGGCCACCGTGTCGATCAAGAAATCCCAGATGCCCGGCGGGTTGACGGCATCGATGGTGACGCTGGTGATGCCGGGAAGTTGGTGGCCAACCCCAGCACCACACCGCCAGTGAACGTGGCCTCGGGCGCGACGATGGTTTGTGGGCCGGGCAGCGCCACAAAGATGCTGGGGCCTTGCGCCGTGGTGGGCGGATCAAAGTCGCCCAAGCCGGTGGCGGCCCGGGCGGCCGGCATGCCGGCTGCGGCCAAGGCCAGGCAGGCCGCATGGATGGCGCGGGTGATGGCGCGGGTGATGGCGCTGGTGATGGCGGACCTCGGTGCCGGGATGGTGGGCACGCCAACAGCGCATGCTGGCCCAGCCCAGATTCATGCCGCTGCAGCCGCCGCCGGGCGTGCTGCATGCCGCTGCAGCCGCTGGCGGGCGTGCTGCCGCAGGCCATCACGCCGCAAAACCAGCG
>JANPOW010000395.1:0-2623 GCA_031428185.1 Betaproteobacteria bacterium | reverse complement strand
ACCCTGTCCGACAAGATCGGCCGCAAGCCCATCATCATGCTGGGCCTGGCGCTGGCGGTGCTGACCTACTTCCCGCTGTTCAAGGCGCTCACCGCTGCGGCCAACCCCGAGCTGGCACGGGCGCAAATCACCGCCAAGATCTCCATCAAGGCCGACCCGGCAAGCTGCTCGTTCCAGGGCAGCCCGATTGCGCGTGAGGTGGACTTTTTGTCGGGCTGCGACATTGCCAAACGGGCACTGACACAAAGTTCGGCCAGTTACCAGAACGAGATCGCAGCGGCCGGCACACCCACGGTCATCAAGATCGGCGAGAAGGAAATCATCCCGCCCACGGCGGCCACCTTGCCCGGCGGGCACAAGTTTGACGAAGCCTCGACCAAGTCGATCGCTGCCTTCAAGAAGGATGTGGCCGAGACGCTGAAGGCCGCCGGCTACCCGCCCAAGGCCAAACCCATCGAGTTCATGGGCAGCCAGTGGTGGAGCATCGTGGCCATCCTGTCGGTGCTGGTGCTGTACGTGACCATGGTCTACGGCCCCATCGCGGCCATGCTGGTGGAGCTGTTCCCCACGCGCATCCGCTACACCTCGATGAGCCTGCCCTACCACATCGGCAACGGCTGGTTTGGTGGTCTGCTGCCGTCGGTCACGTTTGCGATGGTGGCGTCCAACGGTGACATGTATTACGGCCTGTGGTACCCCATCGTGATCGCGGCGGTGTGCTTTGTGATCGGCATGATCTTCGTGAAAGAAACCAAGGATGTGGACATCTACGCCCAAGACTAAACGCCGTCTGGCGTGGCGCTAAGCCTTAGCTGATCCAACCGGGCGCCTGTGGGCGCCCGGTTTTTTGTTGTCTCGCAACTGGAGTGGTGCACACCATGTGGAAACTGATTCTTGGCTTCGTCGTGTTCGCAGCAGTGGCCTTGTTTGTGCTGAAAAAGGCCGGTGGCGACATCGACATGGGCGGTGAAAAACACGGCATGGAGACCGACCACACCGCGCCAGCCGCTGCTGCGGCCTCGCTGGCGGTGCCGGCGATGCCGGCTTCGGCGGCATCCAACTGACCGTGTTTGAAGTGCCGCCGCGCCTGGTCTCGCGCCGCAGCGCCGCACCAAGCGCTAGGAGCCTGTCGGGCTTGGGGAACGTCGGCTGCGAAACGGCCTCAGCGGTCCATTTTTTACCGACTTTTTGTCCCATAGTTGAACTATGGGCCTGCAAATCCGGCAAAAACTGTCCTCGCTGGGGCCGTTTCTCGCTATCGACGCCCCAAGTCCGACAGGCTCCTAGTTCAGCGCTGCGGCGCCAGCAGCGCAATCTGGTCCAGCCTGGCCTCGATGTCCTGCATCATGCGTTGGTAGGCCAGCCCGCCCACACCGCCAAACCGGCGTTTGAAGTCTTGCGCCGTCATCGCCTCGGGCAGGTCGCTGACCACCGGCATCAGGTCGGCCTCTTGCACGCCGGCCGCCAACCTGGCTTGCAAGGCCATCGGGTCACGTGCGGCCAGCAGGCCTAACCGGGTGCCGGCCCGGTCGGCTGCCAGGTCATTGAAGCTGAAGCCGCTGCCCCCGCGTGAATCGGCCACCTCCTTGTACAGACCGATGGCATCAGACAGCGGCCCGCCACCTTCAGCCGACAGCGCGGCGGACACCAAAAAATGCTGCGGCGTGTCGTGCCGACCCATCAGCGTGACATGGATGGCCCGCTGCCGGGTGTCGTTGTCGTCCGCGCCCGCGCCCGCGCGCGCACTGCCTGTGGCAGCGTTGCTCAGCACTGCCGGCACAGCCCGGCCATTGACCAGAAACGCCAGCGCCACCAGCGCGGCGCGGTTTTCCAGCGCAGCCATGGTCTGGTCGCTGGACCGGGTTTGCGCCAGCGCAAACACCGGCGGCAGCAGCCGCGCCATCGACACCGGGCCGCTGGGTGCCAGCTCGGTGGACAGGCGTGCCAACTGGTCTGAATACACCTGCAGCCGGGCCTGCTCGGCCGCCGGCAGCAGGCTGTTGGCCAGGTCGTGCTGCGGGTTGTCGGGCCAAGCGTAGTCCAGCGCGATGTGCTGGCTGCCAAAGGCCACCGTGCTGACCATGCGCTGCGCCAGCGCAGCCTGGGCACGCAGGTGCAGGGCGGTCAGCACGGGCGGCAGCAAGGCCCGGGCCAGCCAGCCCGGCACCGGCAGCTGGCCCACCTGCAGGTGGGCCAGCGTGGGCAGGCCATCGGTTTGCCGCAGCACCGCGTCCACATTCAGCCAGGCGCCCAGCGGGTTGGCTGGCAGCGCCAGGCTGGCCTGCAGCCTGGCCACACCGGGCAGCAAATCCACCCGGCTGCGCGGTTCACCGTAACGGCGGCTGGCCAGGTTGATCAGCAACTCCAGCTCACGCTGCGACAGGCTGACCGAGCGCGTGATGCCCGGCAGCTTGCCGCGCGGGTCGTTGCGCTGCAGCACTTGCAACGCGCGCTCGATGTCGGCCGGCGCTGGCACCGGGCTTTGTGTGACCAGCGGCGTGCTGGCCAGGCCCAGCCACAGCAGCGCCAGCGCCGCCAGCACCGGCACAGCAAGCAGGCCGGCGATGGCACGGCGGACGGGTGGACGCAAAGGCAGACGCATGGGCCGCAGTCTGCCACTTCC
>JANPOW010000394.1:0-6950 GCA_031428185.1 Betaproteobacteria bacterium | reverse complement strand
TCCAGCGCTGCGCTCTCCGGCGCCAGCAACCTCGCCACCGCTTTGTTCTTGAATGCCTGTCCGTATCGAGCCAAGTCCGTCCTTCATCGCCGCCCCCTGGGTTGATCTATGGAGGCGACAACTATTCTGACGCGGGGGGGTTCCCTGACAGACGCCCTTGATGCGCTGGCGCTGCCCGCCACCGCCACCGCCACCGCCACAGTAGCCTGACAGCTTGCTGTGCCCGCCACGGGGCCGCTGGCCTTGTCGGTGGGGCTTCCTTGCTGGCCTTGTCGGTGGTCAGGGGCTGGGTCGGATTGAAAAGTTTTCAGTCGGCAAAAAATATCTTTGAGGGTGCTGGTTTGCGACGCGGCCGGCCCACTGCTGCAAAGTCACCCCGTCTAGCCATGCGTTAGCTCTAGGCCTGGTGTAGCCAGCACCGTCGCCACGGCCAGCAGCGCCAGCAGGAGGCGTGGCTGCTGCGGCGGCGGTGGGTGTGGCTGCTGCGGTGGCTGCTGCGGTCGGGGTGGCGGTGGGCGTTGCCGCTGCGGTGGGCGTCGCGGTGGCGGTGGGTGTGGCTGCTGCGGTGGCCACTGCGGTGGGGGTGACGGTGGCCGCTGCGGTGTCGGCAGCGGCTGCTACCAAGATAGCGGTGGCGGTGGTGAGGTTCCCTCTAGCTCATTTCGTCGGGTTGGGTACAAATGCTTGACTACCTGAGTACACGGCGGGGACACTTGACCTTGCCGAAAGGCGGTTGCTCATGTTTGCAGCCCATAGTAGAAAGATCAAGGCAAGGCGCTTAGCGCTTGGTTGACCGGACTTGGCAAGTCATTGATTCAGAAGGGATATCGTCAAATATCCCGGATCAGCTGCCGGAACTCGTCCACGTCCTCGAAGCTGCGGTAGACCGATGCAAAACGCACGTAGGCCACCTTGTCGATGCGTTTCAACTCCCGCATCACCAGCTCCCCCAGGCGGGCACTGGGCAGCTCACGCGCTGCGGTGGCCAGCAGCTTGTCCTGGATGCGGTCGATGGCAGCGTCTACCTGCTCGATGCTGACCGGGCGCTTGCGCAGGGCCAGCAGCATGGAACTGCGCAACTTGGCGGGATCAAACTCGACCCGGGCGCCGTCTTTCTTGACCACCGCGGGCAACGCGATCTCAGGCCGCTCGTAGGTGGTGAAGCGCTTGTCGCACTTCAGGCAGCGGCGGCGGCGCCGGATGACATCCCCCTCGTCGGACTCACGGGTCTCGACGACCTGGGTTTCTTCGTGGCTGCAGTATGGGCAACGCATTGCGGGTGGGTTGGCGCCTGCGTTGCCCGCGGCCAGTGCTTAGCGGTAGACCGGGAAGTCGCGTGTCAACGCGGCCACCTTGGCCCGCACCGCGGCGATGTTGGCGGCGTCGTGCGGGTTGTCCAGCACATCGGCGATCAACTCAGCGGTGCGGCGAGATTCGGCTACGCCAAAACCGCGGGTGGTCATGGCTGGTGACCCCAACCGGATGCCACTGGTCACCATCGGCTTTTGCGGGTCGTTGGGGATGGCGTTTTTGTTGCAGGTCATGTGGGCCTGACCCAGCACGCTTTCAGCCTCTTTGCCGGTGATGCCCTTGGCGCGCAAGTCCACCAGCATCACATGGCTCTCGGTGCGCCCAGAGACGATGCGCAAGCCGCGCTGCACCAGCGTTTCTGCCATTGCCGCAGCGTTTTTGACCACCTGCTGCTGGTAGAGCTTGAACTCTGGCGCCAGAGCCTCTTTGAACGCCACCGCCTTGGCGCCGATCACATGCATCAGCGGGCCACCCTGGATGCCAGGAAAGATGGCGCTGTTGATCTGCTTGGCAATGGCGTCCTTCATCAGGATCAGGCCACCGCGCGGGCCACGCAAGGTCTTGTGGGTGGTGGACGTGACCACATCGGCAAACGGCACCGGGTTGGGGTAGACGCCGGCGGCGATCAGCCCTGCGTAGTGCGCCATGTCGACCATGAAATAGGCGCCAGTGGCCTTGGCGACCTTGGCAAAACGCTCAAAGTCAATGCGCAGCGAATAGGCCGAGGCGCCGGCGATGATCAGCTTGGGTTTGTGCTGGTGCGCCAGCCGCTCCATCGCGTCGTAGTCGATGGCTTCATCGGCGTCCAGGCCGTAGCTCACCACCTTGAACCACTTGCCGGACATGTTGAGCGGCATGCCGTGGGTCAGGTGGCCACCTTCGGCCAGGCTCATGCCCATGATGGTGTCACCGGGCTGCAGCAGGCCGAAAAACACCGCCTGGTTGGCCTGCGAGCCGGAGTTGGGCTGCACGTTGGCGTTTTCTGCGCCAAACAAGGCCTTGAGCCGATCGATGGCCAGTTGCTCGACCACATCCACGTACTCGCAGCCACCGTAGTAGCGCTTGCCCGGGTAGCCCTCGGCGTACTTGTTGGTTAGCTGCGAGCCCTGGGCCTGCATCACAGCGGGCGAGGCGTAGTTCTCGCTGGCGATCAGCTCGATGTGGTCTTCTTGCCTGGCGTTTTCAAGGCCGATGGTGGCCCACAGCTCAGGGTCGATATTGGCAATGGTGGATTGGTTGCGGTCAAACATGGGGCAGTCCTTTTGGGGCGGTGGAGACCCGCCGGCCGGTGCCTGCCAAAGCAAGCCATGCCAAACCGAGGGCTGCCCAGGCGAACGGCTGATCCGGCGGATGCTGCTTGGCAGCCATCCCTTTGCTGGGCCGGGCCGGCGCTTCCCGGTGGTCATCCACCTCGGGCCGAGAAGCCCTATCGCCAGTTGCGCCGGCTGCTCAAGTGTAACGGACCGCCTTGGCGGTGCTTGCGCCGGTGTTTGCGCCCGCAATGCCTGGCGTGCGCCAGATCAGCGCAGCAGCGCAACGCTTTCGCTGACCGTCGGCGTGCTGGCCGGGGCTGCAGGGCTGTGTACCGGGAAGGGCACCGGCGCCACTGGCGACGGCGCTGCAGCGTTGGACGCGTTGATGGCAATCTTGCGGCCGTCTGCCACCTGGCGCAGGTGGCTTTGCTCCATCAACACCTTGCTGACGTAGCCGCCATCTTCATTGCTGTTGGCCGCGCCCACATAAAACTTGAGCCCGGCCTCCAGGCTGCCGGCACGCGCAATGCACTCCTTCAGCACCTGCACACCCACGCGCAGATTGCTGACCGGGTCAAAAGCGGCCCGGATGCCGCCAAAGGCCTCGTACTTGTCGTCGTGGATGCGGGTCATGACCTGCATCAAGCCCTGGGCACCCACCGGACTTTGGGCAAACGGATTGAAGCTGGACTCGATCGCCATCACCGCCAGGATCAGCGTCGGGTCCAGGCCGAAGCGGCTGCCCACCGACCAAGCCTCCAGTACCAACCGGCTGACCGGCTCAGGCGCCACCTTGTAGCGCTTGGACAACCACTGCGCCACCGCAGCCTGTCGGCGCGGCAAGGATGTTGGATCAGCGGCGGTGGCGCGGGCCACGGCGCCGGGGTCCGGCTCAACCAATTGCAGCGCTTCGGGCTCACGCGCTTCCTGGCGGGCCTGCAGCCAGTCCAACGCATGGCGCTCGGCCAGGGTGCGGATTTCCTCGCGGCCACCGGCAAACAGCGCCACACCCACCACACACAAACCCAGCAGAGCCAGTGAGTTGTGGCTGACATCAAGCAGGCCTGCGCCCACATCGCGCAGGAACACCTGGGCAGACGCGACACAGGCGAGGGCCGCAGCGCGCAATTTTGCAATCGCTGGCATGTTGAACCTTTCAAAAGCGCCGGGGCTTGCTGCCGCCGGCTGGGCCGCCTGCAGAAGCTGCAGAACCGGCGCGGATAATGATTTTTGACCGGACGGGCCAGCGCTCGGGCGCAAGCATCCGGGTGGCCGCCATGGGCCGGTGATCTGCCACCCGGCAAAAATTGCGGCCCAGCAGAAGCCCAAGGGACGGGTGGGTTAACCCTTGCCTTGACCACCGAAATGAATTCTAGGAAGCACATTCATAACGGTCAAGTATATCAAAATAGTTCTTTATGAGCTTCTGGAATGAAATACCGAGATTTGCGTGACTTTGCTGCTCAGCTTGAGCGCATGGGTGAACTGCGCCGGGTGGCCGAACCGGTGTCGCCCAAACTGGAAATGACGGCGCTGGCCGACCGTGTCTTGCGCGCTGCCGGCCCGGCGCTGTGGTTTGAGCAGGCGACCGGTTTTGACGTGCCGGTGCTGGCCAACGTGTTTGGCACACCGCAGCGGGTGGCGCTGGGCATGGGCGCCTCTGCAGTTTCGGAGTTACGCCAGATCGGCAGCTTGCTGGCGCGCTTGAAAGAGCCTGAGCCACCGCAGGGCCTGAAAGACGCTGGCCGGCTGGTGCAGATGGTCAAGGCGCTGTGGGACATGAAACCGGTGCGCCGACGTGACGGCCCGTGCCGCGAGGTGCAACTGGCCGGTGACGAGATCGACCTGGCACGCTGGCCGATCCAGACCTGCTGGCCGGGTGATGCCGGGCCCTTGATCACCTGGGGCTTGGTGGTCACCCGTGGGCCGCAGGCCATTGAGCGGCCGCGCCAGCGCCAGAACATCGGCATCTACCGCCAGCAGGTGATCGGCCCGCGTGACGTGATCATGCGCTGGCTGGCGCACCGGGGCGGCGCGTTGGATTTCCGCGACTTTGCGCGTGCCAACCCCGGCCAGCCGTTTCCGATGGCGGTGGCGCTGGGCGCCGACCCGGCCACCACGCTGGGGGCCGTGACACCGGTGCCGGACACCTTGTCTGAATACCAGTTTGCCGGCTTGCTGCGCGGCAGTGCCACCGAGTTGGTGGATTGCGCTGTAGGTGAGGCCGGCCGCTTCCTGCAGGTGCCCGCCACGGCCGAGATGGTGTTGGAGGGCCACATCCCCACCGCCGAGCCAGGCTTTGAGGGCCGCAGCGCACACGGCGTGCAGGTCAAGGAGATTGGCGGTTATCTGCACGCGCTGGAAGGGCCTTACGGCGACCACACCGGCTATTACAACGAGCAGGACTGGTTCCCGGTGTTCCGGCTCAACCGGCTGACGCACCGGCGTGATCCGGTCTACCACTCCACCTACACCGGCAAGCCGCCAGATGAACCCGCCGTGCTGGGCGTGGCGCTGAATGAAGTGTTTGTGCCAATCCTGCAAAAGCAATTCCCCGAGATTGTTGATTTTTACCTGCCGCCCGAGGGCTGCAGCTACCGCATGGCCATCATCTCGATCAAGAAGAGCTACCCCGGCCATGCCAAGCGCCTGATGTTTGGGGTGTGGAGCTATTTGCGGCAGTTCATGTACACCAAGTTCATCGTGGTCACGGATGACGATGTGGACGTGCGCAACTGGCAAGAGGTGATCTGGGCCATCACCACCCGCATGGACCCGGTGCGCGACACCACGCTGGTGGCGCAGACGCCCATTGACTACCTTGACTTTGCGTCACCGGTGAGCGGCCTGGGCGGCAAGATGGGGCTGGACGCCACCAACAAATGGCCGGGTGAAACGCAGCGTGAATGGGGCCGGGTGATCACCATGCCGGGTGACGTGACCCGCCGGGTGGAAGATCTGTTCCAGGCCGTGATGTCGCGCTGAAGCGGCCTGATGTGGGCACTGATGGCGACCCGGCGGGCCCAGCGCCGGTGTCTTGTTTCAACTGGCGTGGTGGTTTTGCTTGCCTGCCGCGGCAGCTTGCAGTATCTTTTGTCTGCCTTCATGCAAGGCGCAAAACCTCGCGCAGTCTCTGCGCGAAACGGGGCCCCGGACTATCTACCTCCGGATCTCCAGACGGTCACCACTGGGTGACCAGCCCCCTCCGGCTGCAAGGCTTGAGGGGGCTTCGCTTTTCTGGCGGCCTGTTTGTGATGGCCTGTTGTTGGGTGCGGCTCAGGCGCCCACCAACAAGCCCACCAGTTCGTGCAGCACCGTGTTGACCCGGCGCTGCCCTTCACTGGATGGCAACCATTGGAGCAGCGTTGACGCTTGCTGGGGCGCCATCCCCATCGGCGCGGCAATCAAGCGGGCGCGGAACCCAGCCCGCGCCGCTTCTTGCTCAAATGCACGCAACGCACGCGGCATGTGCCAGCCGTGTGTCACCAGCAGCAGGTCGGTGATGCCGTCTGGTTCGAGCAGTCGCAGGCTCAGGCGTGCGTTTTCGCGGGTATCCGCCGATCCGGCCTCCAGCCATTTCAGGGGTTTGCCGTAGTCGCGGATGGCAATGCGCGCTGCCACGGCGGCCTCGGCTGGCGCGTCGCCTCGGCCCCGGCCAGCGCCGCCTGAGACCATCACCGGCGCCAGGACCTGACGCGCCAGCCACAGCCCGTAGTGCAGGCGCTGCATGGATCGCTCGGCCAGGTGCGCCTCGCCATACTCGGGCGCCAGCGCAATCGCGCCGCCACCCAATACCAAGACGACGGGGTTGCGGCCAGACAATGAGCGGTGCAGGTCGGCCACTTGGGCCAGCGTCAATTCGGCGGGTGCACGGAGACGCCGCTCCATCCAACTGCCGACAGCCTCGCAATTGCCCAACCACAGGCCGGCAATGGACAGGCTCAGCAACCAAACACCCGACCGGCGGCGACGCAGCCACCAGGCCACGATCAACAGCAGCAGCCACGGGGTGGGCGGCATCAGCAACGCACCGATGACGGGCTTCCAGTGCAGAAGGCCAAGGGCCGCAAAAGTATCGTTCACTGAGGGATGGCCCGTGGCTGCGGGGTGCACATGAATCGGCAAGATTGTGCCCCTCAGGCCTGGGTATGGCCCCGTGCGCCCCGTGATTGAGGGGGCGGCCTGACAATCCGCAGCTCAATCTGGAGGCGGCAGCATGGCGGACGACATCATCACTTTGGGCGGCGGTTGTTTTTGGTGTGTGGAGGCGGTGTTCGAGTTGGTGCAGGGGGTGACGTCAGTGCAGTCCGGCTATTGCAACGGCCAGGCCGTGGACCCCAGTTACGAACAGGTCTGCAGTGGTGCAACCGGCCATGCCGAGGTGGT
>JANPOW010000393.1:0-3076 GCA_031428185.1 Betaproteobacteria bacterium | reverse complement strand
GATCAAAGGGTTTGGCGGCTGGGTGCATGAGTTGTTCTCGGCCCCGTTTGGCGACAAGGTGGTGCTGTACCCGGTCAACTTTCTGATGCAGATGATCGAGTTTGTGGCCAAGACCGTTTCGCACGGCATGCGGCTGTTCGGCAACATGTTTGCCGGCGAATTGATCTTCATGCTGATCGCGTTGATGGGTGGTGCTTTTGCCTTGACCGGCACCGGCATCGGGCTGTTTGTTGGCCACATCATTGCCGGCACGGTCTGGTCGATCTTCCACATCCTGATCGTCCTGCTGCAGGCCTTTGTGTTCATGATGCTGACCCTGGTGTACCTGGGCCAAGCGCACGACGCGCACTAAAGCCCCAGGGCTCAACGCGCACAACGGAGCCCTGGGCTCTTGCATCAAAAACCTGGCTACGCCGGGTTCCGGTTTTCCCTGTTTTCCCTTTCTCTCAACTACTCATTTCCCCCTAGGAGTCATCATGGAAGTCATCAGCTTTGTCGCCCTCGCCGTTGGTCTGATCATTGGTCTGGGTGCCGTCGGCGCTTGTATCGGTATCGGCATCATGGGCAGCAAATACCTCGAAGCCGCTGCACGCCAGCCTGAACTGATGGGCGAACTGCAGACCAAGATGTTTCTGTTGGCCGGCCTGATCGACGCGGCCTTCATCATCGGCACCGGTATTGCGCTGTGGTTCGCCACGGTCAACCCGTTCCTGGCCCAGATCGCCAACCTGCCTAAGTAAGACCACCTCGAAGCGGCTGTTCGCCGCTCCCCTCAAGGGGCAACGCCGACGGCCCGGCAAAGCCGGTTGTCGTGGCGTTTGCTTGGTGAGAGTCTTAACCTTCGCGAGGCATCAAAAGTGAGCATCAACGGTACCCTCATCGCCCAGATGATCGTGTTCCTGATCCTGGTCTGGTTCACGATGAAATTCGTCTGGCCGCCGATCATCAGCGCGCTCGACGAGCGCGCGGCCAAGATCCGCGAAGGCCTGTCGGCTGCCGACAAGGCCAAGTCTGATCTGGCGCAAGCCAACCAGCGTGTGGAGCAGCAGCTGTCCGCCGCCCGCAACGACGCGGCAAAGCGCCTGGCTGACGCCGAGCGCCTGGCGCAGCAATTGGTGGAAGAGGCCAAGGGCCGCGCCACTGAAGAAGGCGCCAAGATCATCGCCGCTGCCCGTGCCGAGGCCGAGCAAGAGTCGGTGAAAGCGCGTGAAGTGTTGCGTGAACAGGTGGCTGGCCTGGCTGTCAAGGGCGCGGAAGCGATCCTGCGCAAGGAAGTCAACGCTGGCGTGCATGCTGAGCTGTTGGGCCGCCTCAAAGCGGAACTCTGACCATGGCTGAGCTTGCAACCATCGCCCGTCCGTACGCCGAAGCGCTGTTCAAGGCGGTGCGCCTGAGCGAAGCGCAGTCGGTGGCCACGCAGATGACCGAGCTGGCCCAGGTGGCCGCCGACGAGCGCCTGTTGGCGTTTGCCGGCAACCCGGGCACGCTGTCCAGCCAGGTGTTTGACGTGGCGGTTTCAGCCACCAAAACCACCTTGGGGTCACCGGTCAAAAACCTGCTGAGCACGGTGCTGGACAACGGCCGTCTGAGCGCGCTGCCTGAGATTGCAACGCAGTTTCGTGCGCTGCTCAATGCCCGTTCGGGCTCGTCGGATGCGGTGGTGTACAGCGCCTTTGCCATCGACGAGACGGCACTGGCCGAGGTGGTGGCGGCACTGGAGAAGCGTTTTGAGCGCAAGCTCAAAGCCAGTGTGCAGATCGATCCCGAGCTGATCGGCGGTATCCGCGTGGTGGTGGGCGACGAAGTGCTCGACACCTCGGTCAAAGCACGTCTTGAACAAATGAAGGTCGCCCTGACGGCGTGAGCGCTGAGCGCCGCATGCCGTGCGGCCCCGCTGATGCTGTCCTAAGGAGAAAGTTATGCAACTGAACCCCGCAGAGATTTCCGAACTCATCAAGAGCCGCATCGAGGGCCTTGGTGCGTCGGCCGATATCAAAAACCAGGGCACCGTGGTGTCCGTCACCGACGGCATCGTGCGTGTGCACGGCCTGTCCGACGTGATGGCCGGTGAAATGCTGGAATTCCCGCCCACCCCGGGTGGCCAGCCGACCTACGGCCTGGCGCTGAACCTCGAGCGCGACTCGGTCGGCTCGGTGATTTTGGGTGAGTACGAGCACATCTCTGAAGGCGATGTGGTCAAGTGCACCGGCCGCATTCTTGAAGTGCCGGTGGGCCCCGAGCTGATTGGCCGCGTGGTCAACGCGCTGGGCGCGCCGATTGACGGCAAGGGCCCGATCAACGCCAAGATGACCGACGTGATCGAGAAGGTGGCGCCGGGCGTGATCGCCCGCCAATCGGTGAGCCAGCCGGTGCAGACCGGGCTGAAATCCATCGACTCGATGGTGCCGGTGGGACGTGGCCAGCGCGAGTTGATCATCGGTGACCGCCAGACCGGCAAGACGGCCGTGGCGATTGACGCGATCATCAACCAGAAGGGTCAGAACATGACCTGCGTCTACGTTGCGATCGGGCAAAAAGCCTCGTCGGTCAAAAACGTGGTGCGCGCCCTGGAAGCCAACGGCGCGATGGAAGACACGATCGTCGTGGCGGCCACCGCGTCTGAGTCAGCGGCCATGCAATACGTGTCGGCCTACTCGGGCTGCACCATGGGCGAGTACTTTCGCGACCGTGGCCAAGACGCACTGATCGTCTATGACGACTTGTCCAAGCAAGCCGTGGCGTATCGCCAGGTCTCGTTGCTGCTGCGCCGCCCGCCGGGCCGTGAGGCTTTCCCTGGCGACGTGTTTTATCTCCACAGCCGCCTGCTGGAGCGTGCCGCACGGGTCAATGCCGACTACGTCGAGAAGTTCACCAAAGGCGAAGTGAAAGGGCGTACCGGTTCACTCACCGCACTGCCCATCATCGAGACCCAAGCCGGTGACGTGTCGGCCTTTGTGCCCACCAACGTGATCTCGATCACCGACGGCCAGATCTTCCTGGAAACCTCGCTGTTCAACAGCGGCATCCGCCCCGCCATCAACGCCGGCATCTCGGTGTCGCGGGTGGGCGGTGCGGC
>JANPOW010000392.1:0-14045 GCA_031428185.1 Betaproteobacteria bacterium | reverse complement strand
CGCTGGCACCTGCCCCCCTCCGACGATGAACCCTTTCCCCTCGCCCCCGATGCCACGGCCCGCCACACCGCGGGCGCTGCCCGCATGAAGCTCGCCAACCGCCTGGCTCACATCGAACCCATCTATGTGATGGAGTGCGCCAAGGCGGCTGCGCTCATCGCCGCCAGCCCGGCCTGTGACCCGGCGCAGGGCGGTGAGCGCATGCTGTTCCTGAACATCGGCGAGCCCGACTTCACCGCCCCGCCGCTGGTGCAAGAAGCCGCCGAGCGCGCCATCCGCGCTGGCCGCACCCAGTACACCGACGCGCTGGGCCTGTCCGCGCTGCGCGAGGCGCTGTCCGGCTGGTATGCGCAGCGCTTTGGCCTGGATGTGCCGGCGCGCCGCATCATGATCACCGCCGGTGCGTCCGCCGCGCTGCAACTGGCCTGCCTGGCCCTGTTCGAGGCTGGTGACGAGGTGCTGATGCCCGACCCCAGCTACCCCTGCAACCGGCACTTTGTGGCTGCGGCTGACGCGGTGGCCAGGCTGCTGCCCACCACGGCCGCCCAGCGCTTCCAGCTGGATGCTGCTGCGGTGGCGCAGGCGTGGACGCCGGCCACACGCGGGGTGCTGCTGGCGTCGCCCAGCAACCCCACCGGCACGTCCATCCACCCGGACGCGTTGCGCCGCATCGACGCGGTGGTGCGCGGCCATGACGGTGTGACGATCGTCGATGAGATCTACCTGGGCCTGAGCTATGACGACACCTTTGGCCACAGCGCGCTGCAGTTAGGCGACCACATCGTTTCGGTCAACAGCTTCAGCAAATACTTCAACATGACGGGCTGGCGGCTGGGCTGGCTGGTGCTGCCCGATCAACTGGTGGCGCCGATGGAGCGGCTGGCGCAAAACCTGTTCATCTGCGCGTCCACCATCGCCCAGCATGCTGCGCTGGCCTGCTTTCACCCGCAATCGATTGCCGAATACGAGCGCCGCCGGGCGGAATTTCGTGCCCGCCGCGACAAGGTTGTGCCCGCCCTCAACCGGCTGGGTTTGACGGTGCCCGTGATGCCCGACGGCGCGTTTTACGCTTATGCCGATTGCAGCGCGCACAGCGCCGACAGTTGGGACTTTGCCTTCCAGCTCATGCACAGCGCCCACGTGGCGCTGACCCCCGGCCGCGACTTTGGCCGCCATGACCCGGCACGCTGGCTGCGGCTGTCGTTTGCCAGCAGCCAGGCCCGGCTGGACGAGGCCTTGCACCGGTTGCAGCGGGTTTTGGGATGACATTGGGATGATGTTGGAATGACACCATGAACCAGGACTTCTCGATCATCAGCCTGGTGCTGCATGCCACATTTGTGGTGCAACTGGTGATGGCTGGCCTGCTGGTCACGTCACTGGCCAGTTGGACCGTGATCTTCAACAAGCTGTTCGGCCTGCGCCGGCTGCGTGCTGGCAACGATGCGTTTGAGCAGGAGTTTTGGTCGGGCAAAAACCTGAATGAGCTGTTCAGCGCGGCCGGTGCCAAGGCTGACACCAGCACGATGGAGCGCATTTTTGCCAGCGGCATGCGCGAGTTCTTGAAGCTGCGTGAGCGCCGGCAAGAATCCCAAGCCCAGTTGGACGGCGCCCGCCGCGCCATGCGCGCCAGCCTGCAGCGTGAGTTGGATGTGATCGAGGGCAACGTCGGCTTTTTGGCCAGCGTGGGCTCGGTCAGCCCGTATGTGGGCCTGTTTGGCACGGTGTGGGGCATCATGCATGCCTTTGTGGGCCTGGCCAATGTGCAGCAGGTCACGCTCGCCACCGTGGCACCGGGCATTGCCGAGGCACTGGTGGCCACTGCCATCGGCCTGTTTGCCGCCATCCCCGCCGTGGTGGCCTACAACCGCTTTGCACGCGACATCGACCGCACCGCCATCCAGCTGGAGAGCTTCATCGAGGAGTTCTCCAACATCCTGCAGCGCAACGCGGTGGCGCCGGCCGCTGCCGCCAGCCGCTGACAGCGCGCAACCATGCCAGCTGTTGTTTCCCGAGGCCGTTCGGGCCGACCAGGCCGCCGCGCCATCGCCGAGATGAACATGGTGCCCTTCATCGACGTGATGCTGGTGCTGTTGATCATCTTCATGGCCACCGCGCCCATGATCACCACCGGCCTGGTGGACCTGCCCAGCGTGGGCAAAGCCGCCAACCGGCCCACCAGCGTGGTGGAGGTGGTGGTGGGCACAGATGAAAAACTGCGCCTGCGGCTGGGCAGCAACCCGCCGCAAGCCACCACGCTCAAGGCCCTGGCGACGGCAGTGCAGGCACTGCAGGCCGGCAACCCGGCCGTGCCGGTGGTGATCTCGGCCGACAAGGCGGTCCGGTACGAGGCCGTGGTGCGGGCGATGGATGTGCTGCAGCGCGCCGGCATCCAGCGTGTCGGCTTGTCGGTCAAGCAAGGCAGTTGACGGTGGCCAGCCCGGCCTGGGCGTCACACGACGCACTGCTGCCCCGCCGCGATGCGCGCATCGGCCAAGGTGCGGCGCTGGCCGTGCTGGCCCATGCCGGCCTGATTGGTGCGCTGGCGCTGGGCCTGAACTGGCGCCTGCCGCGGCCCGATGTGGTGGTCAGTGCTGAGTTGTGGTCGGCTGTGCCGCAGGTGGCAGCGCCGGCGCCGCAGCCGCCACCAGTGACCGTGCCGGCGCCCGTGGCAGCGCCAACGCCGACCCCCGCGCCAGAGCGCCCTGCCGCCCCACCGCCGCCCAGCCCGGCCGCCCGTGCCGCAGCGCAAGCGGCGGAGCGCGAGGCCAAACATGCGGCAGAGCGCGAGGCCACGATTGCGGTGGAACAGGCCAAACAGCGCCGCCTGGCGCGCCAGGCCGAGTTGACCCGCAAAACCAAGGACGCTGCCGAGCAGGCACGGCAGGCCCAAGCCCAGGCAAACGCAGATGCCAAGGCGCAAGCCAAGGCCGACGCTGCCGCCCAGGTCAAGCGGGACGCCACAGCGCGCGTCGACAAACGCAAGCAAGACCAGGCCAACCAGGCCGCCCTGCGGGAGCGCGAGGCCAAGGCCGCCAAAGAAGACAAGGAAGCCAAAGCCGCCGAGGCCAAGGCCCAAGACGCCGTGTTGGCACAGCAACGTGAGGCCAACCTGAAACGCATGCTGGGCCAGGCAGGTGCCACCGGCGCGGCCGGGCTTGCAAACGCCACCAGCGGCACGGCCGCACGCGACGCCGCACCGTCACAGGCCTATGCCGGCCGCATCCGGGCCTACATCAAGCCCAACATCGTGCTGACCGCAGATGTGAGCGGCAACCCGATCACCGAGGTGGAGGTCAGGCTGGCGCCCGATGGCAGCGTGATCAGCCGGCGCATCAGCAAGCCCAGCGGCAGCCCGGCCTGGGATACCACCGTGCTGCGCGCAATTGACCGCACCGGCACCCTGCCACGTGATACCGATGGCCGTGTACCGCCGGTGATGACGCTGGTGTTCCCGCGCCAGGAGTGAGGCCGCAGCACTGCAACGCGCCGCCGCAAGTCAGTGGTTTTCGCGCGCGTGGTTGATGGTGTATTTGGGCATCTCGATGGTCAGATCGGCGTCCGCCACGATGGCCTGGCAGCTCAGGCGGGAATCTGGCCCCAGGCCCCAGGCGCGGTCCAGCAGGTCTTCTTCGCCTTCCTCCATCGGGTTCAAGCTGCGCAGGCCCTGGCGCACGATCACATGGCAGGTGGTGCAGGCGCAGCTCATGTCGCAGGCATGCTCGATGGCGATGCCGTTGTCCAGCAAGGCCTCGCAGATGGACGTGCCACGCGGCGCGGTGATGCTCTGGCCGGCGGGGCACAGCGCGGCATGCGGCAGGATTTTGATGGTGGGCATGGCAGAGTCTCGGGATTCAGATGTCGTTCAGGCTGCGGCCGGTCAGCGCGGCCTGGATGCCACGGTTCATGCGCACGGCGGCAAAGCCTTCGGTGCCGTCGGCTAAACGCTTGACGGCAGCGTCGATAGCCCCGTGGTTGTCCGCCGCGGCGATGGTGGCCAGGTCGGCCAGCAAGGCTTGAATCGTGCTGTGCTCGGCAGCGTCCAGCAAATCGCCATCGGCGGCCAGCGCGGCGCGGGTGGCCAGGGTCATGCGCTCGGCCTCCACCCGCGCTTCACGCAAGGCGCGGGCCACCATGTCGCTCTCAGCGCTGGCAAAGCCGTCTTTCAGCATGTTGGCAATCTGGTCATCGGCCAGGCCGTAGCTGGGCTTGACCACCACCGCCGCCTCCACACCCGAGCCCTGCTCACGCGCCGACACACTCAAGAGCCCATCGGCATCGACCTGAAACGTGACCCGGATGCGCGCCGCGCCGGCCACCATCGGTGGAATACCGCGCAGCTCAAACGAGCCCAAGCTACGGCAATCGGCCACCAGCTCTCGCTCGCCCTGCAGCACATGCACGGCCAGCGCGGTCTGGCCGTCTTTGAAGGTGGTGAAGTCTTGCGCCTTGGCCACGGGGATGGTGGTGTTGCGCTCGATGATGCGCTCGACCAGCCCGCCCATGGTTTCCAGCCCGAGTGACAGCGGGATCACGTCCAGCAGCAGCAGTTCACCATCACGGGCATTGCCGGCCAGCGCGTTGGCCTGGATGGCCGCACCCACTGCCACCACCTCGTCGGGGTTCAGGTTGACCAGCGGCGGCCGGCCAAACAGCGCGCCCACTGCGGCCTGCACCAGCGGCATGCGGGTGGACCCACCCACCATCACAACACCCTGCACATCGGTCTTGGGCAGCTTGGCGTCACGCAGCACTTTGCGCACTGCGGCCAGGGTGCGGTCTACCAGCGGCTGGGCCAGCACATCAAACTGGGCGCGGCTGACAGGCACCTGCAACCCACCGCCGGCCAGCGTGCAGGCCAGGGTGGTGGTGTCAGCGCCGGTCAGTGCCTCTTTGGCAGCACGGGCGGCCACCAGCACGGCGCGTTTGTCGCGCGCGGATTTGGCTTGCAGCCCGGCCTGGGCCAGCGCCCAATCGGCCAGCGCCTGGTCGAAGTCATCCCCGCCCAGCGCCGCGTCACCACCTGTGGCCACCACCTCAAACACGCCCCGCGACAAGCGCAGCAGCGAGATGTCAAACGTGCCACCGCCCAGGTCATAGACCGCGTACAAGCCCTCGCTGCCATTGTCCAGGCCGTAGGCCACTGCCGCTGCGGTGGGCTCGTTGATGAGCCGCAGCACCGGGATGCCGGCCAGTTGCGCGGCATCTTTGGTGGCCTGGCGCTGGGCATCATCAAAATAGGCCGGCACGGTGATGACGGCGCCGTAAATGTCATCGTTGAAGGTGTCCTCCGCGCGGAAGCGCAGCGTGGCCAGGATCTCGGCCGACACCTCCACCGGCGTCTTGATGCCTTGCCGGGTCTGGATGGCCACCATGCCGGGCTGGTCCACAAACTGGTAGGGCAGGCGGTCATGGCCGGCCACATCGGCCAAACCCCGGCCCATCAGGCGCTTGACACTGACCAGCGTGTTTTCCGGGTCGTCCGCCTGGGCTGCGCGGGCGTCAAAACCGATCTGCCGGCCGCTACCGTCCAGGTAACGCACCACCGACGGCAGCAACGTGCGGCCTTGGCCATCGGGCAGGCACTCGGCCACGCCGTGGCGCACGGCCGCCACCAGTGAGTGGGTGGTGCCCAGGTCAATGCCCACCGCAATGCGGCGGCTGTGCGGGTCAGGCGTCTGGCCGGGTTCGGAGAGTTGCAGCAGGGCCATGTGGGAAGGGTGTGGTGGTGTTGGACGCCGGGCGTCGTGTGCGTGTGTGGGCCAGGTGCGCCAAGCGCGCGCCAAGCTCGGCAGTGATCAGGCGTCCAGCGCCTCCAGCCGGCGGCCGATGTCGTCGCGGAACTTGGCCACAAACATCAATGCACGCACTTGCTGGGCAGCGGCAATGGCATCGGCCTGTTCATCCAGCGTCTGGCCAAGCGTGGCCAGCAGCGCGGCTTGCTGCGCAGCCACGCTGGCATCCAGAGCCTCCACATCGGCCAGCACAGCCGCGTCGTCCAGCGCTTCACGCCAGGCCATCTGCTGCATCAAAAAATCTACCGGCATGGCGGTGTTTTTCTCGGCCCGGATGGGCGCACCACGCAGCTCACACAGGTAGGCGCCGCGCTGCAACGGGTTTTTCAGGCGCTGGTAGGCCTCGTTGACCCGCACCGCCCACTGCATGGCCAAACGTTGCGCGGCAGCACCGTGGGCCACAAACTTGTCCGGGTGCACCTGGGCCTGCAGCGCCAGCCAACTGCTGTCCAGCAGCGCGCGGTCCAGCGCAAAACGCTGCGGCAGGCCAAACAGGGTGAAGTCGTCGTCGGACAAGGTCATGCCGGGTGGGCCAGGTAGTGGCGTTGTGCGGTCAGCAGCCAGGGCTCAAAACAAAGGCGCGGTAGAGGGCGCCGCGCCTTGTGCTTGCCCCGTGCAGGCGGGTGGATAAAACGGTCAGCGTGGTCTTAGACCCGGAAGGACTCGCCACAGCCGCAGCGATCTTTCTCGCGTGGGTTGTGGAACTTGAAGCCTTCGTTCAGGCCTTCACGCACAAAGTCGAGTTCGGTGCCGTCCAGGTAGGGCAGGCTTTTGGGGTCGATCAACACCTTGATGCCGTGCATCTCGAAGACGTGGTCTTCGGGCGCCACGTCATCGGCGTATTCCAGCTTGTAGGCCAGGCCGGAGCAGCCGGTGGTCTTGACGCCCAGCCGCACGCCCACGCCTTTGCCACGCTTGCTGATGTAGCGCGTCACATGCCGCGCGGCGGCTTCAGACAGGGTGACGGACATGGGGTCAGTGGGCCTGGGGCGCCGCTTGGGTGGGTTCGGCGTGCCGCGTCTTGTAGTCCTGCACTGCGGCCTTGATGGCGTCTTCGGCCAGGATGGAGCAGTGGATCTTGACCGGCGGCAGCGCCAGTTCTTCAGCGATGTTGGTGTTCTTGATCTGCAGCGCCTGGTCCAGCGTTTTGCCCTTGACCCACTCGGTGACGAGTGAGCTGCTGGCAATGGCCGAGCCACAGCCGTAGGTCTTGAAACGTGCGTCCTCGATCAGCCCGGTCACCGGGTTGACCTTGATCTGCAGCTTCATCACGTCGCCGCAGGCCGGTGCACCCACCATGCCGGTGCCCACGCTGTCGTCGCCTTTGTCAAACGCGCCCACATTGCGTGGGTTTTCGTAGTGGTCAATGACCTTGTCGCTGTATGCCATGTCAGTTCTCCAAACTCAATGTCAATGTGCAGCCCACTGGATGCTGCTGATGTCGATGCCGTCGCGGTACATGTCCCACAGCGGCGACAGCTCACGCAGCTTGGCCACCCGGTCTTTGAGCGTGACCACCGCGTAGTCGATCTCGGCCTCAGTGGTGAAGCGGCCGATGGTCATGCGCAGGCTGCTGTGTGCCAGCTCATCACTGCGGCCCAGCGCGCGCAGCACATAGCTGGGCTCCAGGCTGGCCGAGGTGCAGGCCGATCCCGAGGAAACGGCAAGCCCCTTCACGCCCATGATCAGCGACTCACCCTCAACGTAGTTGAACGAGATGTTCAGGTTGTGCGGCACGCGGCGGGTCAGGTCACCGTTGACAAACACCTGCTCGATGTCTTGCAGACCACCCAGCAGCTTGTTGTGCAGCATGCGGATACGCTCTTGCTCGGCGCCCATCTCGGCTTTGGCAATCTCGAACGCGGTGCCCATGCCCACACACTGGTGGGTGGGCAGCGTGCCCGAGCGCATGCCACGCTCATGGCCACCACCGTGCATCTGCGCCTCCAGCCGCACGCGCGGCTTGCGCCGCACATACAGCGCGCCAATACCTTTGGGGCCGTAGGTCTTGTGCGAGGCCAGGCTCATCAAATCCACCGGCAGCGTGGTGATGTCGATAGTCACCTTGCCGGTGGCCTGGGCGGCGTCCACATGGAACAGGATGCCGCGCTCACGGCACAGGTTGCCGATGGCGGTGATGTCTTGAATCACGCCGATCTCGTTGTTGACCAACATCACCGAGACCAGCACCGTGTCCGGCCGCAGCGCATCTTTGAACTTGTCCAGGTCCAGCAGGCCGTCGGGCTGCACATCCAGATAGGTGGCCTCAAAGCCTTGGCGCTCCAGCTCACGCACCGTATCCAGCACCGCTTTGTGCTCGGTCTTGACGGTGATGATGTGCTTGCCACGGCTTTTGTAAAACTGCGCCGCGCCTTTGAGCGCCAGGTTGATGGACTCGGTGGCACCGCTAGTCCACACAATCTCACGCGGGTCGGCGTTGATCAAGCTGGCCACCTGGGCGCGCGACTTTTCAACCACCTCCTCTGCCTCCCAGCCCCAGGCATGGCTGCGTGACGCGGGGTTGCCCCAGTGCTCACGCAGCCACGGGATCATGGCGGCAACAACACGCGCGGCCACTGGCGTGGTGGCGCCGTAATCGAGGTAGATGGGGAAATGCGGAGTCATGGTCAGATGTCCGGAAATCTGAGGCGATTGAAAAAAAGGCGGCTTACTTGGATATGGCGTTGCCAAGGGCAAACACCGAATTGGGCGCAGTGATCTTGATGGGCTTGACCACCGGCACCGACGAGATGGCGCGCTTGAGGGGTGACTCTTCAATCGCCACGCCCTTGGCGAGTTGGTCATCCACCAGCTTCTTGAGTGAGATCGAATCGAGAAATTCGACCATTTTCTGGTTCAGGCTGGTCCACAGGTCGTGCGTCATGCAGCGGCCAGCGTCCTCGCCCATGCAGTTTTCCTTGCCGGCGCAACCGGTGGCGTCCAGTGGCTCGTCAACCGCCAGGATGATGTCGGCCACGGTGATCAGCTCACTCTTGCGGCCCAGTGAATAACCACCACCCGGGCCACGTGTGCTCTCGACCAACTCATGCCGGCGCAGCTTGCCAAACAGTTGCTCCAGGTAGGACAGCGAGATTTGCTGGCGCTGGCTGATGGCCGCCAGCGCCACCGGCCCGTTGTTCGAGCGCAGCGCCAGATCGATCATTGCCGTGACGGCAAAACGGCCTTTTGTGGTCAAACGCATGGCGCTTCTCCTGTTGGCTGGACGGCCCAACCGGTCGCTGGACCGGGGGGCAAGCTGTACCCGACTGATAAAGTCAACTATACCAGAACTTGACTGATTCAGTCGGGCATAGCTGGGGTTGCAGGCGTGGCGCCAGGCCGGCACGGGGCAGCGTTGGGCAGCACATCATGGCGCGCTGGCCAGGCGCCGGGCGATGTCTTGCACCAGGCCGTCGCAGGCCGGTTCGACCAAGTCCAGCACCTCATCAAAGCCCTGCATGCTGCCGAAATACGGATCAGGCACGTCCTGGCTGCCAGGCGCCAGCGCCTGCCCGGTGGCCTGGGCCACAAATGGCAGCAGCAACTGCAGGCGGTGCTGCTCGGCCGCTGGGCAACGCTCGCGCAGTGTGGCCAGGTTGCTGCGGTCCATCGCCAGCAGCAGGTCAAAGCGGCTGAAGTCGGCGTCCACCACCGGCCGCGATTTGAGGCCGGCCAGGCGGTAACCACGCAAGCCCGCCTGGGCCACGGCACGCGGGTCAGCGGCGGTGCCTTTGTGGAAGCCGTGGGTGCCAGCGGAGTCCACCAGCACCTGGTCAGCCAGCCCGGCCTGCTGCAGTTTGGCGCGCAACACCCCTTCGGCGATGGGTGATCGGCAGATGTTGCCGGTACACACCATCAACACTTGCAGGCGCGACTGGCCCTGGCGGTGGAACAAACGCTTGAACAACATCATGGCCGGCGAGGATAGCCCACGCGCCGCAGCGTCGCTGCGGCGGTCCGCGCAAAGCAAACCGCGCAGCAAGCGGCGGGTTGTGTCGACGGGTTTTTGCTGCACCTGCGGCCACAGGCTGCCGATATGGCCCCATGCCGCCAGCGGGCCATCGGCTTGTGCCGCACTGGTCAAGAACCGGCGCAAAAACGGTGACCACTACTGGGTGCGCGCCAACGTGACGCCCGTGTTGGACAGCGGCCAGGTGACGGGCTATAGGTCGGTGCGCGCCACGGTTAACCGCAATACCGTGGCGCAGGCCGAGGCGTTGTGTGCCCGCACGCGCGACGAGGCCGCCGCCGGCAAGTTGCAGCAAGTTGCACACCCGCTTGCAACGCGGAGAACTGCACGCCAGCGGCATGGGTGCGGCGGGCGCCGGTCTTCATGGGCCGGTCTTCAAGCGCCCGTCAGCGGCAGCACATTGCTGTCATGCCCGGCGGCGCCAAAGGCCTGTTCACGCAACAGCGCCAGCTGGTCACGCACCCTGGCGGCTTTTTCAAACTCCAGGTTTTTGGCGTGGTCCAGCATCTGCTTTTCCAGCAGCTTCATGCGCTTGGCCAGGTCTTTTTCACTCAAGGCTTCCACCTCGGCCGCGTCCACCAGGCCACGCACTTTGCTCTTGTCGTCTTGCGCGTTGATCACGCCGTCGATCAGCTCTTTGACCTGCTTCTTGATGCTGCGTGGTGTGATGCCCATGGCCAGGTTGTGGGCGATTTGCGTGTTGCGCCGGCGTTCGGTCTCACCGATGGCTTTTTTCATTGACTCGGTCATCTTGTCGGCATACAGGATGGCGCGGCCGTTGAGGTTGCGCGCGGCCCGGCCGATGGTCTGGATCAAGCTGCGCTCGGAGCGCAAAAAGCCCTCTTTGTCGGCATCCAGGATGGCCACCAGTGAGACCTCGGGGATGTCCAGCCCCTCACGCAGCAGGTTGATGCCCACCAGCACATCAAACACGCCCAGCCGCAGGTCACGCAAAATTTCGACCCGCTCCACCGTGTCGATGTCACTGTGCAGGTAGCGCACCTTGACGCCGTTGTCGGTCAGGTAGTCGGTCAGTTGCTCGGCCATGCGCTTGGTCAGGGTGGTGATCAGCACCCGCTCGTGCAGCACCACCCGGTCGCGGATCTCTTGCAGCACGTCGTCCACCTGGTGGGTGGCGGGCCGCACCTCCACCATCGGGTCCACCAGGCCGGTGGGCCGCACCAATTGCTCGACCACCGCGCCGGCATGCTCTTTTTCGTAGGCCGCCGGGGTGGCCGAGACAAAAATGGTCTGGCGGATCTTGCCCTCGAACTCCTCAAACTTGAGCGGCCGGTTGTCCATCGCGCTGGGCAGGCGGAAGCCGTAGTCCACCAGGGTGGACTTGCGCGCCCGGTCGCCGTTGTACATGCCGCCAAACTGGCCGATCAGCACATGGCTCTCGTCAAAAAACATGATGGCGTCGGCCGGCAAATAGTCCACCAGCGTGGCCGGTGGGTCACCGGGTTTGCCGCCTGACAAATGCCGGCTGTAGTTCTCGATGCCCTTGCAGTGGCCCACCTCCTGCATCATTTCCAGATCGAACCGGGTGCGCTGCTCAATGCGCTGGGCCTCCACCAGCTTGCCGCCCTCGACAAACTGCGCCACCCGCTCGCGCAACTCGACCTTGATGGTGTCGATGGCCGCCAGCACCCGGTCGCGTGGCGTCACGTAGTGGCTTTTGGGGTAGATGGTGAAACGTGGCACCTTCTGCCGCACCCGGCCGGTCAGCGGGTCCAGCAGGCTCATGCTGTCGATCTCGTCATCGAACAGCTCCAGCCGGATCGCCAACTCACTGTGCTCGGCCGGGAACACATCAATCGTGTCGCCACGCACCCGGAAGGTGCCACGCGAAAAATCCACATCGTTGCGGCTGTACTGCATGCGGATCAGCTGGGCAATCACATCGCGCTGGCCAATCTTGTCGCCCACCCGCGCGATGAAGCGCATCTGCTGGTAGTCCTCCGGTGTGCCGATGCCGTAGATCGCGCTGACTGACGCCACGATCACCGTGTCGCGCCGCTCCAGCACGCTCTTGGTGGCGCTCAGGCGCATCTGCTCGATGTGCTCGTTGATGGCACTGTCCTTCTCGATGAACAGGTCACGCTGCGGCACATAGGCCTCGGGCTGGTAGTAGTCGTAATAACTGACGAAGTACT
Source organism: Betaproteobacteria bacterium (assembly GCA_031428185.1). Lineage (GTDB taxonomy): Bacteria > Pseudomonadota > Gammaproteobacteria > Burkholderiales > Burkholderiaceae_C > Pseudaquabacterium. Next base: position 2,124 of record JANPOW010000392.1, on the reverse strand, counting down.
CGACCGCGTTTTTGGGGAAGAACTCGCGGAACTCGGCATACAACTGCGCGGCGAGTGTCTTGTTGGGTGCAAACACGATGGCCGGCCGGCCCAGCCGGGCAATCACATTGGCCATCGTGAAGGTCTTGCCGGAGCCGGTGACACCCAGCAGCGTCTGGTAGGCCAGGCCGTCGCCCACACCCTCGACCAGCAGGTCGATGGCCTGCGGCTGGTCCCCCGCCGGTGGGTAGGGCTGGAACAGCTGGAAGGGTGAATCGGGGAAGCTGACGAAGTGGCCCTCACCCACCACCTCATCGCCGGCGCCGTCCAGCAGGCTCAGCTCGGTCTTGGCAATCGACAGGGCGCGGGCCCCGGGCAGCACGTCAGGCGCTGTTGCTGGTGGTGTTTTCGACATCTGGTTTCCCCTGGGTGCGGTTTGAATCGCCCCTAAAATCGCGGCCTGCCGGTGCCAGCACCGGTGGGCCCAAAAACGCAACCCGACAGGGTATCCGAGCCCGGGCCACGCTGCAGGCCACAGGCCGCAGCAGCAACGCTTCTCGCCTGCCACCGACTTTTTCAGGACCGACCCCCATGACGCTTTTTGCCGCCGTTGAACTGGCCCCGCGTGACCCCATCCTCGGGCTCAATGAGCAATTCAATGCCGATGCGCGCAGCAACAAGGTCAACCTGGGTGTGGGGGTGTACTTCGATGACGCCGGCAAGCTGCCGCTGCTGGCCTGTGTGCAGGCCGCCGAGCAGCAGTTGAACGACGCCCACAAGCCACGCGGGTACTTGCCGATCGACGGCATCGCGGCCTATGACAAAGCCGTGCAGCGCCTGGTGTTTGGCGCCGACGCCCCAGTGTTGCAAGCCGGCCGGGTGGCCACGGTGCAGACCCTGGGCGGCACCGGTGGCTTGAAGGTGGGTGCCGACTTCCTGAAGAAGTTGAACCCGGCCGCCAGCGTGCTGATCAGTGACCCCAGCTGGGAGAACCACCGCGCGCTGTTCACCAACGCCGGCTTCCCGGTCGAGAGCTACGCCTACTACGACGCCGACAAACGTGGTGTGCGCTTCGAGGCCATGCTGGCCGACCTGAACAAAGCCGCCGCCGGCACCATCGTTGTGCTGCACGCCTGCTGCCACAACCCCAGCGGCTACGACATCACACCGGCCCAGTGGGATCAGGTGATCACCGCCTGCCAAACCCGCCAACTGGTGCCGTTTTTGGACCTGGCCTACCAGGGCTTTGGCGATGGCATTGCAGAGGACGGCGCGGTGGTGCAGCAGTTCATCAACGCCGGGCTGGACTTCTTCGTCGCCACCTCGTTCTCGAAGAGCTTTTCACTCTACGGCGAGCGCGTGGGCGCGTTGAGCGTGGTGTGCAGCAGCAAGGATGACTGCACCCGCGTGCTGTCACAACTCAAGGTCGCCATCCGCACCAACTACAGCAACCCGCCCACTCACGGCGCCCAGGTGGTGACGATGGTGCTGGACACCCCCGCCCTGCGTGCCCAGTGGGAGGACGAATTGGCCGGCATGCGGGTGCGCATCAAGCAGATGCGCAGCCTGCTGGCGGAAAAGCTGGTGGCGAAATTGGGCGAAAGAGGCGTCAAACAAGACTTCAGCTTCATCACCCGCCAGCGCGGCATGTTCAGCTACTCAGGCTTGAGCAAACCGCAGATGGAGCGGCTGCGCGATGAGTTTGGTGTGTACGGCGTGGACTCGGGCCGCATCTGCGTGGCGGCACTCAATACCCGCAATATTGACCAGGTGGTGGCGGCGATTGCGACGGTGGTTTAGTTGGAGGACGGGGGCGAAGCGGGAAAAGGCTCTTTGCGCGTTAGTTCGTGATGGCTCACGCCGTGAGCCACTGCTGCGTCAGACTTGCCCCGGTAGCCCCGTGTGGCGGGCTTTTGGAGCTGGCGATGGATGCGGCGGAACTGAAGCGGTGGTTGGCGTCGGTGGCGCGTCTGACGCCGGCACAGAAAGCGGATTTGCTCAAGTTCTTGAGTGCCAGGGACGACCAGGCTGCGGTCGGGGACCTTGTGGAATCGCGGCTCGCTCAGTTGCCGGTTTGCCCTCATTGCGCAGACACGCGGATCGTCCGCAGCGGCAGTGCCAGCGGCTTGCAGCGCTACAAGTGCC
>JANPOW010000391.1:0-8622 GCA_031428185.1 Betaproteobacteria bacterium | reverse complement strand
TCGAGGCCGCCTCGCGCCGCCAGAAATGGATCGACCAGGCCCAGAGCCTCAACATCTACCTGGCCGGCGCGTCGGGCAAAAAGCTCGACGAGGTCTACAAACTGGCCTGGATTCGCGGGCTGAAAACCACCTACTACCTGCGCACCATGAGCGCCACCCATGCCGAGAAATCCACCGTCACGGCGGGCGCGATGAATGCGGTGTCCAGTGGCGGCGCAGCCGGTGGCTTGTCGGCAGTGGACGCCCCGGTTCCACAAACCCAACACCCAATCGACGCGACACCGGCCACCGACATCAAGTTCTGCTCGATCGACAACCCGGACTGCGAAGCCTGCCAGTAAGCCGCGCAGGCGCGCACGACCCAGGGCTTGCCAGCCCTGGGTTTTGTGCCGCAGCACGGGCCGTTGCACCAGCCTTCAATTGACATTGCAAAGTGGCGCCAACAAGGCAGCCCGCAGGCCAATAAATGCTTGGTGTTTGAATACAACACGCCGATAATTCGGTGCGATAGGAAGTACACATATGCTGGTTTGGGAAGACGACGTCAAGGCTCATTCGACGGCTCCATCAACGCCCCCTGCGATGCCATTCGTGCCTCAGGCGGCAAGCCCTGTTGCCGGCCCTCTGCAAACTCCAGTGCAAACATTGGCGGCGGTATCCGCCGCCGCGCCGCACAGCACACCCGCCGCCTCAGCCTTGAATGCCGCAATGGCGTCGGTCATGGCCGCACGCCAAACCCCGCAATCCGTGGGCCAACCCGCTGCAAGCGGCCGCGTCAACGCCGCCGAGAAACGCATCATCAATGGCCGCACCGATGTCAACCAGTTGGTGCCCTTCAAGTACAAGTGGGCCTGGGAAAAATACCTGGCCAGTTGCGCCAACCACTGGATGCCGCAAGAGGTCAACATGTCGCGCGACATCGCGACCTGGAAAGACCCTAACGGCCTGACCGACGACGAGCGCCGCATCATCAAGCGCAACCTCGGTTTTTTTGTCACCGCTGATTCGCTGGCTGCCAACAACATCGTGCTGGGCACTTACCGGCACATCACCGCACCCGAGTGCCGCCAGTTCTTGCTGCGCCAGGCCTTTGAAGAGGCCATCCACACCCACGCCTACCAATACATCGTCGAAAGCCTGGGGCTGGACGAGGCCGAGATTTTCAATGCCTACAACGAGGTCGCGTCCATCCGCGACAAAGACCAGTTCTTGATCCCGTTCATCAACGCGATCATGGACCCGGCGTTTGTCACCGGCACGCTCGAGGCCGACCAGACGCTGCTGCGCTCACTCATCGTGTTTGCCTGCCTGATGGAGGGCATGTTTTTCTACGTCGGCTTTACCCAGATCCTGGCCATGGGGCGGCAGAACAAGATGACTGGCGCGGCCGAGCAGTACCAGTACATCCTGCGTGACGAGTCCATGCACTGCAACTTCGGCATCGACCTGATCAACCAGATCAAGCTTGAGAACCCGCAGCTGTGGACGCCGCAATTCAAGGCCGAGATCAAGGCCTTGTTCGAGAAGGCGGTTGAGCTGGAGTACCGCTACGCCGAAGACACCATGCCGCGTGGTGTGCTGGGCCTCAATGCGTCCATGTTCAAAGGCTACCTGCGCTACATCGCCAACCGGCGCGCCACGCAGATCGGCCTGGAGGCGCTCTTCCCGAACGAGGAAAACCCGTTCCCCTGGATGAGCGAAATGATCGATCTGAAGAAGGAGAGAAACTTCTTTGAAACCCGCGTCATCGAGTACCAATCCGGTGGCGCCCTGAGCTGGGATTGAGCCTTGCGGCACGCAGCTGCCATGCCCGATCCCCGTTCACAGTTCAAGATTCGCGCTCCAGCTACCGCCGTCGTCAGAAGCGGCAGGGCTAAAGCGCATCCCCGTTCACTGCCATGACGGGGCGGGCCTTGACCAGCCCGCCCTGCCTCAGCGGTGAATCGCCCGGCCGCAAAATCGGCAGGGTGTCATTTGTAACTTGATCAAGGAGATTCTCATGGCAACTGCAAAAAAGGCTGCTCCGGCGGCGAAGCCGGCATTAAAAGTGGCAGCACCAGCCAAGAAAGCAACGGTATCGAAAAAGGTGACCGCTGCGAAAAAAGCACCAGCGGCAAAGAAAGTTGCGCCAGCAAAGAAGGCCGCGCCGGCCAAGAAGGCAGCACTGGCCAAGAAGTCGGTATTGGTAAAAAAAGTCGTGCCTCCGGCTAAAGCTGCGCCAGCCAAGAAGGCTGTAGCAGCAAAGAAGGCAGCACCGGCCAAGAAGACCGTGGCTGCGAAGAAGGCCGCACCGAAGACGGCGGTGATCGCTAAAGTGGCAGTCACCAAGAAACCAGCAGCTACAAAGGTCGCTCCTGCCAAGAAGGTGGTAGCAAAGAAGGCCGCAGCAAAGAAGGCTCCGCCTGCCCCAGCCGCCCCCGCGTCCGCTTCAGCTAAGACTGCATTGAGCCCGGCTGCAGCGTGGCCGTTTCCGACTGGAAATAAGCCCTAATACGGCAGACGTTCGAATTTAAAGCCCGGAGAACCCGGGCTTTATTGATTACGATGTCTTTATCTCCAGAAGCCTTTTGAGTAAAGCGGATTGAAAATGCATGTGCTTGTCAAGTCGCAGTTGAGCTGATATTGAGTAGTCTCGACCTTCTTGGTCATTTCCAAGCTTGAATGCTATTTGAGAGAGTCGAGATTCTGCGTAGGCGGCATCGTCGTCCTCTGATATGTGCTGCAGTCCCTCGGCGGCCATCTTTGTATGAGAGATGCACTGGTCGTCAAATCCCAGATTTGCTGAGCACCAAGCAATATCGACATGCACTAGGCTGTGCATTCTAACTGGAAGTGTGGCCAAATCGACTGTTTTTAGGGTTTCAATACCCTCGCTGTATTTTTTGTCTATTGAGAATAGCAGCCCTCGTAGCATTTTAGTTGAAAAATCAAAAACCTGCGTGGCAATCATATGATCGTAGACATATGATGACGACGTTTCCATACCCGCGCGATGTGCTTCCTTAGCAGTCTCCATACCAAAGGAGTCAGCAATACGTACGTTAGAAGCACGAAACGCTGCGACGTTATATAGCATTGCGCTGAGCGTGGTTTCATCACCTTCAACTGCTGCGCACAATCGGGCTTTTTCATACCAGGGCCTTGCGTAAGTAAAATCTCCGGCGAGCATGAACGCGTTCCCGAGTACCAGCGACGCCCTGGCTCTGGCTTGGTGGTCATTTTTGGCCGCCGACATCAACGATTCTTCAATGTGGACCGCCATTCTCTCGTAGCGGCAATCGTTGAAATCCATATGAGCCAACCATGCCGCGCATGTCGGCAGGGCGGATTCGATCTCCATTGCGGCGGCCAATCCATATGCGCGGCGAATTCGGTCGCGGGCCTCTTCGGGTCTCGATTGAAAAAATTGCAAGACGCCTTCTGCGAGCAATAGCCACGACGAAATCTCATGATTCAATTCGTTCGTAAATTGCCCGCGAACTATGCCTATGGAAGTAAGGGCCTCGCGCGTCATCCCGTGGCGCGCGAAATGCGAGGCGCCCCGACATACGGCCCTTGCCCAAACAATTGGATCTTTCGTTCCACTGGCCTGTGCATTTAAAGTTGTTAGAAGTCTTGAATCCATTGGGTTACTCCGAAGATAAGTTGATTGCGGCCAAGTAGCGACCGCGGGTTGCATCAATTATTTCTGTAGGAATCTCCGGCGCCGGCGCCCTCTTGTTCCACGCAGCGCCGCCAACCTGCGCCGTCTCCAGCCAGTCCCGCAAATATTGTTTGTCATAGCTCGGCGGGTTCTTGCCGGCTTCGTAGGACACCAGGGGCCAGAAGCGCGATGAATCGGGGGTCAGGATTTCGTCCATCAGTGTCAACGTGCCGTCCGGGCTCAGGCCAAATTCAAATTTGGTGTCGGCAATAATGATGCCGCGCGTCAACGCATACTCGGCCGCTTCTGTATAAAGTTGGATGGAGATTTGCCGCACACGGTTTGCCAAGTCAGCGCCGATGATCTCCGCCATGCGCTCATGGGTGATGTTCTCGTCATGGTCGCCCAGCTCGGCCTTGCTGGCAGGGGTGAATATGGGCTCTGGCAGGCGGCTGGCAATCATCAAGCCGGGGGGCAGGGGCACACCGCAAACTTGTTGGTTGTCTTGGTATTCCTTCCAGCCTGAGCCGGCCAGGTAACCCCGCACCACAGCCTCCACCGGCAGCGCTTTGAGCCGCTTGACCAGCATGGACCGGCCGCTGACTTGCGCCACTTCGTCGGCGGCCACCACACTTTCGGGGGCCTCGCCAGTCAGATGGTTGGGCACGATGTGGCCCAGTTTGTCGAACCAGAACAACGCCATTTGTGTCAGCAATGCGCCTTTGCCGGGGATGGGCTGGCCCATCACCACATCAAAGGCCGAAATGCGGTCGGACGCCACCATCAGGATGCGATCCGTGCCCACAGCGTAGTTGTCGCGCACCTTGCCACGGGCAAGCAACGGCAATGAATGCAGGCTGGTTTCGAAGAGGGTATTGGTCGACATGGTGGGCATCCGCTGGGGCTGAAAAATCGGTGCCACTATTTTGCCCCCCCCGGTGCCCGCGGGGGCCGGGGCCGGGTGCCGCCCAAGCGGCTCAAGTTGGATGCCCACGCTGCCGAAACCCCCTGCATGGCCACCCGTTTTGGATGGCCAAAATCAGGAGCCGACAGCGGCATGACCACCACCTCTCTGCGGCGCGTCCGATCCCCTTGCCTGGTGTTGTGCTGTGTTCTTGCCACCACGCCCAACGGCGCTGCTGCGGCGCCGCTTGATGGAGCGGGTGAGCCTGCCGTGCTGCTGGCCCGCAACACCAGCAGCACCGCGCCTGCCGGATTGCCCGGCCTGGACACCAAGCTGCCGGGCGACGAGGTGGCACTGCGACACGCGCTGCTGCACGCCACTTGGCCGGCGGACATTGCGCGGCTGGCCGATGACTACCTGCGCCTGCATGGCCAGCAGGCCTGGGCCACTGAGGCCGCACTGCTGCTGCGGCGAGCGTCCTTGTCTGCGGCGCTGTTGCGTCGCAATGATGTGCCCTTGTTTCGAGCAGCATTTGCTGCGCCGGCTGCCGGCGATGACATGGCGTCAGCCGATCTGCGGCAGGCGGCGCTGGGTGACGCCGCCGCCGCGTGGCGGCAGGCGGGCCGCAGCGCAACACTGGCGGTAGCGGCCGGCAACCTGCACCGTCAGATTGGTTGGCTGCACTACGCGGCGGCACTGGGCAGTGAGCAGGCGGCATATGCGCTGGCGCTGCACTACCGGCGTACGGGGCAGCCTTTGCTGGCCGCGCAGTTTGAGACGCGGGCCGCAGCGTTGGGTCACGTCATGCCAACCGCACTGGCCCACGCCCGCAAGTAGGCCGTGCCGGCCCAGTTGCGGGCCGGCCGGGCGGGCTGTCAGGACACCACTTGGCTCAACTCACCGCTGGCGTAACGCTGGGCCACGCTGATGAGTGACATGGGCTTGATCTTGCTTGCCTGGCCGCTACAGCCAAACTGCACATAGCGTTGCAGGCAGATGGCCTTGGCCGCCTCACGCGCCGGTTTGAGGTAGTCACGCGGGTCAAACTTGTCGGGGTTTTGCGCCATGTATTTGCGGATGGCGGCGGTCATGGCCAGGCGCACATCGGTGTCGATGTTGATCTTGCGCACGCCGTGTTTGATGGCCTCTTGAATCTCTTCCACCGGCACGCCGTAAGTCTCTTTCATGGCGCCACCGTACTGGCGGATCTCGGCCAGCAGGTCTTGCGGCACGCTGCTGCTGCCGTGCATCACCAGGTGGGTGTTGGGGATGCGCTGGTGGATCTGCTTGATGCGCTCAATCGCCAGAATGTCACCGGTGGGTTTGCGGGTGAACTTGTAGGCGCCGTGGCTGGTGCCGATGGCGATGGCCAGGGCGTCCAACTGGGTGCGCTTGACAAACTCGGCTGCTTCTTCCGGGTCGGTCAGCAATTGCGCCATCGTCATGGTGGCTTCAGTGCCGTGGCCGTCTTCCTTGTCACCCTTCATGGTTTCCAGTGAACCCAGGCAGCCCAGCTCGCCTTCTACCGTGACGCCCAGCTTGTGCGCCATGTCCACCACTTGGCGCGTCACGTCCACGTTGTAGTCAAAGCTGGCGATGGTCTTGCCGTCGGCCTGCAATGAGCCGTCCATCATCACCGAGCTGAAGCCCAGATCAATGGCGCCCTGGCACACCGCCGGGCTCTGGCCGTGGTCTTGGTGCATCACCAGCGGCACACTGGGCCAGCTCTCTACCGCCGCCTGGATCAGGTGCTTGATGAAGGGCTCACCGGCGTATTTGCGGGCACCGGCGCTGGCTTGCAGGATCACCGGGGCGTCCACTTCAGCGGCGGCCGACATCACGGCCTGCACCTGCTCCAGGTTGTTGACGTTGAAGGCCGGGATGCCGTAGCCGTTTTCGGCGGCATGGTCCAACAATTGGCGCATCGAGACGAGTGGCATGGTGCAATCCTGCTAGGGGAGTGGAGAGGCTGGAATGGGTGCGGACGAAGGGCTTGACCAGCACAAAATTGGCGCTGAATTTGGCGCTGAATTTGGCGCTGAATACGGCGCTGAATACGGTGCTGAATACGGTGCTGAAACCGCGTTGTAACTCAGGGCGATTGTATCGGCGGGCCTGTTTGCAACGGCGTGCCAGGCAGGGCGTGGCCTGTGGCGGCGCAGCAGGTGGGTAGCACTGGCGGTGGCGTGTGCTCCGCCACGGCGGCGGGCCGGCCAATGTGGTCTACCGCACAGACGGCCGTCAACGCAGCAGCGACAAGGCGCGCTCGCGCGGCGGGCGCCCGCGTCTGCCAACCCGGCAGCGGGCCACCGCCGCAGCAGTGCCGCCTGCGGCAAGGAGTTGTGCCCATGCTTCGGTTTCCGTCACGTCCTGCGGTGCTGCGTGCAGTGATGCGCTGCGGCGCCACCGTGTTGTGCTGCGGCCTGGCCGGGGCCGTCAGCGCCACGCCGCTGCTGGGCACGGCGCAGGCTTTCTCGGTGCTGGGCGCGTCCACCGTCACCAACACCGGCGCCACCACCCTGTGGGGGGACCTGGGGCTGTGGCCGGGCACAGCCATCACCGGCCTGGGCAGCATCACCCTGGCCGGCACGGTGCATCAGAACGATGGTGTGGCGAAGCAGGCGCAGGCCGACGCGCTGGGCGCCTACCAGGTGCTGGGCAGCCTGGCGGCCGGCATCAACCTGAGCGGGCAAGACCTGGGCGGCCTGGTGCTGACACCCGGCGTGTATGACTTCGCCACCAGCGCCCAGCTGACCGGCACGCTGGTGTTGGACTACCAGCACAACGCCAATGCCTTGTTCGTCTTTCGCATCGGCTCTGGCCTGACGACGGCCAGCAGCTCGGTCGTCAGCCGCCTCAACGCGGATGGGCTGGACGGGCTGTACTGGCAAGTGGGCAGCTCGGCCACGCTGGGCAGTGGCAGCCTGTTTGCCGGCACGGTGCTGGCCAATACCAGCGTCACGCTGGACACCGCTGCCAGCAGCCTCTGCGGCCGGGTGATTGCGCTGCATGGTGCGGTCACGCTGGACAGCAACACCCTGGCGCACGATTGCCACGACACGCTGGATGCCGGCGGCGGCGGCGGTGTGCCCGAGCCCGCCAGCCGGGCGCTGGTGCTGCTGGCGCTGGCGGGCCTGCTGTTGCAACGTGGGCTGGGCGCGCGCGCCGGCCCGGCGCAGCGGGTTCAACCCACCCGGCAGACCTTGAGCATGTTGGTGCCGCCGGGGTAGCCCATTGGCTCACCGCAGGTGATGGCGTAGGTGTCGCCGGGTTTGAGCACACCACGCTGCACCAACAGCAACTCGGCTTGCGCCAGCGCGGTGTCGCGGTCGGCGTGGGCGGCCGTCAGGATGGGCCGCACATTGCGGTACAGCGCCATGCGGGCCTGTGAGCTGGGCTTGGTGGTGAGGCCAAAGATGGGCACATGGATGTTGTGCCGGCTCATCCACAGTGCGGTGCTGCCTGATTCAGTGAGGGCCACGATGGCCTTGCAGCCCAGGTGGTGGGCAGTGAACAGCGCGCCCATCGCAATGCTCTGGTCGATGCGGCCAAATTGCCGGTTGCTGAAGCTGCCGTCCAGCTGCCGGTCTTCAGCGCGCTCGGCGGCCAGCGCGATGGCCGCCATCTGCTCCACAGTCTCCACCGGGTAGTGGCCGGCGGCGGTTTCGGCGCTCAGCATCACGGCGTCGGTGCCGTCCAGCACAGCATTGGCCACATCGCTGACCTCGGCCCGCGTGGGCACCGGGTTGACGATCATGCTTTCCATCATCTGGGTGGCGGTAATCACCATCTTGTTGCCCTCGCGCGCGGCGGCAATGATGCGCTTCTGCCAGCCGGGCAATTCGGCATCGCCAATCTCCACGCCAAGGTCGCCGCGCGCGACCATGACGGCATCGGAGGCGGCGACGATTTCGGTGAGATTCACCAGCGCCTCGGCGCGCTCGATCTTCGCCACGCGCAGCTGGTGGCGAAGATCGAGCGCGCCGAGGCGCTGGTGAATCTCGTCGAAATCGTCGCGGCGTCGGATGCCGTGATGGTGGCGCGCGGCGACCTCGGCGTGGAGATTGGCGACGCC
>JANPOW010000390.1:0-11435 GCA_031428185.1 Betaproteobacteria bacterium | reverse complement strand
GGCACTTGTAGCGCTGCAAGCCGCTGGCACTGCCGCTGCGGACGATCCGCGTGTCTGCGCAATGAGGGCAAACCGGCAACTGAGCGAGCCGCGATTCCACAAGGTCCCCGACCGCAGCCTGGTCGTCCCTGGCACTCAAGAGCTTGAGCAAATCCGCTTTCTGTGCCGGCGTCAGACGCGCCACCGACGCCAACCACCGCTTCAGTTCCGCCGCATCCATCGCCAGCTCCAAAAGCCCCGCCACACGGGGCTACTGGGGCAAGTCTGACGCGGCAGTGGCTCACGGCGTGAGCCATCACCAACTAACGCGCAAAGAGCCCAACATGCAGTGCCAGACCGGCCAACCACGACCGGCAGCCGCCATTGCACCATTGCACCATTGCACCATTGCACCATTGCACCATTGCGCCATTGCACCATTGCACCATTGCACCATTGCACCATTGCACCATTGCACCATTGCACCATTGCACCATTGCGCCATTGCGCCATTGCGCCATTGCGCCACTACGCCACTACGCCACTACGCCCCTCACCGCCCCATCGCCACCATCGCAAACATTGCACCCTGCGGGTCTTGGCATTGGGCCACCCACTGGCCACCGGGCACTTGCATCGGGCCGTTGAGCAACTTGCCGCCGCCGGCCGCCACGCGCGCCACGGCGGCGTCGATGGCGCCCACGTTGACGTAGTACAGCCAGGCGGCCTGCGGCATGTCGGGTTGTTTGCTCATCATGCCGCCGTTGGGCTCGGCACCGGTGCTGAAGAGTTGGTAGGTGCCCATCGGCCCCATGTCCATCGCCTCGCCCTGGCCCCAGCCGAACTGGCTGCTGTAAAACGCCCAGTCGGACTGCAGATCGCCGGCATGCAACTCATGCCAGCCGATGGTGCCGGGTGTGCCCAGCGGCGGTTGAGGCGGCTGTGCGTCCTGCTTGCCTTTGAACAGGCAGAAGCTGGCGCCGTGGGGGTCAGCCACCACGGCGAAACGGCCCACACCTGGGATGTCCTCAGCTGGCCGGTGCACCGTGCCGCCGGCCTGCAACAGGCGTGCGGCCGCACCGTCCACATCGTCAACCCCGATGTAGCCCACCCAGGCCGGTGGCACGCCCATGGCGCAGGCGTCGGCCGGCAAGGCCATCAGGCCGCCGATGGCGGCCTCACCCACGGACAGCAGGGTGTAGTCCATGCCCGGCATGCCGGCGTCGGCAGTGGTCCAGCCGATCACGCTGCGGTAGAAGGCCTCGGCGGCCTTCGGGTCGGTGGTCATGAGTTCATACCAGACGAATGGACAGGCGGACGGGCTGGTGGACGGGCTGGCGGGTGCAGTCATGGTGGGTCTCCGGTGGGGTTGTGGGGCAAAACGATAAGGCCCGCTGCAGGCGCTGACAAGTGGCTGGCCGCATCGCCGGCCAGAGCCTGTAGCGCAGGCGACGCAAGCCACCCGCGCACCACCCTAGACTGGTTTGCACCGGGCCGCTGGCACCGGCCCCACCCGCAGGAGACACCGCCCATGATCCCTACCGTCCGCAGCCGCCTGGCACTGGCCTTGGCCACAACGCTGGCCCTGGCCACCAGTGCCAGCACGGTGCTTGCCGCCTCCAAGACCGAGATCAAGCTGGGCAATACCGTGCCCTACAGCGGGCCGGCGTCGTTTTACGGCCTGGTGGGCTTGGCCACCTCAGCCTACTTTGCCAAGGTCAATGACGACGGTGGCATCAACGGCCGCAAGGTGACGGTGATCAGCCTGGACGACGCGCTGGCGCCCCCCAAGACGGTGGAGCAGGTGCGCAAGCTGGTGGAGCAGGACGAGGTGGACGCGGTGGTCAACCAGGTGGGCACGGCCACCGCGTCGTCGGTGCGCAAATACCTCAACACCCAGGGTGTGCCGCAGTTTTTTGTGCAGTCCGGGTCCAACAACTTCCAGCAGCCCAAAGAGTTCCGCTTCAGCACGTCGGCGCTGATGAACTACTCGTTTGAGGCCCGCATGTACGGCCAGCAGATCTTGCGTGACAAACCCAGCGCCAAGGTCGCCATCCTGTACCAGAACGATGACTACGGCAAAGACTACCTGAGCGGCCTCAAAGCCGGCCTGGGTGCGCAGGCCGCCAAAGCGCTGGTGGCCGAGATCACCTACGAGCAGAGTGACCCGACGCTGGACTCGCAAATCGTCAGCCTCAAGGCCAGCGGTGCCGACACCGTGGTGCTGGCGGCCTACAGCAAGTAGGTCAGCCAGTCACTGAAAAAGATGGTGGACATGAACTGGAAGCCGCTGGTCTACATCAGCCATGTGTCGGCCCAGGTGTACCCAACACTGTCGCTGGTTGGGCTGGAAAACACGGTGGGTGTGATGACGGCCAGTGTCATCAAAGACCCGTCCGACCCGACCTGGCACAACGATGCCGACTACAAGGCCTGGCTGGCCTGGATGCAGAAGTACTACCCCAAGGGTGACATCAACAACGGCAGCAACGCGTCGGTGTACGCCACCTGCGCGGCTATCGCCCATGTGCTCAAGGCCGCTGGCGAAGACCTGAGCCGCGAGAACATCCTGAAGCAGATGACCGGCCTGAAGGAGTTCCCGGCGCCCATGCTGCTGCCGGGCATCACCATGAGCATGTCAGCCGACAACTACAACCTGTTCCGCAAAATCCAGTTGCAGCGTTTTGACGGCAAGCGCTGGGTGCCGCTGGGCAAACCGGTGGGCGAGTGAGCCGCGCGCCGACCGCACCGCCGGAGACCGACATGGCAGAGGCAACAGCCGTGATCGCGGCCTGGCACCAGGTGGTGCAGCAGCGCGACATGGCTGGCCTGCAGCGCCTGCTGGCCGATGAGGTGGTGTTCCACTCGCCCGTGGTGCACACCCCGCAGCGTGGCAAGGCCATCACCTTCAAGTACCTGCAGGGCGCCATGCTGGTGCTCAACAACCAAAGCTTCCGCTATGCACGCGAGATCGTGGGTGCGCGGGATGCGGTGCTGGAGTTCAGCACCGTGATCGACGGCATCCAGATCAACGGCATCGACCTGATCCGCTGGAACGATGCCGGCCAGATTGTTGATTTCAAGGTGATGGTGCGGCCGCTGAAGGCGGTCAACCTGCTGCACCAGAAGATGGGCGAGATGCTGGCGCGGCTGCCGCAGCAACCCTAGCCGCACCCGGCCGCTCAGGGCACCACGGCCAGAAACAGAAAGGCGCAGAACCGCAGCAGGTGCACGGCGCCTTGCAGCACGGTGGCGCGGCCACTGCCGATCACCGTGACGGCCGCCGCCAGCACCAGGGTGCCATACGGCTCGCCCACTTGGTGGGCCACCACCTCGGCATGGTGCACCGCTGCCAGCACGCTGGCCGCCAGGCAGGCACCAATGCCGGCCAAGGCCCAGGCCGGGCCTGGGCCGGCGCTCATCAGGCTGCTGGCCAGCCAAGTGGTCAGTGCCAGCACCGGTAGCAGCACACTCCAGACCGGCCATGCGGGGGTCCAGGCAGCGTTCATGGCCGGCAGCACAGGGCAGGCCTGCTGCGCCACAGCCCACGCCGTCGGGCTGCGGTGGCCGGCGCGGCGTGATGCACCAGGGCCATCGGCTAAGCTTGCCGGCCCTTTTTGATGCGGGGCGCGGGCCGGTTTTCCGGCTGGTTTATGCCCCACCCGATGCCAGCCCAACCCACCCCCTGCTACGGCCAAGCCGGCCCCGCTGTTGCACACCGCGTGGCCAGCGTGATGGCCCGGTTGCATGGCCCGCAAGCCACCCACCGGCGCCTGCTGCCGAGGCTGGCCGCGCTGCTTTCTGCGGTGTTGGGCCTGGCCCCGGCCTTGGCCACAGCCGCCGCAGATGAACCCACCGGCTGCAGCCTGCTGTGGCAGTTGCAAGTCACCCGCCCGCGCGACGGTGCCGCGCCACAACTGTGGGTTGACATGGCATTTGACGCCGGCCCGCGCAGCCGCAGCGTGTTGCGGCTGCCGGGCGGCTGGGCTGGCTTGCAGGACAGCACCGGGCAAGGCTTGCCCGACAGCGCCAACACGGCGGGCAGCGCAGGCCCCAGCCGGCTGCAAGCCGTGCCCGATGCACCCCAGCTGCGCACCGTGGCCCATGCACCCGGTGAGCGGGTACACCTGCGCTGGCGCTACAGCGGCCCCACTGACGCCGCCCAAGGCGGCAGCGTGCGCCTGGCGCCAGGCTGGTTTGCACTGGCCGGCTTGGCGGTGCTGCCGGTGCCTGAGGAGGTGGACGAGCGCAACCCACCCAGCGCCTGCGTGCAGTTGCGCGGAGATGACAGCGGTGATGGCAGCACTTCGGGCAGCACTTCGGCCAGCACGGCAGCCAGCTCGGCGCCCGGCATCGCGGCCAGCCCCGCCCCCGCCCGCTGGGCCAGCAGCCACGGCCAGGTGGACGGGCCAACCGCCCTGTTCCGCCTGACCAGCACCAACCCCGGGGCCAGCCCGCCGCTGCGCCAGCGGGTGCAGCAGGCGCTGTATGCCGGCGGTGCGCTGGAGCGCTTCCAATCCACCACCGACGGCCTGCCGTTGACGCTGGTGCGGCCCGGCGCCAGCGGCTGGTTGGCGCCGATTGGCGGCCTGGGCCAGGCCGCCGTGTTGGCCTGGGCTGCGCAGCGCCAGTTCTGGGGCGACAGCAGCCCGGCCGCCCCGCTGCTGCTGTTGCTGCTGCCGGGTGACAGCCCGGCCACCGGCGGCAGCTGGCACCAGGCGCTGGCCCTGCAGGCATCGGCCGACCTGGCCTGGCCTGGCGCAGACGCCGACGCGCTGCTGGCCCGTGCGCTGGTCAGCACCTGGGTGCCTGACCGCTTCGGCCCGCTGGTGCACACCGGGCGCAGTGATGAGGCCTTGCGCGCCTGGTTCAGCGACGGCCTGGCCGCCCACTACAGCCACCGCTTTCTGCTGCGCAGCGGCCAGTGGACGGCCGCCACCTACGCCCAGGCCATGAACCAGCGCATCAGCCAGTTGGCTGCAGCGCCAGGCAGCGCAGCGGCCCAGCCGGCCCATGCTGCGGGCGCTGCCGGCCTGGCCGAACTGCGCGGTGAGTTGTTGGCCCTGCAATGGCACGCGGCCCTGCGCGCTGCCGGCCATCCAGGCCTGGATAGCGTGCTGCAGCGCCTGCTGCTGGCGCCGGCGCAGGCGCGCCATGAGGGCCCGATCAGCGCGCCGCTGGCCACCCACCGGCTGGTGGCCGCGCTGCGCCCGGTGCTGGGTGATGCGCCGCTGCGCGACATCCAGCGCCAGGCCGAGCGGGCTGAGCCGGCCGACCTGGGGCCAGCCACGCTGGGGCCTTGCTTTGTCGGCAAGCCCGGTCAGCCCGGCGACGCCGCTGCAGCCGGCAGCGGCAGCGGCACGCTGATGCAGTACCAGCCGGTGCCCGATGCGCTGCAGCACGCTGACTGCCAAGGCTGGTTGGGGCTGGGGCCGCAAGCCCTGCTGGCCCAGGCCAGCCACGGCCGGCTGCGCACCAGTACCAGTACCAGTACCAGTACCAGTACCAGTACCAACACCAATACCAGCACCAGCACCAGCACCAGCACCAGCACCAGCACCAGCCCCGGCACCCGCACGGCCGATCCCGACAGCGCAGCCGCGCCGCGCCGCGCTGGCAAGGCTGCGGGCCTGACAAAAGGCAAAGGCCTGCACCGCCGCACTGGCATTGCCAGCGCCAAGGCCGCTGGCGGCCGGCCCGGGGCCAGCAAGGCCAGGGCCGGCAAAAGCCGCACCGGCCAGGCCACGGGCAGCAAGCAGGCAAAGCCCAAAGCCGGCGCCAAAAAAACCCACAAACACTGACACCGGGCAGCGCAAGACCGGCCCACCCAACCCCAACCCCGCAAGGACCGCCCATGCCCCACTGCGCCCTGATCGTGATTGATGTGCAATGCGCGCTGTTTGACCCGGCGCCGCGCCCTTTTGAGGCCGACCTGGTGCTCCAACGCATCAACCAGCTCACCGCGGCGGCGCGCGCCGCTGGCGTGCCGGTGGTCTGGGTGCAGCATGAAACCGCCAACCCGCCGCTGCAGGCAAACAGCGCCGGCTGGGCCCTGCCGGCCGCCTTGCACACAGCTGCCACTGACCACCGGGTGCGCAAAACCACACCCGACTCGTTTTTGCGCACCGGCCTGGCCGATTGGCTGGCCGCACGCGAGATCGACCACCTGGTGCTGTGCGGCTACGCCACCGAATTTTGCGTCGACACCACCACCCGCCGCGCCGCCGCGCTGGGCCACAGCGTCACCCTGGTGGCCGATGGCCACACCACCCACGACAAGCCGCACGCCAGCGCGGCGCAAATCCGCGCCCACCACAACGCCACCCTGCCGGACATCGGTAGTTTTGGCCCACCGATCCGCGCCGTGGCAATGGCAGACATCCGCCTTGAGACGCAGGCGGTGGCCGCGCCGCGCGACCCGAACCAACACCGGGTCCACAGCCTGGCCCAACTGGCCACGCTGTACGGCCAGCCGGGTGAGGCCTCTCTGCGCAAAGAGACGACCCGCCTGACGGCGCCCTACCGCGCGCTGCTGCAAGCCTGCCCGCTGGTGGTGCTGGCCACCAGCGGGCCGGGCGGGCTGGACGCCTCACCACGCGGTGACGCCGGCTGCGCCGTGACGGTGCACGACGACCACACCCTGCTGCTGGCCGACCGGCGTGGCAACCAGCGGCTGGACAGCCTGCGCAACATCGTGGCCGACCCGCGTGTGGCCTTGCTGTGCCTGGTGCCCGGGCGCAGTGAGACCCTGCGCATCAACGGCTGCGCCCACATCAGCACCGACCCCGCCCTGCTGCAACGCCTGGCGGTGGACGGCAAACCGCCCGCCACCGTGCTGGTAGTCCAGATCGACAGCGTGTACTACCAATGCGCCCGGGCGCTGCTGCGCGCCCAGCTCTGGTCGCCCGAGCACTGGCCTGCCGCCAGCAGCCTGCCCAGCAGCGGCGAGATGCAAAGCGCCGCACGGCCGACTGAAAAAATCGACCCCGAGGCCTACGACGGCAGCCGGCCGCCACTCACCCGCCACCTGCTGTATTGACAGCGCCGGCGCGGCGGGCGGCGGCGCCTGGCCAGGCGCACACAATCCGGCCCATGACCACGCCCCTGCCCACTGCAGCCCCAGAGTTGCCCACCTTTCTGGCCCGCTTGCAGGCCAGCCTGGCAGACAGCAGCTTTGTCAAGCTCAGCCTGGGCCGGCCGCACGGCACCGAGCCCGGCCTGGACAAACTGCTGGCGCGCCGCCTGTTGCTGCGCGGGGTGGACCACCTGTCGCTGGTGTGGCGCCACCGCAGCAAGGACCTCACCAAAAACCTGCCGCTCGATGACGCGCTGGCGCTGATCGGCAGCCTGCTGGCCGCCAACTTCCACCATGCCCATCTGGTGACACGCGGCCATGACATCCAGTTGGCCTGGGGCAAAAAAGGCCAGTGGGGCTTGCGCATCGGCAAGCTGGCGCCAGCCCGCACGCAGGCACCCGATGGCAGCGCAGACGCTGCGGCCGATCGCCCCAACACAGCGCCCGCCACGCCCGCCACGCCCCAAAGCCATGACCGCCAGCGCCAGCACGCGCTCAGCCTGGACACCCCGTTCCTCAGCGCGCTGGGCATCACCGATGCGCAGCACCGGCTGGTGCCGGCGATGGCGCGCAAATGGCGCCAGATCAACAAGTTTGTCGAGGTGCTGGGCCACGCCATCCAGCAATCCCCGCTGGCCGCGCGTGACCCCGCACTGCCGGTGCGCGTGCTGGACTTTGGCGCCGGCAAGGGCTATCTGACCTTTGCGGTGCAGCACCTGCTGGCATGCAGCGGCCGGCTGCCCGCTGTCACCGGGGTGGAGTTGCGCGCCGACCTGACCAGCCTGTGCAACAGCGCGGTGGCCAGCCTGGGGCTGCCAGGCCTGCACTTCGAGACCGGCGACGTGGGCCACCACGCCCCCGCGCCCACCGACATCATGATTGCGCTGCACGCCTGCGACACCGCCACCGACGTGGCCATGCACCACGGCATCCGCAGCGGCGCGGCCATCATCCTGTGCTCGCCCTGCTGCCACAAACAACTGCGCCCGCAGATGCGCGCACCCGCCCTGCTGGCACCCATGCTGCGCCACGGCATCCACATGGCCGAGCAGGCCGAGATGCTGACCGATAGCCTGCGCGCGCTGCTGCTGCAGTCGGCAGGTTATGACGCCCAGGTGTTTGAGTTCATCTCGCCCGAGCACACCGGCAAAAACAAGATGGTGCTGGCGGTGCGCCGCGCCCAGCCGCTGCCCCAGGCCCAGCGCCACGCGCTGCTGGCCCAGGTGGCCGCACTCAAGGCCCACTACGGGGTGTTGACCCAGCAGCTGGAAACCCTGCTGGCCTGAGCCAGGCCGCGCCCGCAACATCCAGCCACCCCCGCTGGGGCGCCCCAGGACCGCCACCGATGTGAATTTGAAGTACACAACGCCTTTGTGCCGCTGGGCCGCTGGGCCTCGCTGTTCGAAAGAGGCGCTGGATGCCTTCATCGGCCAGGCCGGCCGCACGGTGCCGCAGGCTGTGCCCTGCTGGCCAGCATCAACAGCGCCTGGTTGGCCGCCCAGCAAGGCACAGCCGACAACGCCAATGTCAGCACCAGCGCCCTGCCGCTGCACTGCCGGCGTTGACCTGCGCCTGGCCGCCACGCACGCGGTACACAGCGCGGTGGCAGTGCTGACAAAGCGCTACACCCTGGCCGGCGGCAACGCGGTATTTGCCGATGCGCCCCTGCAGCGCTGCCTGCGCAATGTGCAGGTGGCCAGCCAGCACACGATGGTGAGTGAGGCCACGTTTGAGCTGACCGGCCGCCTGCTGCTGGGCCAGCCCACGCAGACCAGCATGCTGTAGCCAAAACACCGGCAAGACGAGAGGCCAACGTCCTACACCCCCTGCGCAGCGGCCGGCGCAAGCTGACAGCCCGACCATTGCAGGAGAGACCAGATGCTCAACACACTCGGCCACATCGCCGGCTCCACCATCAGCGCCAGCGACGGTGAAATCGGCCATGTCAAGGACGCCTACTTTGACGACCAGGCCTGGGCGGTGCGCTACCTGGTGGTGGACACCGGCACTTGGCTGTCCGGCCGCGAGGTGCTGATCTCACCCTACGCGGTGCGCCAGGCACTCGGCAGCGGCAAGACCATCGACGTGGCGCTGACGCGCCAGCAGGTTGAAATGAGCCCATCGGTGGACACCCACCAGCCCGTCTCACGCCGCCACGAGCAAGACTACCTGCGCTACTACAACTACCCCGAGTACTGGACCGGTGGCGAGATGTGGGCCATGAGCGCCTTGCCGCTATTGCCACCCAATCTGCCTAACGCGGTGGAGACACAGGCGGAGATTGACGCCCGCGAGGCCCAGGTGCTGCCCGAGGACGTGCATCTGCGCAGCAGCGCGGTGATCACCGGCTACGACATCCAGGCCAGCGACGACAGCATCGGTCATGTGCATGATTTTTTGATCGACGATGAATCCTGGGCCGTGCGCTACCTGGTGGTCGACACCCGCAACTGGTGGCCGGGTGGCAAGAAGGTGCTGCTGTCCACCCGCTGGATCGACCGCATCGACTGGGCCGAGAAAACCGTCTACACCAAGCTCACGCGCGCCCAGGTCAAGGCCAGCCCCGAGTACGACGAAAGCATCACCCTGCACCGCGCCGACGAAGAACGCCTGCACGACGCCTACGGCCTGGGCGGCTACTGGCTTTGAGCCACCAGGCGCCCGCACTGGCGCCCACCACCGCACACACCCAGCCGCGCCAGTTGCAGCCGCAACAGCCCGAGTGTCTGCGTTGCCTGGCGCAGGTGGCTGCGCAGGCGCTGGAGAGCCGGCGCAATAACCAGCGCGGTGTGGCACCTCACCGGTCTGCGCCGGGTGCTGCAGCGAAGCGTTGCGGCTGGGTGCTGCAGCGACGCGTGCCGCCGGGTGCTGCAGCGCGGGCTGGTGCCTCAGGCCGCCCGTGGCGGCTGTGTTGCCGGCGCGCTGGGCAGGGCTGCCGGGTCTGCTGGCGGGCCGCCAGCCGGCCCCACCAACCGCAACACCCGCTGCGGGAACGCGATCTCCACCCCGGCCGCGTCCAATGCCGCCAGCACCGCCAGGTTGATGTCGCTGCGCACATTGCCCTGGCCGTTCTCGATGTCGGCCACCCAGAACACCAACGTCAGCTCCAGGCCGTCGGCCGCAAAGGCCGACAACTGCACTGCCGGGCCGGGGTCGGCCAGCACGCGGGGCACTGCGGCCATCGCCGCCACCAGTTGCGGACTGAGGGCCGGCAGATCAGTGCCGTAGGCCACCTGCACCACGCTGGTCAGGGCCACGTTGGGGTCAGCGAACGAGCAGTTCTCCACCCGCTGGGTGATCATCATCTCGTTGGGCACGATGGATTCACGCCCGTTCGCCGCACGGATCACGGTGTAGCGGGTGCTGATGTCGGTGATGCGGCCCTCAAAGTTGTCCACCTTGACCACATCGCCGATGCGCAGGCTGCGCTCGGCCAGGATCACAAAGCCCGACACGTAGTTGGCCGCCAGCTTTTGCAGGCCCAGGCCGATGCCCACCCCCACCGCCCCGCCCAGCACACTCAAGGCCCCGAGCGGGATGCCGGCTGCCGACATGGCCACCAGCAAGCCCACCAGCAACAGCACCGCGCGGGTGCCGTTGGCGGCAATCTTGCGCACGCTCAAATTGACGCTGGACGCCCGCAGCAGGCGCTGCTCGATGGTGGCCGACAGCCACAACATCACCAGCATCACCGCCACCGCGCTGAGCGCACCCTCCAGCAGACTGCGCAGGCTGACCGGGCTGCCGCCGATCTTCCAGCTGATGACCTCCATCTCACCCAGCACCACCGGCAGCAGCCCGGTCAGCCACAACACGGTGGCGCCCCAAACCCCCCAGCTGAGCGTGCGCTCGGCCGCCCGCACCAGGGCCAAACCGGGGAAAGCCGCATGCAACACCCGCGCGGTGATGCGGATCACACACAAGCTCACCAGCACCGGCACGGCCAGTTGAAACACCGCCACCGGCCCCTGCCCACCAAACAGCACACCCAGCGGCCCGCGCAGCCCCACCCGGGCCAGCACCGCCAGGGCCAAGGCCAGCAGCGGGAACAACACGCCGTCAAAACCGCGGGCGCCAAACCAGATGCCCACCGCGTCACCCTTGGGCCGCAACCGGGTGCTGATCAACCAGGCCACGGCCAGACAGGCCAGCAGCAAGGCCATCTCCAGCAGCGCGGTGGGGTGGGCCAGAGCGGCCAGCAGGTTGGGCAGGGATTGGGTCTCAGTCATGGCGGCGGGATTGTGGCAGCCAGCCCGGTTGGGTTGGACTGGGCTGGGCCGGCCTAGGAGCCTGTCGGGCTTGGGGCGTCGATAGCGAGAAACGGCCCCAGCGAGGACAGTTTTTGCCGGATTTGCAGGCCCATAGTTCAACTATGGGACAA
>JANPOW010000389.1:0-2326 GCA_031428185.1 Betaproteobacteria bacterium | reverse complement strand
TGGTGTGCCTGCAAGCAGCCTGACCCGCCTGATCTGCCCCATCGGCCTGGCCGGCATCAGCGGCAAACAACCCGAGCTGATCGCGCTGGCCGTGGTGGCGCAACTGCTGCATGCCGCCGGCAGCGGTGCTGCGCCGACAGGCTCCTAGACTGTCGCGCTGCGGCAACCGCCCGCGCTGCCCAGCAAGCCCCAGCACACCCATGCAAAGCCAGAAGCACCTGCCGGCGTGGCACCAGCGCCTGGCGGCCACCAGCGTGCTGCTGCTGGCCGCCTGCAGCAGCAGCGTGCCGCTGCTGCCGGGCAGGCCGGCAGGCATGTCGGCCGCAAGCACAGCCGCAAGCCCAACCGCAAGCCCAACCGCCAACCCAACCGGCGCCGCTGGCCCTGCGCCAGACAGCGCACGCGCTGAGGCGCCCCCCGCAGCGCAGCCCTGCCCCAGCGGCCTGCCCGGCCACAGCCGCTGCCTGGCCGGCACCGACAGCGCAGGCGCGCACTACCTGATTGCGCTGCCGCCGGCCTGGTCTGGTGTGCTGGTGCTGCATGCCCACGGCGGGCCCGAGCTGGGCGCGCCGCGTGCGGAGCGCACCGCGCAAGACCTGCAACGCTGGGCTGTGGTGCTGCGTGCCGGCCATGCCTGGGCCGGGTCCACCTACCGCCAGGGCGGAGTGGCGGTGCATGCAGCGGCCGCGGACACCGAGCGGCTGCGCCGGATCTTTGTGCAGCACATCGCCCAGCCCAAGCGCACCGTACTGCACGGCCAATCCTGGGGCGCCAGCGTGGCGGCCACGGGTGCCGACCTGTTTGGCCGCGCCTTGGGCAGCGGCAACACGGCCAGGCCGCCATACGACGCCGTGCTGCTGACCAGCGGTGTGCTGGGCGGCGGCAGCCGCTCGTATGACTTTCGGCTGGATTTGCGCGTGGTCTACCAGCACCTGTGCGGCAACCACCCGCGGGTGGATGAGCCGGCCTACCCGCTGTGGATGGGCCTGCCGCCCGGCAACCCGTTGACCCACGCTGCACTGGCCGCCAGGGTGGATGCCTGCCTTGGCCTGCGCCAGCCCAGCGCGCTGCGCACGGCCAGCCAGCAGCACAAACTGCAAACCCTGTTGGCCGTCATCCGGGTGCCCGAGTCCGCCCTGCTGGGCCACCTCAACTGGGCCACCTGGCACTTTCAGGACATCGTGCAACAGCGCACCGGCGGTGCCAACCCGTTTGGCAACATCGGCGCGGTTTACAGCGGGTCTGGCGACGACGCGGCGCTCAACCAGGCCGTGCTGCGCTACCCGGCCGACCCCCGCGCCGTGGCCACCCTGGCCGCCGACACCGACCCCACCGGCCGCATCACCGTGCCGGTGCTGGCCCTGCATGCGGTGTTTGACCCGGTGGCGTTTGTCGAGCTGGAATCCACCTGGCGCGACACCATGACCCAGGCCGGCACCAGCGGCCATCTGGTGCAGGCCTTCACCAGCGACGCCAGCCACAGCTACCTGACCGACGCCGCCTACCTCAGCGCCCTGCCCGCCTTGCTGGACTGGGTGGATGGCGGCGCGGCGCCCACACCGGCCAGCCTGGCCAGCCGCTGCGCGGCCTTGCCGCCCGAACAGGCCAGCGGCTGCCGCTTTTTGCCAAGCTACCAGCCCGCGCCGCTGGCCAGCCGGGTGGCACCGCGGCAGCGGCCGTGAGCACGGCGCCGGCCCGGGTGTGGGTGCGTGGCGCCACCGCCTGGTTGGCCAGGCACATGGCAGGTGACGCAGGCCATGCCGCCGCCTGAGGACAAGCGCCTGTCGTGGACGTAGTCGCGGCCGATCTGCGCTGACACTTGCGCCTGCAGGCCGCTGGCCCGGCCGGCCAGCACTACAAGTGCCACGGCGGCAGCGGCGGTGCAGCGCACAGTGGCTGTCAGTGATTGGCGTGTGGGCCACGGTGCCGCTGCCGATGCAAGGCCTGCAGCTGCCGGTAGACCGGGTCAATCATGCGCAGCACCGTGCCACTTGGCACCGTCAACTCAACCGCACCGGGTTTCGAGGAGGCCTGTTGGCTTGAGTCAGACCGGGTTGGTCTGACGCTCAAGTTGCTTGCTTGGCT
Organism: Betaproteobacteria bacterium; assembly: GCA_031428185.1. GTDB lineage: Bacteria > Pseudomonadota > Gammaproteobacteria > Burkholderiales > Burkholderiaceae_C > Pseudaquabacterium. The sequence continues at coordinate 241 of JANPOW010000389.1, read as the reverse complement.
TCCGGGACTCTCTCACTTTGAACCCCCCGCAGGGGCCGCCGGAGGCCCCCCCCGGTTGGGCCATGTACTCATGGTTCAACCCTACTGCTGCGCTGCCTCTCGGGCAGGCCAGGTCGAGACGTAGCTGAAGTCCGCCACCCATAGCTGGTTGGGCCGATCCGCCTGGAACTGCCGGTTCACCCGATCCAGCGGGCACGCCGCCTTGGCATCGGGCACGGTGGTGCGCACCGACTTGCCACGC